>CALWMO010000146.1 GCA_944381965.1 uncultured Butyricicoccus sp.
TACTTAAAATATTTACTGTTTTTGTTTTGCTTTTCGGTATATATTTTGCAAATGAATTTGTAATTTCAAAGCCTTTACAAACCCAAACCGCTTATACTGATGATAAAGTAGAACTTCCTATCATTATGTATCACAGCATACTTAGAGATACTGCAAGAGCTGGTGATTATGTTGTATCTCCAGATGCTTTAGCTAGTGATTTGGATTACTTAAAAGCAAATGGCTATGAAACAGTAACTGTTAGTGATTTAATTCGTTATGTCGACGGTCTTGCAGACCTTCCCCAAAAACCTGTTATGATAACATTTGATGACGGACATTTTAATAACTTTCTTTATGCTTATCCACTACTTAAAGAGCGTAATATGACCGCTGTAATCTCTGTCATTGGCTCTGAAACAGAAAATTTTACCAACACCGGCGAAGAAAACGCTTATTGGTCTTATTTAAACATAAATAGATTAAAGGAAATGAGTGATGTTTTTGAAATACAAAACCATTCATATGATATGCATGAACAAAGTCCACGCCAAGGCAGTACCCGTATTCGTGGTGAAAGCAAAGAAGATTATCAAAATATTTTAGTTGCTGATACAGAAAAACTGCAAAAATTACTCACAGATAACGGAATATCCGCCCCAACCTGTTACACATACCCTTATGGTTTTTACAGCTCTGAAAGTGAGGAAATAATAGAAAGCTTAGGCTTTTTATGCACTCTAACATGCGAAGAGCGTGTAAACACACTAACAAGAAATCCTGAATGTTTATTTAAACTCGGCAGGTTCAATAGGCCATCGGGTATATCTACCGAAGAATTTTTCAAAAAAATCAGCTAAAGGAGGATTTAAAACATGTCTAGTTGCTGTCGCATAACCGATTTAAGATGTAAAGAAGTTATAAACCTCTATGATGGGTGCAGAATGGGTTATGTAGGTGATGTTGAAGTTGATACACTTTGTGGCAGAGTAGTTTCTATAGTTGTTCCTGGACGATGTCACTTTTTTGGTCTTTTGGGTCGTGATGAAGATTATGTTATCGCTTGGGAACAAATAGAAAAAATCGGTGATGATATAATTTTAGTTAGATATGAACATAATATTAAACGAAAAGAAAGAAAAAAATGGTGGGCTAATATAAGATAAAATTACCCTTTGACAAAAAGTGTTTTGTGTGATAAGATAAACCAGTATGAATATTACGCACATCTCGTGATGCAAGCGGCTGGTGGTATTTATATATACTGCCGCTGACAGATGAACGAGATGGAGGTAAAAACCAAGGAGGAAATATTAAAATGGGCGTAATCTCTATGAAACAGCTTTTAGAAGCTGGTGTACACTTTGGTCATCAGACCCGTCGTTGGAACCCAAAAATGGCTCCATACATCTTCACTGAGCGTAACGGTATCTACATCATCGACCTGCAGAAGACTGTTAAGAAGCTTGAAGAAGCTTACTTCTTCATTCGTGACATCGCTGCTAACGGTGATTCTATCCTGTTCGTTGGTACTAAAAAGCAGGCTCAGGACGCTATCCGTGAGGAAGCTGAGCGTGCAGGTCAGTACTTTGTAAACGCTCGTTGGTTAGGTGGTATGCTGACTAACTTCAAGACAATGCGTACTCGTATCAACCGTCTAAATCAGCTTAAGAAGATGCAGGAAGACGGCACTTTTGACCTTCTGCCTAAGAAGGAAGTTATCAAGCTTCAGCTTGAAATCGCTAAGCTTGAGAAGTATCTTGGTGGCGTTAAGGACATGAAGAAGCTTCCAGGTGCTATGTTCGTTGTTGACCCACGCAAGGAAAAGAACGCTATCGCTGAGGCTAAGAAGCTAGGTATTCCAGTAGTTGCTATCGTTGACACAAACTGTGACCCAGACGAAATCGACTACGTTATCCCAGGTAACGACGATGCTATCCGTGCTATCAAGCTAATCTCTCAGACTATGGCTAACGCTGTAATCGAGGGCAAGCAGGGCGAGCAGTTAGAGGTTGAGGCTAAGGACGAAGAAGCTACTACTGCTGAGGCTTAATTTAAACTAATTTTTGATTTTTATGTTAGGGTGCGAAAGCTCTTTTGGCGTGCCGGTTTTCGGCTTGCATCGCTTTTATTAGCGGTCGCCGGAGCCTTCCACCCTACTTTTATTTAAAATTCTATTTTTTGGAGGAATATAAAAATGGCTTTTACTGCTGCTGACGTAAAGAAGCTACGTGAAATGACTAGCGTAGGTATGATGGATTGTAAGAAGGCTTTAACAGAGGCTGACGGTGATTTCGATAAGGCTATCGAAATTCTTCGTGAAAAGGGTCTAGCTAAGGCTGCTAAGAAGGCTGACCGTATCGCTGCTGAGGGTATGGTTTGTGCTAAGGTTTGTGATGAGTGTGGTATCGGTGCTATCATCGAAGTTAACTCTGAGACCGACTTCGTTGCTAAGAACGCTGACTTCCAGAAGTTCGTAAACGACCTTGCTGCTGTTGTTATCAAGTCTAACCCAGCTGATGTTGAGGCTCTTAAGGCTTGCGATATGGACGGCATGACTGTTGAGGCTGCTCTTCAGGAGAAGATTTTAACTATCGGTGAGAACATTCAGATTCGTCGTTTCGCTCGTTACGATGCTAACACTGTAAACGTTGCTTACAACCACATGGGTGGTGTTATCGGTGTTCTTGTTGCTCTTGAAGTTTCTGAGAACCTAAAGGGTAACGCTACTGTTCTTGCTCTTGGTAAGGATATCGGTATGCAGGCTGCTGCTATGAACCCATCTTTCATGGACAAGTCCGATGTTGATGAGGCTACTCTAGCTAAGGAAAGAGAAATCCTTCTAGCTCAGGCTCTTGAGGAGAACAAGACTGCTGCTAAGCCAAAGCCAGAGCAGATTATCCACAAGATGGTTGATGGTCGTATCGGCAAGTATTACGAAGAAAACTGCTTACTACAGCAGGCTTTCGTTAAAGAGAACAAGGTTTCTGTTGAGCAGCACATTGCAGCTGTTGCTAAGGAACTTGGCGGCGAAATCAAGCTAGCTTCCTACACCCGTTTTGAAAAGGGCGAAGGCATCGAAAAGAAGGTTGACGACTTCGCAGCAGAAGTTGCTTCCATGGCTGGCGGCAAGTAATTATAAGCTTTCAAAGTCTTAGGTGTTAATTCGCCTAAGGCTTTTTTTATTTGGCTTATTATGCTATACTGTTACTTGATTTGATAATAAATATAGAAAGGATATAACATATGATTCGTGCCGCTTTTTTTGATATTGACGGAACTCTTCTAAGTTTTAACACTCATAAGGTGCCAGAAACTACTAAAAATGCTCTCTATGCTTTGCGTGATATGGGTGTAAAGCTTTTTGTTGCAACCGGTCGTGCACCTCAAACCGCTACATACCTTCGTGAAGTTTTTGATTTTGAATTTGATGGATATATTTATTTAAATGGTCAAATGTGTTATATTGGCGATAAAATGATTCACAGTCACACAATCCCAAAAAGCTCTATTGAAATGCTACTTCCGTACATAAAAGAAAATAACATTGCTTGTAGTTTTATAGAAGCTGAACATCATTATTTAGGCCTTGAAAATGAACATACTGAGCGTTTTAATAAAATGCTTGGTGGTGAAAAAATTTTAGGTCATGTAGAGGACACTCAAAGGGCTTTAGAAAATGATGTATATCAGCTTGGTGCATTTATGCCAATAGAGCAGGATAAGGAATTTCTTGAGCATCTGCCACATTGCAGATGTACACGTTGGCATCCAATGTTCGCCGATGTTATACCTACTGATGGCGGCAAGCA
Organism: uncultured Butyricicoccus sp.; assembly: GCA_944381965.1. Taxonomy (GTDB): domain Bacteria; phylum Bacillota; class Clostridia; order Oscillospirales; family Butyricicoccaceae; genus Butyricicoccus_B. Next base: position 3,792 of record CALWMO010000146.1, read on the forward strand.
CATAGGTATGGATAAAATACTTGAATATTTTAATATTCCACTTGAGCAGAGTATAGCTTTTGGTGATGGCGGAAATGATATTGAAATGATTTCTCATGCAAATATCGGTATTGCTATGGGCAATGCTATGGATGATGTCAAACAAGCGGCTGATTTCGTTACAAAGCATGTTGATGAAAACGGTATTTCATATGCACTTGATAAGCTAGGTATTTTACCTTTTAACTACTAACTAAAAAAGGACTGCATTTGCAGTCCTTTTATTTTAATTCCATGTGTCTAAGTCATTAAGACCTATATTTTTACCTTTAAATACTGGGTTTATACCCTCTTGACGCTGTTTGTCATAATCTCTTAATGCATTTATAGCGATATTTCCCAGAAGCACAATAGCAAAGATATTAACAATAGACATAAAGCCCATTAAAACGTCTGCTAAATTCCATACTGTTGAGAAATCCGCCTGTGCACCAAGGAAAATAGCGATTAGACAAGTAACTCTAAATGCATTTAACAATGTTTTATTATTCTTAATAAACAATAGGTTTGACTCTGTATAATAATAGTTACCCACAAGACTTGTAAATGCAAAGAAGAAAATTGCGATTGTAATAAATAAAATACCAACATCACCAAACACAGTTGATATTGCACGCTGTACATATGAAATATCCTGTGTTTTTTCT
>CALWMO010000147.1 GCA_944381965.1 uncultured Butyricicoccus sp.
TTAATGATGCTTGGAGTTGTAGGGAAGATTTTTAACGAGCCATCAAAAGACAGTAATCAAATGTCTGAAAGAGTAGCAGTGCTTATGCTTGCGACAATGATGGTTGTTATAGGACTTCTTGCGTGAGGAGAACAAAATGCTTGATTGTAGAATTTTTAAATATGTGGACAAGGCTATTTCTAAAAACAAAGAAGTAAAACGAGTAATAATTGATGACAAAGTTTTTTTGATAATTGAAAAACATTGTGGATTTTTATTATCTAACTGCGATTTATTTTCTTACATTAAAATAGCAGTTTTGTCAGAAAAGACTATTAGTGAGATTTTAAACAAAAATGATAAAAACAAGGTTATAAACATATCTACTAAATTTGAAGATAGGTATATAGGAAATGTTAGAAAACTGATACTAAATAATGGGCAGAATGTTTATGTAAGGAATAAGTATTATAAAAAGTTTAAAAAATACAAGCTTTATGGTGGAGATAAGGCGACATCAGCTATAAAAGCGTATGATGATAATGATAATCTTGTAGGTTTTTTTATGCCATTCTACCCAGACTATTTTGAGAAAAGATATGGTGCAACTGATTGAACTTTATACAGTAAAGAAATGCTAAGATATTTGCATTGGAGGTATAACATTGAGGAAACGAGGCAAACTTGCGTACATAAGAGAAATTTTACAAAGCTATCCTGAAATCAAAAATAAACAGATAAAAACTGCACAGGAAGAGGGCAGGGTGAAAGTTATTGAAACTGCATTGGAAACAGTTGCTAAAATGAAATATGCAAATAGTAGGCTGAAAATAATAAAAATGGTTTACTTTGACCGTTCGCATACTCTTTGTGGGGCAGCATTACAGATACCAGTAAGTGAAAGAATGGCTTTCAAATGGAATTCTGAACTTATGGATATAATTTCAGAAGAAATGCACCTTTTATAAAGTGTGCAGAATTTGTATCACATTTTAGTTTATCATAGTGAGCATAGGGGAATAAACCTCTATGCTCTTATTTTTTGGATTGAGCTGTATTCTTAGGATTACAGTGTTCACAAGGTTTGATAAGTCAAGCCTTGAATATCCCTTAACTGTCTGCGTGAGGACAGAAAGGGTGATAAGCTATATATTCCAAACTATCTGCCATGCGACAGGATAATTCGCACAATTCAATTAAGTTTTTCTTTTTCACAAGGCTTGGCATTAAGCCTTGTGTATTATCCCTTGACCGTCTGCATGAGGGCGGTGAGAGGGTACATATCTTTCCCCCTACAAATACCGTGAGCATACATACCCTGCAAGGGGTATGTATATGTATCGCTGATGTATTTGGTAGCATATCAGTCTTCCAAACTGAGTGGACGGGTTCGAGCCCCGTGCGATACTCCATTTCAAAAGGTACTGTGGGGAAAAATTTTTTGAGTGGCTCTGCGACTCCCAAAAAAATTAAGATTTTTGTTCAAAAAAAGTGGGATTGCCATTTCCGTTTTAAAGGGGGTTTGTGGTATATGGAAGTCAACATTCAAACGCTTGCAAGTTGTCTTGGGATTTCCCAACGAATGGTAAGGCAATTAGTGGAAGATGATGTTGTAGTTCGCACTAGGCGAGGGGTATATGACCTTGAACATTCAGTGCAAGGGTATATCAATTTTAAGATAACTCAAGCAAAACCTAAAAAGAAAGAAATGACACTTGAACAGGTTAAAACTGAACATGAATTTATTAAAATGCGAAAAACTGAGCTAACAGTCAAGACCTTGGAAAGTAAATTACATAAAGCCGAAGATGTAGAAAGAATTTGGACGGGTATGGCATCAGCTGTTAAAACTAGACTTCTTGCAATACCTGTTAAAGTCTCACCAGAGATTGCAGGTATTGAAGATAAAGCTCAAATTCAAAAGGTCATATCAAGAGAGGTTGCAGATGCATTAAATGAGATAGCTGAATACAATCCAGCCGATTTTGTAGAATCATTATCACTTGAAGATGAATTAGAAGAAAATGAAACAGAAGAAGAATACTGACTTTCATAGAACACAAAGACTATTCGCAAAACTCATGAAAGCCTTTGCAACTCCACCAGATTTGACAGTTAGTGAGTGGGCAGATGAATACCGTTTTCTATCTCCAGAGGCATCTGCTGAACATGGTAGGTGGAGAACTGACAGAGCACCTTATCAGCGTGAAATTATGGACGCAATAGGCGACCCAAGAGTTGAACGAATAGTTATAAAATCATCAGCACAGGTTGGTAAAACGGAAATACTTCTTAATGCAATGGGTTATTACATTCATTATGACCCTGCACCTATGATGTATATTCAGCCTACCGATGAAATGGCAGAGTCGTTCTCTAAAGATAGACTAGCACCTATGATTAGAGATTGCCCATCACTCACACAAAGAGTGGTAGATAGAAAAGATAAACGTTCAGGAAATACAACTTTCCATAAATCTTTTCCAGGTGGTCACATAACTATGATAGGTGCTAACACTCCTGCTAAACTTGCATCACGTCCAATAAGAGTTTTGCTACTTGATGAAGTTGACCGTTTTCCAGTGTCAGCAGGCAAGGAAGGTGACCCTGTTGCACTTGCAGTCAAGCGAACTACAACATTCTGGAACAGAAAAATTATCGAAGTTTCTACACCAACCATTAAAGGTGCATCAAGGATTGATAAGGATTTTGATAATTCGACCGCTGAAGAATTAGAGTTTGCTTGCCCTGAGTGTGGCGAGTTCCAACCGCTTGAATGGTCACAGCTTAAATTTGAGCATGAGGGCAATGAAGCAACCATTTTAGGTTTGGAGTGCAGAAAATGTGGTTGCTTATCTAAAGAAACAAAGTGGAAACGTCAGCCTATACGCTGGAAAGCTAAAAACCCAGATAGAAAATGGAGAGGTTTTCACTTAAACGAGCTTGCATCACCATGGAAAACATGGGACGAGGTCGCAAGCGATTTTCTAACCGCCAAACATGACAGCGTAGAGGCTTTAAAAGTTTGGCACAATACTGCTCTTGGTGATGCATGGGAAGAACAAGGACAGCTTGATATTAACGAATTACTGCTAAAACGCAGAGAAATGTATAACTGTTTTATTCCAGAGCCTGTTTTGGTGCTTACTTGTGCGGTTGACGTGCAAGATAATCGCCTAGAATATGAAATTGTAGGCTGGGGAGCAGGTAAAAAGTCTTGGGGTATAAAATACGGTGTTTTGATGGGCGATGCAGGACAAAAAGAGGTTTGGGAAAGTCTTGATAATGTGCTGTTTGCTACATATCAAAAACAAGATGGTCAAGTTATGCAGATAATGACTACTTGTATCGACTCAGGCGGTCATTTCACAAGCGAGGTTTATGCATATTGCAGAAAACGTGAAATGAACAGAGTTTGGGCAATAAAAGGTCGTGGCGGTTCGGGCGAGGCTTTTATTCAGCGACCTAAAACCCGAAACAAAGCGGGTGTATGGCTGTTTAATATCGGTGTTGATGCAGGCAAGGATACATTAACATCAAGATTGCAAGTGCAGTTTCCAGAACATGACGGTTATTGTTCATTCCCGATTGAAACTGACAGAGGATATGATGAACAGTATTTTGAGGGTCTGACTGCTGAACGCAGAGTTATTAGAACGGTTAAAGGTAAAAACGTTATAAGTTGGGAAAAGAAAAGTGCTCATGCACGAAATGAACCTTTTGACCTCAGAAACTATAACACTGCTGCTCTTGAAATATTAAATCCAAACCTTGATTACATGGAACAGTGCAGACTTGGAATTGCACCGCCTCCATCACAGCAAATCAAACCGCAAAGGCACAAAAAAGCAAGAGGTGTTGATATATGGTAACAGCCTTAGAAAGATATAAAAAGCGATTAGAGCAATATTATGAGGCAGAGGAAGCAATTCTTTCTGGTGCTCAGTCGTATAAAGTAGGTTCAAGAAGTTTAACAAGAGCTAACTTAAATGAGATTGCTGACATGATTAAATATTTAGAAAATCGTGTTACATCAGAGCAAAGTGCAAGTAATGGCAAAGGCAGAAATAAGGTAACAGGTGTTGTACCAAGAGATTTTTAAAAAGGAGGGATTTAAAAATTGAATATAGTTGATAAAGCTATAAGTGTTATCTCTCCACAGTCGGCACTTAAACGCATGGTAGCAAGGGAAAAACTCAAAATGATGGGCGAGATAGTCAACACTGGTTACAGTGAGGGCGGTGCATCATACACAAAAAAGAGTTTAAAGGGCATGACGGGCATTTCAGCAAGTCCACAACTGGACATTGATGCCAACTTATGGACACTCAGAAACCGAAGTCGAACACTTTATATGACTTCTGCTATTGCTGCAAGTGCTATAAAAACAACTAAAACAAATGTAGTTGGTTCGGGTTTAAAGCTCAAAAGCCGTATTGACTATGAGTTTTTAGGTT
>CALWMO010000148.1 GCA_944381965.1 uncultured Butyricicoccus sp.
GTGGATACCCTGCTTCATGTTGTTTCACCTCTTTCCGGTTTAGGCATTACAGTCGTAAGGTTATAATATCACATAGTTATACAAATTGCAAGCTTTTTTTAGTGTTTATTTAAAAAATCTTTTTATCCGACAGCTATCTTTTCAAGTGGTTTTTTAGACAGACCATGTGTCTGGCTTTGCACAATGGCATAAAGCATAGTCATACAGCCTACACGACCTAAAAACATTAAAAATATTAAAATAATATGTGATGCAGCACTTAAATTAGGAGTTATTCCCAGTGTAAGACCAACAGTTGCAATAGCTGAAGATGTTTCAAAAACCGCCTGCATCATAGTTACACCGTCAAAATAACATAGAGCCATTGCACCAAATAGACAGAGCATAACATAACTCATAGCGATTGTAACCGCATTTTTAAGTACGGTTTTATCTATTCTTCTGCCGAAACATTCAAGCTCGTCCTCTTTTCGTATAACCGCATGTATACATAGTAATAACACAACAAAAGTGGTTGTTTTCATACCGCCCGCCGTAGAACCTGGAGAACCACCTATCAGCATAAGCAGTATCATTAATAATTGACTGTTAGGCTCTAGCTTATCAAGTCCAACCGAGTTAAAACCTGCTGTACGAGTTGTAACAGACTGAAAAAGTGCAGCTAAACCTTGAGCTGGTCTTGTAAGACCTGTTTCAACATTTCCATGCTGGAAAATCAATATAAAAATAGCTGGAACTATAATGAGAAAAACAGTTGCACAAACTACAATTTTACTTTGCAGTGAGAAGTGTTTTTTATCACGTCTATGAAGCCAAATATCTTCCCAAACATAGAAACCAAGACCACCAAACACAATAAGTGACATAATTACAATGTTTACAACCCAATCTGACTCAAATGCGGTAAGTGAAGTAAACTTACCGCTATAAGAACCCATAAGGTCAAAACCAGCGTTACAAAAGGCTGATATTGAATGGAAAACACCATACCAAACACCTTTTATAAAGCCAAACATTGGTATAAACCTGAGTGATAAAATAACAGCACCTGTGACTTCAACAGCAACTGTTACAGTAAAAACAAAACGAGTAAGTCTAACAATACCACCCATTTGAGGGGCTGCAATAGATTCCTGCATTACAAAACGGGATTTAAGACCTATTCTACGTCTTGAAATGGTGGCAATCATAGTTGCCATTGTTATAAATCCTAAACCACCTATCTGAATAAGCGTGATTATAATAACTTGACCTAATAGTGACCAGTGAGTTGCAGTATCATATACTATAAGTCCAGTAACACAAGTTGCAGAAGTTGCGGTGAATAATGCATCTAAAAAAGGAGTAACTGTATGCTCTGCACTAGAAACAGGCAGCATAAGCAGTAATGCACCAAATAAAATAATAGACAAATAACCGGTAACAATAATTTTGGTTGGAGTCATTCGTCCAATGAGCGAGCCCATATTTCATCTCTCCTCAGCTCTAATTTTTATTAACAATATTGTCCATTGCCATCAGACATATTATATGAAATATTATCTCTTACTGCAATTACAATATCAGGCTTATACATATCTATATATTCATATAGTGTCATATCATCATAATGTCTAAAATCAAGTGAACGAAATTCACTGCAAGATGCATATATTAGTGTTTCAAGTGGATTAGTAAATGAATCACCATACATAAGCACCTTTGGTTTATCTGTTTGATTTGTTTTAATTATAGTTTCGCCCATATCTCCAGACATATAATCACCATAAGCAGAAAATTGTGCATTACCCTGTTTATATACAAATGGTTCACTTTCAGCTCCATTATCCATTCTTGTAAATTCTACACTTTGTACTGGTTCTGCCCATTTTATATATTCTTTCCTGCTTTGCAAATTGCATACGGCACGACTTTGAGCACCTATAAGTTCACTGTCTGACACATGAAATACAAGCTCATCATCACTATAAATCTTCATAGGTGTATCAAGTCTTTCATTTATCTTTTGCATTAGAGTTCTATATGTTAATAATGCACCATCAAAGTTATAATGTGTATCAATAGATAAATAATAATCTTTTGGGTTTTCCAGACTTTCAAACACTGGTCGCATATTAACTGCAACCGCATTTGTGTCTTCCAGTGCATCAAATATACGCTCCTCAGCATATGTTACTAGCTGTGTACCCATTTTCATATATTCTGGGTATTCATCATAATAAATATATCTTTGCTCTGGCACACCTACATAACAATAAATGGCACCTGAATTTTGGACATATTCAGCAACATTTTTTATCATTTCTGTTTTATTGTCCATATTTTGCTTTTCAAATTCAATATTAAAAATCTCTTGAGCGGTTGAATTTAAAAGTGCACCTGTATCACTTTCAATAACATTATTAACTTCTACTCTTGGCAGTGCAAGCTGAATACCTGAATATAATTTTAAAAGCGTTGTTCTTCCAACTATATGGTCACTAAAATAGCTGTCCCAACCTGCAAAATAATCGCCATTTGCAAGGCTTTGAATAGAAAACTCTGGTTTGGTTTCAAGCATACGGTTTTCATAAAAAGATGCAACTTCTTTTGGCATAGCAATACTTAATGCTGGTACAAGTAATAAAATAATGCCAAAAACAGCTAAAAATATATAATTACAAATTTTTCGCATAAGTATTTACCTTTCTTAAAATCTAAAATAAATAAATGGATTAAAAGATGAGCTGATAAGCCAAACTACCGATAAACCAAACATAGCCATAGCCCAAATATTTTCACCTATTGTAAGCAAACCGCCATATTGTTGTTCTTTTTTTCTAAGCCATTTTACAACAGGAATACTGCATATACAAGCAGCTATAAGCTCTACACCATATTGATTTAATACATAATATGTGAGTCTGTTTAAACCTTCTGATGGTGTAAACATTGCTTTTATATACCATACTATTTGTGCCAGCGACTCAGACCTAAATATTACCCAGCCTATCATAATTAGGAAAAATGAATAAATCCATCTTATAACACTTGGTAAGCGTTCCAAAACCTTATTTAAAAGCACTTTTTCTATAATAAGTATTATACCAAAATAAAAGCCCCATAACATAAAGTTCCATGCAGCACCATGCCAAATACCTGTAAGTGTCCAAACAGCTAATATATTAAAAAGCCATCTAGGTTTAGAGCAGCGATTACCACCTAAAGGAATATACACATAATCTCTAAACCAAGTTGAAAGTGAAATATGCCATCTTCTCCAAAATTCGGTTATGCTACGAGAAATATATGGATAGTTGAAGTTTTCAAGGAAATGAAAACCGAATATTTTGCCAAGACCTATCGCCATATCTGAATAACCCGAAAAATCAAAGTAAATTTGCATTGTATAAGCAAAAGCACCAATCCAAGCTATATCCCAAGTGAGCTGTGATGAGGTCAGTGCAAAAACATCATCAGCAATTTGACCCATAGCATTTGAAATCAGCATTTTTTTAGCAAGACCTAACATAAATCTTCTTGCACCCTCGGCAGCTTCGTTTATATTTTCATGTCTGTTTGAAATTTCATCTGCTACCGTTTGATATCTGACAATAGGCCCAGCGATAAGCTGAGGAAACAGTGCAACGTATAAAGCTACATGCAAAGGATTTTTCTGTACAGGAGCATCACCTCTTGCAACATCAATAACATAGCTTAAGCCTTGAAAAGTGAAGAAAGAAATACCAATAGGTAAAACGATTTCTGGCACAGGCAAATTAAAACCAAATAAGCTATTTGCACTGCTAACAAGTAAGATTGTATATTTATAGTAAATAAGAAGTCCAAGACCTATTACAGTTGCCAAAGCTATGCCTATTCGTTTATGTTTCACTGCTATAAAGCCACAGATATAATTTACCAAAATAGATAAAATCATTACAAAAACGAAAACTGGTTCGCCCCAAGCATAAAAACCTAAACTTGCAAGTAATAATACATTGTTTCTAGTTTCACGCAGTTTTGATGGTATTATAAAATACACGAAAAGCAGTGCTGGTAAAAAAAGAAACAAAAAGATAGAGCTACTAAATAGCATAAACCATTTTCTCCTTTTAGACAATCTAACCTATTTTACCAAATATATATTATAAAATCAATCTATATACGATTTTATAGCACAATTCTTACGTTTTTTTGACATAAAAAAATCCAAGGCAAAAATGCCTTGGATTTATAACTTGCATAAGTCAGTGAAGTAAAAATTACTTCAGAGTTACCTTAGCACCAGCCTCTTCAAGCTGAGCCTTGATGGACTCTGCATCTTCCTTAGAAGCAGCTTCCTTGATGATTGCTGGAGCGCCGTCAACCTTCTCCTTAGCTTCCTTCAGGCCAAGACCGGTGATAGCACGAACAACCTTGATAACGTTAATCTTAGA
>CALWMO010000149.1 GCA_944381965.1 uncultured Butyricicoccus sp.
AATAGACCTATAAGTGTGCCCAGCACAGTAACAGTGATAGTTACACCATAACTTTTTATAATACTCTCACCTGCTTGAACTATATACTCATAAGCATATAAGCTCCATTTTTCAGGGATAAATCTATATCCGTTCATTGTGAGGGTGTGTTCATCTGTAAGTGAAATTATAACAACAAATATAAATGGTATTACACTTAATAGTGCTAAAACTGTCATTATAATATTGAATACAACATTTGTTGATTTTTTGATTTTATTAAACTCACAAGGTGCAGAATCAAGCTGCTGTAACATTTTTTCCTTGCGATATTCTTTCCATTTTTCTTTGAGCATTCTCTTTCCTCCTTTCATTTAGAAAAGTGCATTTTCCTTGTCAACCTTAGATACAAGTTTATTTGCAATCATAATTAAAATAAAGCCTACTATTGACTGGAATAATGCTGCCGCTGAACTCATACCTATTTCACCATTTGTTTTGAGTGCTCTAAAAATATAAGTATCAAGTACATTGGTTGCAGGATAAAGAGGTCCTGAATCTCTTGGTAACTGGAAGAATAAGCCGAAATCTGCTTTAAATATACCACCAACTGCCATAATCAGTAATATTAAAATAACTGGTCTTAAAAGCGGAATTGTTATATATCTAATTTGCTGCCATTTTGTAGCACCATCAAGAACTGCCGCCTCATAATATGTTTTATCAATACCGCATATAGAGGCTAGATATACAACCGTATTATATCCTACACCCTTCCATTGACTCATAAAAATAATGATAAAAGGCCAATAAACTTTTTCTGTATACCAAGATACGCCTTCCATTCCAAACTGCTGCATGAGCATATTGAAATATCCTTTTTCAGGGCTTAAAAAAGCATACAAACAATAGCTTACCACTACCCATGATAGGAAATATGGTAAAAACATAGCACTTTGATAAACTTTCGCCATACCTTTATTTCTAAGTTCATTTAATATAAGTGCAATTATTACTGGTAAAACTATACCAAGAACAATAAATGCTGCATTGTAAAGAGCTGTATTTCTTACAATTAGCCAAGCATCACCACTACTAAATAAAAATTTAAAATTATTAAGTCCTACAAATTTGCTTTTTATAAGGCTTTCAAAAAATCCACCAGATAGGCGATATTCTTTAAATGCAACAAATATACCAAAGAGTGGTAAATATGCAAAAAGCAAAAACCAAATTGCTCCTGGCATACTTAACATCAAAAGTTCTTTGTTAGACCTTAACCTATCCAGTCTACCCTTTCCCTTCTTCTTCATTTTACAACCTCCTTTTTATTATCTTTTCTATATATAATATAACTAATTTTAAATACATTTTCGAGTCGAAAACTTATTGTTTTGTTGTACATTTTATAGCATTATGTAAACCTTATTAGAATTTTTTATGTGAAAAAATCCATAAAAACTATATATTTTACACTCTTATTTCAAAAAATAAAATCCGCCGAATAACGGCGGATTTTTAGCGTTCAATATTTTTTCATATTTCTAAGTGAAGCTGGAGATATACCATAATGCTGTTTAAACTTTCTGTAAAAGTAACTTGTGTCAGGATAGCCAACCTCTTTGGATATATCACTTATTTTCATATTTGTATGTAATATAAGCTCTCTAGCTTTTTCAATTTTTGTATTGCTGAGATATTGATTAAATGTGCAACCGACTTCTTTTTGAAAAATCTGACCCAAATATGAAGTGTTCATATTATATTTATATGAAAGTGTCTTTAAATTCATATCTTCTTTATAGTTATCTTGAATTTCTTTCATTACTTGACGTACAACAGGTGTATATTGTGATTTTTCTGCATGAAGTTCATTTATTATCCCGCTTATTTCAAGTACAAGCATAGTTCTGAGTGCAAAAATATCTTTTGCCCCATATATATTATCAAGTATTTTTGACAACCCGTTATCATTTTGTTCTAGTTTATACTCTACTTTTATTTCCTCAAGCAGCATAATAATTTTAAGCACTATTTGATATGGAACATCTATATTAACCTCATCTTGTAAATTTCCTATGAAAATATCATCTAAATATGCGATAACCTCATCTTGATTTTTATTTAATATTATTTTTCTGAGCTTATTTGGGTCTATTGCAACATCTCTAGAGCGTTTATTTATTATATAATCAGGGCTTATACAGTTTCCATATCCACTTAAAATTCTATATTTTTGAAGCTGATATGCATTTTGATAACTTCTAGGCAAATCATTGTACGAACTTATATTATTACCGATGGTTATAAAACTAAGTATTCCAAATTTACTTTCAATTTCGTTTTGAAAATCTGTCAAAGTCTTTTCTACTAACGAAATTTGCTCTCCTATTTTTGTTTCAATAATTAAAAGCACTACATCTGTGGTTAAATATATAATTCTAACAGGAAAATTTATATTACAAATTTCTTTAGAGATAATGTTTATATCGTCTGGCTGTTGCAAGCTTTCAAGGTCAACTCTTAATATAGCAGGATATATTTCACAACCAGAAAAGTCTGGTAATTTATTGCAAAATATTTCTTTTTCTGCTTCATCTAATTTACCACTTAAAAATTTTAGCCACGCTATATTTTTTCGTTCATTTTCAGAATTTTTCTGGTCAATTTCATCTAAATGCTTAGATGTATTTATCAGTGCATCTTGTAATTGCTTCTCATTGATTGGCTTTAAAATATAATCCTCAACATCTAATTTAAGTGCATTTCTTGCATAATTAAAGTCATCTTGACCAGATAAAATTAAAAATCTTACCCTATTGTCATTTTGGCGTACATTACTTATTAGCTCTATGCCATTCATCTCTGGCATTTCTATATCAGTTATAATTATATCAACTGGTTGCTTTTTTAACATTTCAAGAGCTTCTATACCATTATGTGCCATATGAACCACTTGCATACCCATCGCTTGCCAGTCATTTATGTATCTAATACCCTGTAATATTAGTTCTTCATCTTCTACGAGCATTACACGTTTCATACTTCCTCCTTGATTTTAACTATGACCTCTAATCCCATCTGTTCGTTATTTTTCCTAAGCATTACACCATATTTTTCACCATAAATAGCTTTTATACGTCTATTAACATTGTTAACACCAATAGATTTATTATTACTCTCAATATTTAAGGTGTTTTGTAGCTCTTCATTTTTATTTTTTATTGCATCTTCGCTCATTCCACGACCATTATCTATTATATGAAAATCTATGCTGTTTTTATTTTGATTTACATATACTTTTATAATATTATCTTTTTGTGTGCTACGAATACCATGAATAAAATAATTTTCTATTATAGGCTGTAATATAAATTTTATAATTTTTTTATTCATTAGGCTTTCTGGACAAATTATTTCATATTTAAATATACTAGGATAACGCATAGTAAATAATTCAAAATACTGCTTACAATAATCAAGTTCATCAGCTATTGTTATAAAATCATTATCCTTTAGCTGCCTTCTAAATAAAATTGACATGTTATATAACATTTGTCCTACTTCTTTATCACCGTTACAAATGGCTTTCATTCGAATAGCTTCAAGAGTATTATATAAAAAATGTGGATTTATCTGGCTTTGCATTGCATGTATTTCTGCATTCTTTTTATCAATTTCAGCTAAATATTGTTTTCTTATATGTTCATTTAATCTCTTGCACATATCATTAAAATCAGCTGAAATCATATCAAGCTCATCACCTGATTCTGGAACTGGAATATTAATAGTAAGATTACCCTTTTTAACCTCATTCATTCCTCTCAGTATTATATTTACACGTAGTATTAACTTTTTTATATGTACAGAAATTCCTAAAACACTTAAACTGAATACTATGATTCCTATAAAAATAATCATAATTATACTGCTTATAGGAATTTCTGATGCTGAAACATGATTTAAAAATACAAAAATCTGATAAGCGTCAATATTTTTATTAAGAATAGTATATGAAAAAATGCTTTCTTGTTCACCTGTCTTAGATGATTGTATTACACCATACCATCTTTCGAGTGCTTTTTCATTATAAATTGGCTGTATAAAATCTTTTGTAACAACCAGCTCTGCATATGATTTGCTATTTATTAAATTTTCAAATTCATTTGAATTTTCAAAAGTAAATATCATACAACCTTCAAGTTTAAATGTATCTGGGTTCCTAATTTCTTTTATAAATATTATATCACTTGCATTCTCTGTGTGATTTTCGATTTCTGAAAGTCTATCTTTACCATTCATATAATGAAAAATCTCATTTTTATATACCACAGTATTATCCATTTTATAATAGCTAATAAGTTCTATTTTTTTTAAGCTTTCACTTGCTTCAAATGCACTATCCAAAAATGTTTCCATACTGCGATATTTA
>CALWMO010000150.1 GCA_944381965.1 uncultured Butyricicoccus sp.
TTATATAAATTACATATAATTATACCATGATTTTAGTAATAATAAAATAATGTATATCATATAATTGGATATAAAAAAATCCGAACCATAAAGGCTCGGATTTGTGATATGTAATATTATAGTACACGACCACCGCAGATGAAGCGACGATTATAATTACCAGAAGCTAGTGTATCATACTTAACAACAGAACCTGTGTGAGGGGAATGGATAAAGTTACCATTACCAACATAAATACCAACATGGCTTACAACGTTGTTAGAACCGAAGAACACCAAATCACCAGGGAGAAGCTCATCCATAGAGATATTTGTTGTAGTAGAACGCTGGTCAGAAGAAGTACGAGCAATAGAAATACCCATGTTTTTATAAACATAAGAGGTGAAGCCTGAGCAGTCAAAACCGCTAGGAGTGCTACCGCCGTATACATAAGGAGTGCCTAAGAACTGAGCAGCAAAGTCTATAATATCTTGACGTAGGTTATCTGTGCTAGATGAAGTGTTTACGGTAGCACCTACAGCACTTGATTGATTAGCAGTAGAACCACCATTGATGGTTAAGTAATCAGGACAAATATAGCCTGTTTTGCCGTTTACTGTAGCCTTGTACCAGCCACCAGAAACACCGATTACAGAAACTTTTTGGCCGTTTTTAAGCGAAGTAATAACAGAGCTAGAAGTGCTTGGCTGGGAGCGGAAGTTTACAGTGGTTGAGCATTTAACAGTACCAGTACCAAGGTTAAAATCGCACTCAGGAATCCAATCTATGTAAGCACCGCTTGCATAATAAGTTTGACCGTCAACAGCAATTTGATACCACTCAGAGCTGTTATTAATGACAGCTACTTTAGTTCCACGAGGAGCGGAATCAACTACAGTGCCGTTAGGTGCAGAACGAAGGTTGAGGCTAGAGGCATCGATTTGGCCAACGTAAAGAGCACCGGAAGCAGATATAGAAAGGGCAGTAGCAACTGCACCAGTTATTGCAGTTCGAATCCATCGTTTGGATAAAGACATTTAAAAAGACCTCCTAAAAGTTGTCATGGGTTATGTTCTACTTAGATGAGTTTGCACGTTTAAGCCATATAGAAGCTACATCCATAGCATTCCAGAGGCTAGATTTTTCAGTACTTTTAACAATTCGTTCTTTAGCTCTAAGACCCTCATCGGTGAGTTGTAGCTGAACGGAAAGACAAGTAGCAAATTTTATACCTGCTTCTTCTTTTGTTTCAAGAATTTGAATCATGATTATATGGCTGTCAGACATATTGCCATAGTACAGGATATTATCTTTTCTTAGCAGGGGCAAACCCTTATATTGTAAAGAATTGTTTTTATTAGTTGTAGCCATAAGTGTTATACTCCTATGTTACAAATTGATTGCTAAAGTTACAAAACAGTTACAATGTAAAGTTACATTACGATTACAGTCTAACACAATCAACAGTAAATGTCAAATAAAAAATGAAAAAATAAAAATGAAAAAAATAATAAGAATAAAAAATATATTTTTATTTAGATATAAAATTCTTTAAAAAGTTATAAAAAAATAGAAACCTCTTTTGTAATAGAAGGTTTCTATAAAAAACGTCACATAGAAATTGCATCCATACGAATTTGAGATAAATAGCGGTAAACACTTGCAGATGAGCACTCTAAAACAGTAGCAACATCTTTAACAGCACCTTTAAGTAGGAATATACCAGCTTCATCTAGTGACTCAATTATTTTAAGACGTTCATCGGAGCTAAGGCGACTTGCACATACACCATATGTGTGTAGAGCTTCTATAGCAGCATCTCTTGCTACAAGTTCTGTATGTACGTTATTTTTTGTGTCGACAGAATCAGCATTGTAGTTTGAATTTAAATTAGGCATTGAGTTAGCATTTGGCCTACAAAGCTGAAACATTTGATGACATACATTACGATAGCGTACATCGTCAAAAGTCACACAAATCATACCAAGCAGTATATCGCTTTGATATATCATCATACAAGATGCTGAAAGAGAATGGTTTGGGGCAGACAAGATATTTTCATGTATGATTACATTTTCACAATCGGTTGATTTATCAATAAGTCTTTTCAAAACAGAGTCGCTAATTGGATTAGTTTGTGGAAAACAGGCAATAAGCGATGGGTTAGGTATTGATAAATCATATAAAGAGATTGCATAATCAGTTCCAAGCACTTTGCTTAAAAATTCAGCAAGTGTTACATATTGTTCCAAAATTGGATGCAGCATAATTTCACCTCTTTTTTTACTCATTAAATATTCTCTTATAACTTGTATTACTATTATACAACAAAAAATAAATAATTCCAAAATTTACTCATCAAATTTATATGAAAATTATAATATAAAAAATAAATGTTTATTGTACAATTTTAACAAGATAAAATGATAAATAATGATTTAATTTCAAAAAACAAGATAAAATTATAAAAAATTTTAATTTGCATAATCATTTATTTTGCCTAATAAACTTTGCTCAGTGTCATCAATATACGTATATGATTCAGGAACATTACCAACTATGACGGTGTCTGTAACGATAATTTCATTTGTGATTTTTACATCACTCATACCAAAACAGGTTATAAGTTGAGCTTCAGCATTAACTTTAAGCAAAATTTGATGACGAGTTTGATTTATACCTGCTGATGTAAAAGCACTTATAAAATCAGCATCAGCAAAGCCAAGGGAAGCTATTCCGATATGAATAGAGGGGCCTTGCCCAGCAAATAGGGTAGGGGCAAAAATAGAGCCTAGAGGTATATCAACTCCACTTTGCTCAAGAGTATTTAAAGCATCATATGTGGTTCGTGAAATTTGGACTTTTAAAAAATCTGCTAATATTGTATCGGTTTTTAGTGCTGTTACTTGATTTAAGCTATCTCGTTCTAAGGTGACAAGCTGTTGATAATCTGAACGGTTTTCATATATAATATCTGTTAAAGCATCGTGAATCGCATAAGAAGCTGTTTGTTGAATAACATTTTGAGAATAGTTAAGTGCAATAGGTCTTAAAATTTTAAGAAAAATATAAAACATTGTTATAAAAAGTAATGTAATTAACAAAAAAACTTTTTTAAATCTTTTTCTTTTCAAACCTTATCACCTCTTTTTTATATGTTATGTGATTAAATAAAGAAATAGAATATAAAAATACTTGACAAGGTCAATTAAAAATATATAATATTATAAAAAGGAGAATGGATATGGAACATACATTTGCAGGACATATAACAGAACTAAGGAAACACTTTACCTCATATTGTGAGAAAGAGCTTGAACAGGATAATATAACAATCGGTCTGTTAGATCCTATAATTTATATTGCAAAGCATGAAGGTTGTACACAAAAACAGCTTGCAGAGAGTCTTTTAATGGACAATGGTTATGTAACAAGAACTCTTAAAAAATTGGAAAGCTTGCAGATGATTAGGAGAATAAATAATAATGATGATAAAAGAATTATAAATTTATTTTTAACTGACAGTGGAAAAAAAGCTTTTGAAAAAAGCCGTATGCTTTTTAAAAAATGGGATAAAGAAGTTTTTAGTGGAATAAGTAGTGAAGAAAGAGAACAAATAATGAATTTAATGCAAAAAATTAAGCAAAACAGGAGAAAGTAAAATGACATATTCGATTACATATAGCAGTCATACAGGTAATACAAAAGAACTTGCACAAACTATAAATGAAAATTTAAATAATGCTATATATTATGGTGAACATGATATAAAAGCGTTAGATGCAGATAGAATATATATAGGTTTTTGGACAGATAAAGGCACTTGTGACAGTAAAACAATAGAGTTTTTAAAACAAGTCCAAAATAAAGAGATTTTTCTATTTGGTACAGCCGGTTTTGGCGAAAGTCAGGAATATTTTAATCAGATAATAGAGCGAGTAAAAGCTAATATTAAAGATAATAATAAGATTATAGGTAGTTTTATGTGTCAAGGAAGAATGCCACAGGCGGTTAGAAATAGATATGTAAAGCTGCAAAATGGTGAAAACTATCAAAAATATCAAATGCTCATAGAAAATTTTGATGAAGCTTTAGAGCACCCAAATAATAAGGATAAAGAGAATTTGATAAAAGCTATTAAATAAAAAAAGCAAGCCTAGTATTTAGGCTTGCTTTTATAACTTTTATAGATTATTCTTCGGTTTCGTCAGCCTCTTCGCCAGTTAGCAGAGCACGGATAGAAAGAGAAACCTTTTTCTTCTCCTCGTTGATATCGATAATCTTAGCATCAACTTCTTCACCAACAGATAGAGTCTCATCAGCCTTAGCAATACGATGGTCAGCAATCTGAGAAATGTGGATAAGACCGTCAACACCTGGAACGA
>CALWMO010000151.1 GCA_944381965.1 uncultured Butyricicoccus sp.
TAGAAAAAGCGGTTTAACTTTTGCTTGTGAAGCAGGTACTCAGCGTTTAAGAGATGTTATAAATAAAAATATAACCGAAGATGATGTTTTAGGTGCTTGTGAAATCGCATTCCAAGGCGGTTGGAACAATGTTAAACTTTATTTTATGATGGGTCTGCCTACCGAAACATCCGAGGATTTGGACGGTATTTCTGAAATCTGTAAGAAAGTCGCTTATTGTTGGCGAATGAACACAAACAACCGTGCAAGAGGTGTTAAAATCACCGCTTCTGCATCTTGTTTTGTTCCAAAGCCACAAACTCCTTTCCAATGGGACGCACAAAACACTCTTGCTATGCTTCAGGGCAAGCAAGAATATATGCGTAAGATTATGAAAACCAAAAATGTAACTTACAACTGGCATGATGCAAAGACCTCTGTTATGGAGGGTGTAATCGCTCGTGGTGACCGCAGACAGGGCAAGGCGATTTATTTAGCATGGCAGCGTGGCTGTAAATTTGACGGTTGGGAACAGCATTTCGATTTTGATAAATGGATTCAGGCCTTCAAGGACTGCGGTTTAGACCCAGATTTCTATGCATCAAGACAGCGTCCACTAGATGAGGTTTTCCCTTGGGATCATATCGGCTGTGGTACAACCAAACAGCATTTAAAACGTGAATGGGAACGCTCACGAGATGCCGCTATTACACCGGACTGCATGAAAAAATGTTCAGGCTGTGGCTCAAATTCACTTCTTGAAGGAGGACATTGTTGTGTTTAAGGCTCGTATGCGTTTTTCCAAAACTGGAAGAGCTAAATATATTTCTCACCTAGATTTAATGCACACTATGCAAAGAGCAATGGCTCGCTGTAATATGCCTATTTGGTTTACCGAAGGATTTAACCAACATGCGTATGTATCAGTTGCACTTCCGCTCTCAACTGGTTATTCAGGTGAATATGAATTTCTGGACTTTAATTTCTTAACCGAAACTGTTCCAGAAAATGCAGTAGAGATGATAAACAGTGTATTCCCAGAAGGCTTATCTGCACAGGAAATCTATGCTTTAAGTGATGGCGGAATGAAAATTGCAAATATCGCTTGGAGTAAATACAGAATTACTTGGGGCTTTGAAAGCGAAATCCCACAAGACTTTATAAAAGATGTGACAGAGCTTTTTGCAAAAGATGATATTCAGATTTTAAAACGCTCAAAGCGTGGCGAAAAAATGGTTAATATGAAAGAGCTTATGAAAACCACAGAAATCACAGAAAAAGACGGCACTGTTATCTGTGAGGTTATAACCGGTGCGGGTAATAACAATATGAGCCCTGAATATCTCACAAAAGCTATTAGAGAATATTTACCTCAGTATGATATAACAGATGAGGCATACCATAGAGTTTGTGTTTACACAGATGATATGGTAGAGTTTAGATAATAGAAAGGGAAAATAATAAATGAGCAAAACAGTACCTACTGCGGTTTCCGAACAGGAAGTACAGCAGCAGCTTGCTTATATTGATAGAATTGCCGCTTATAACCGTGACTTTGAGCAGCAAAACGGCAGAAAACCTAAGGCATATACTCAGACTTTCGGTTGTCAACAAAACGAGGCTGATACCGAAAGAATTGTAGGTATGCTCCATGAGATGGGTTATGAAAAAACCGAACAAACCGAAAATGCAGATGTTTTAATATATAACACCTGTGCAGTGCGTGAACACGCTGAGTCAAGAGCCTTAGGCAATATCGGTGCATTATCACACCTTAAAAAAGAACGCCCAGAAATTACAATCGGTCTCTGTGGTTGTATGGTTCAGCAAGAGCATATACCAGAAAAAATTAGAAAAAGCTATCCACAGGTAAACTTGCTTTTTGGTACACATATGCTTTGGAAATTCCCAGAGCTTATGTACCGCCGAGTTGTTAAAAATGAGAAAAAAGTTTTTGATATTTCGGGTGATGCTAAGGGTGCAATCGCTGAGGGTTTACCAGTAGAGCGTAATAAGGGTGCTAGAGCTTGGCTGTCAATTATGTATGGCTGCAATAACTTCTGTACTTACTGTATTGTGCCTTATGTTAGAGGTCGTGAGCGTAGCCGCAGTCCAGAAGATATTGAAAATGAACTTCGTGAGCTTGTAAAACAGGGTTATAAAGATATAACTTTACTCGGTCAAAATGTAAACTCATATGGCAAGGATTTAGGCATAGAAATAGATTTTTCCGACCTTTTAAGACGCTTAAATGATGTTGAAGGTGATTTTCAGCTTAGATTTATGACAAGCCACCCAAAAGATGCATCTAGAAAGTTATTTGATACCATGGCAGAATGTGATAAAATCGCAAAACAACTGCATTTGCCTTTCCAGTCTGGTTCTGATGCTGTGCTTAAACGCATGAACAGAGGTTATACAGCAGAGCATTACAGAGAGCTTATCGCTTATGCTCGCTCAAAAATGCCTGAAATCACTCTTTCAAGTGATATTATTGTTGGTTTCCCAGACGAAAGCGAAGAAGATTTTGAGAAAACTCTTGAGCTTGTTAAGGAAATCGGTTTTGATGTGCTGTATACTTTCTTATATTCCAAGAGAAGCGGTACACCAGCGGCTGAATATCCAGACAGCACTACAAAAGAGCAAAAACAAAAGCGTTTTGAAAGACTACTTAAAGCACAAGATGAATGTGTACTCCCTAAGCAAAATGCGTATATGGGAAAAACACTTCGTGTGCTTGTAGATGGCAATAGTAAAGACAGTGAATATCCATACACAGCTAGAACCGAAGGTGGTTTATTAGTTTGCTGTAATGGTGATAATATTAAAATTGGTGAATTTGCAACAGTAACTATTGATAAAACAAGTTTACGTTGCTTATTTGCAAGGCAGTAACATTTAGGGAGGGCATCTATGGCTGGACTTACACCGATGATGAAACAATATTTTGAAATAAAAAATAAATGTCGAGATTATATTGTTTTTTATCGTTTAGGTGATTTTTATGAGATGTTCTTTGAAGATGCTGTTTTAGCATCAAGAGAGCTTGAGCTTACACTCACAGGGCGTGATTGCGGTCAAGAAGAAAAAGCTCCTATGTGTGGTGTGCCTTTTCATGCTTATGAGTCTTATGTTGGTAAACTAATTAGAAAAGGCTATAAAGTGGCAATTTGTGAGCAGATTGAAGACCCAAAAGCCACAAAAGGTATTGTTAAACGTGACATAGTTAGAATGATAACTCCAGGAACAGTTATAGAGGCATCTATGCTTGATGAAAACGAGAATAACTACCTCGCTACTGTTTTGTGTGATGGAAATGGCTGGGGTGTTTGTTTTTGCGATATTTCAACAGGTGAAGTTTATTTAACTGAGGTATCAAGTGAGCAAGGCGAAACAGAACTTTTTAGCGAACTTGGAAGATTTTTGCCTAAAGAGGTTTTAATAGGTGGCAATGCATCAGAAAAGTTAAAAAACTTCATTGAAAAGCGTTTAGAGGGTATATATTCAGAGCTTGATGACGAATATTTCGAGTATAGTAAAGAGCTTGTCATAAATCAGTTTAATATTGAGGATTTTCAAAGCTCTGGTTTAGAAGAAATACCGCTTGCAGTAAAAACTATATGCGGTATGCTTAAATTTTTATCTTTAACTCAAAAAAGCAGTATTGCAAATATAAACACTCTTAATGTTTATCGTCAAGGTCAATATATGGAGCTTGATATGACCGCAAGACGTAATTTAGAGCTTTGTGAAACCATGCGTAATGGTGAAAAGAAAGGCTCACTTTTGTGGGTTATGGATAAGACAAAAACGGCTATGGGTTCTCGTTTAATCAGAAAATGGCTAGAAAAACCACTTTTAAACCCTATACACATCAGAAAACGTCAAGAGTCTGTTTCAGAATTTGTAGATAATATAATAACAAGAGATAGCTTGTCCGAACAGCTTAAAAAGATTTTCGATATAGAGCGTTTAATTGGTCGTGTGGTTTATGGTTCGGCTAATTGTCGTGATTTAGCTGCTTTAGGTTCAGCGATTGAGCAAATTCCATCGGTATTAGCTATAACACAAAGTCTTAAAGCACCTTTGCTAAAAGAGCTACATTCACGAATCGACACCCTAGAAGATGTGAAAACACTTATTCAAAGTGCTATTTGTGATGAACCTCCTGTATCTGTAAAAGATGGTGGTTTCATTCGTGCAGGTTATAGCGAAGAAGTTGACAAACTGCGTGACCTTGCAAGTGGTGGAAAAGGACAGATTGCAGGAATAGAGCAGCGTGAGCGTGAACGCACAGGTATTAAAAATTTAAAAATCGGTTATAACAGAGTTTTTGGTTATTATCTTGAGGTTTCAAAGGGAAATATAAGCCTTGTGCCTGATGA
>CALWMO010000152.1 GCA_944381965.1 uncultured Butyricicoccus sp.
AAGGTGAGCAATATGCCTAAAATCAAAGATGAAAATTATTATGTAATTCATGGTTGGATGCTGAACCAGCTCGACCTTAAAGGGGTTCAGCTACAACTTTATGCAATTATATATGGCTTTTCTCAATGCGAAGATGTTGAGTTTTCCGGAAGTCTTTCGTACCTTTGCGACTTCACCGGAACAAGCAAACCAACGGTAATTAAAGCCTTAAATGATTTACAGGAAAAAGGCTTGATTTCTAAGCGTGAAGAAAAAATTAACGGTGTGCAGTTTAACCGTTATTCAGTTTTACCCCTAGTAAAGAAATTTAACGGGGGTAGTAAAGAAACTTTACCAGAGGTAGTAAAGAATCTTAATGAGGGTAGTAAAGAAACTTTACCCAATAATATATATATAAATAATAATATAAAGAATAATATAAAGAAGAGTAAGAGAAAAGCAACTGAAGTTGCTCTCACTCCTACACTTCAAGAACTCAAAGAACGCTTTTCTACTCATCTTGCTAAGGCAGTGTTAGATTGGCTTACATACAAAAATCAAAGAGGTGATAATTATACTCCTCTTAGTCTTAAAGCCTTGCTAACACGCATTGAAAATAATGCAAATGATAATGGCGAACAAGCTGTTATAAATCTTATCCAGCTTTGCATTGAAAATAACTGGAAGGGTATTATCTGGGACAAGCTCAATAAAGCACAGGTTAGTTATAAACCATCAGAACAGCCAAGCACTGGCAATCCTTTTGCTGATGCGTTGCTTGCACAAGGGGGTAACTGATTTGACCAGAAATGAAATGCTAGGAGTTATGGCGGTTATAAAAGAATTTTATCCAGCTTTTCACAGAGATAAAACTCCAGAACAGATACAGGTTTCGGTCACACTTTGGCATGAGATGTTTAAGGACGATAGCGGAAATCAGGTACTTGCAGCAGTTAAGGCATTTGTTGCAACGGATACAAAAGGCTTTCCTCCATCGGTTGGACAGATAAAACAGCGTTTAGTGCAGTTAAACGCTCCAGATATGCCAGATGAGGCTGAGGCATGGGGGCAAGTTTGGAAAGCTATTCAAAATTCTGGATACCATTCTGGTGAGGAATTTAAAAAACTACACCCGATTGTACAGCGTGTAGTTGGGCAACCAGAAGTATTAAAAGCATGGTCAATACTTCCTGCTGATGAAGTACAAACAATTATAAGCTCAAATTTCCAAAGAGTTTATAGAGCCAGAAAACATGAAGTTGCTGAACATCTAGCTTTGCCAAGTGAGTTAAGGCAAGTGCTAGAACGTCAGGGCGATAAAATGACACTGCCAACACCAAAAGACCCAGAAGAACAAAAACGAAAAGCCATAGCACTTTTATCGGCAGAAAGAGCTGAATATCAAAAACAGGTGCTTGGTGACGAATATGAAAAACCTAAACTCAGAGGTGCTGTATGAAAGTAGGTCAAAAAATAAAACTGGGTGATAAAACTGGAAAAGTACAATACATTCACCCTAAAAAACGCTTTGCGGTTATTGAATTTACTCTAAACACTTGTTTAGGGATTAGAAAATACAAGCAAGCTCATCAGCTTGTGAACGGACAATTATTTATTTAAAAAAAGAGGTTAGATTTTTATGAAAGTTTTAGCAATAGTTAATTTAAAAGGCGGTGTCGGCAAGACTACAACCGCAATAAACACAGCGGCAATATTGGCTGAGCGTGATAAGAGAGTTTTACTGATTGATGCTGATAGTCAGTATAATTTATCAATGCACATGAAAGCTGTAATTGATGGCTTTACTTTGTGCGACTTGTTAGAGGGCAAAATAAAGGAAAACTGTTTTTTAATTCAGCATACATATCTAAGAAATGTAAATATAATTCCTAGTTCTATTGATTTAATGGAACTTGATTTATCAGCTCTGCGTAGTGGTATGGTAAATCATAGTGCAATCTTAGATTTTTGCAATAATTTAAGAGATGCAAATGCTTATGATTTTGTGATTATAGATTGTCCGCCTAGCTTTTCGGCTGCGTGTGCTTCTGCTATTTGTGCAGCTGATGATGTAATAATTCCAACTACGGTTGGAGCTTATGAACAAGAGGGTGTTAAAAACCTCTTAAAGCAAATTAACGGCATGAAAGCAATTAACCCAAATGTAAATGTTGCAGGGGTATTAATTACTCAATTTAGAAAAGATGAACTTTGCATACAAGGTGCAGATTATTTTAGAAAAAACTTACCAGTAAAGGTTTTTGATAATGTTATTTGGCGTTCTAACGGTGTAGGTGAAAGTGCTTATGCAAATGAAACTTGTATAAGCTGGTCGCCAAACTGTTGGGCTGCTAGAACATACCGCAAATTTGTTGATGAGTATTTGGAGGGTATAAGTAATGAGTAAATTTGACCTTTCCGCTATTCTTGAAAAAGACGATGTGTTCAAATTGAACACATTGGAGATTGTAAATATTAAATGCTCTCAGATTAAAACAAATGATGAAAACTTCTTTGAGGTTGCTAATGTTGATGAACTTGCAGAAAGTATTGAGCTTATTGGACTTCAACAGCCTTTAGTAGTTACAAAAAGCAGTAACGGTTATCTTTTGATAGCGGGACATAGACATTTTGCAGCAATTAAAAGTTTAAACTGGGATACAGTGCCTTGTATTATATCCAGTCAAGCTAACTCGGAACTTGAAACACTAGCTCTAATACAGACTAACACTCAGACACGAGAGTTAACTTATGCTGAGCGTGTTGAGGCTGTTAAACGTACAGAACAGGCACTTAAAAGCCTAAAAGAAAAAGGATATAAGTTTTCTGGTAGACTTCGTGATAAAATCGCTGAAATCACAAAGGAAAGTCCAAGCGAAATTGGCAAGATGCAAGCCATTGAAAAGAACTTATCCAGTGAGGGTAAGGAAATGCTTACTGGTGGAGAATTATCTCCATCAGTAGCTTATGAAATGTCTAAGATGCCAAAGGAAAAACAAAATGTTTTTACTGAAAAATGCAAGGCTGAAAAAAAGACTCCTACCAGTAAAGAATTAAAACAATTTCAGGAAGTTGAAACTGATGTAGATGAAGTTGAAGAGGTGCCAGCTTGGTGGTGGAAACCAGTAAGCGATAAGCCGAAAAAGCCTTGCAATATAATTTTAGCTAAAAAACAAGCTGGGGAATGGCAGTATAGATGTGTTTTTATTATAGATAATTTCGATGATTGGGTAGAAAGTCTTGAGGCGGAATATTGGTGTGTAATTCAAGCACCATGAAAGGAAGATTTATAAAATGCTAAATAAAGCAATTCTGATGGGGCGTTTAACTCGTGACCCAGAACATAAATATATAAATAATAATATGCCAGTGTGTACTTTCACACTGGCTATTGACCGTTCTGTTAAGACTGCAAACGGTGAGAAAATAACAGACTTTATAAATTGTGTTGCTTGGGGTAAGCAAGCAGATTTTATAAGACAGTGGTTTACCAAGGGTATGATGGCTATTGTTGTAGGTCGCATTCAGTCCCGAAATTGGAAAGATAATAACGGTAGTAACAGAACAACTATTGAAGTAAATGTTGCTGAAATTTCTTTTGGTGAAACAAAGAAATCTCGTGAGGCTAACGGACAAGCAGTACCAGAACCAAACTACCAAGTACCAAATTATGAGGCTTGGTCATCACCTAATATTGAAGGTGATGACTTCACCGAGTTAGACGATAACGAGGGAGATGTGCCATTTTGACAAAACAACACTGGAGCGATAAACTAGATATTCTTTACAATGAAGGCTATATACAAGCATTGAGAGATGTTCACAAATGGTTTTTAAATGCTAATGGTTTAACAGGAGTACATATGTGGAATAAAAATGGAGTTTTGGCACTGTTAAATTATTTTGCAATACATGGTGATGAACTTCAGAGAGAACAGGAGTTTTTAATGCTGAATATTATAAAAGATAAAAAGAAAATTATTATTAAGCAGTGTAATGATAAATAGAGGTTTATTATGCAGTGTTTTATGGGGTGTGTGATGCTTAATAAGTTTGGTGTATGCGAAAGTGCTATGCGTAGACCAGAACGCATGAAATATTGTCCACACAGGAAAATGAGTTTAAAAGTTAGTTTGACAAATAAAAAAGATAATATATTTAGGGGTGAAAGTAATGGAAAATATAAAACTTAAATGGGAAGTTTCAAGTTTAGATAAAAAACAATCAATTATAAAAGATTGTTTGAATTGTTGTTATTCAGGTACACCTTGTTATAAATCACCTTGCAGTGAGTGCAAGAATAATAAGTAAATTTGAGGTTTAAGCAATGGATATTATAAAAGAATTAAACCGCATAAAAACA
>CALWMO010000153.1 GCA_944381965.1 uncultured Butyricicoccus sp.
ACATAAATGATTTCACGGGTTGCAAGAATATTTGCAAGTGCAGTATCCTTAATAAGGGTCATAAACTCGTTGCCCATAGGTGGAATTACACGTTTAATAACTTGCAAAAGTGTGATTTTAAAGAAAATTTGAGATTTTGTCATACCGAGAACAAGACCTGCTTCATATTGTCCCTTTGGGATGGACTGAATACCACCTCTAAAAATTTCTGAAAAATAACACGCATAGTTTATAATAAATGCTACACAAACAGCTACAATTCTGCCATTTGTTCCGAAAGCTGTCCAAGGGTTTCCGAGCTTTAAAAGCGGAGGAACAAAGAAAATGAAGATAATCTGCAGCATAAGTGGCGAACCACGAATAATCCATACAAGGGTGTTTATAAAGTAACGAATAGGGCGGAATTTACTCATTGAGCCAAATGAAACAAGCAGTCCAAGAGGTAATGCACCAATTAAAGTTACAAAAAATATGGTGCAGTTTATTCCAAAAGCTTCGAGGAGCTTGGAAAATACAACTGAAGTACTCACAAAAATTTCTCTCCTTTAAACAAAACTGAGCGGGGCAACGTAAAAAACGCTGTCCCGTTCGTTAAAAATACCTAATATATTTTACTTTATTTATTCAGCTTTTGCAAGCTGTAAACCGTACTGGTCAGCGATAGCAGTTAAACTTCCATCTTGACGCATTTCATCAATGCACTTGTCAACCTCTGCACATAAATCACTGCCCTTACGGAAACCAATGCCATATTGTTCGTCCATCAGTGTTGCAGTTACAACAAGGTCAGCAAAGTCTGTGCCTTCACCAATCATATTTTCGGCTAAAGTATTATCAAAAATAGCTGCATCAACTGTACCAGATTTTAGCTCTAAAAGAGCATCTGTCTGTCTTGCAACAGTCATAACAGTGTCAGCGATATTTTCATCAGAGCTTGCAAGGCTATAACCAGCAGAGCCAGCCTCTACAGCAACAGTTTTGCCCTTTAAAGCCTCAGTGCTTGTATAAACGTCTTTATTAGCAACATTTGTAACTAAAACCTGCTTGTTTTCAACATATGGCTGAGTAAAATCAACGCTTTCCTTCATTTCATCGGTGATAGTAAAGCCGTTCCAAATGCAGTCGATATTGCCAGCCTCAAGCTCAATGATTTTGTTTTTCCAATCAATGAGTACAAACTCAGGCTCAACACCCAGTTTATCACATACAGCCTCAGCAAATTCGGTATCAAAACCAGTGAGTTCACCATTCTCATCTTCATAGTTCATAGGCTCATAAAGAGTATAACCGATTTTTAAAGTGCCATTGTCCTTTATAGTTTGAAGGTCGCTATCATTTTTTTGACCACCACAACCAGCAAGTATAGCAGATGCCATAACACCAGTCATCATAAGAGCAAATAACTTTTTAAATTTCATATAAAAAAATCCCTTCTTTTTAAAAAACGCAAATTTATGTTGTGTCAGTATTGTAACACTTTAATTCGCAAAAGTCAACAACACTTTGCAATAATTTTTTAAAAAATTTTTAAGCCTTTGTTAATATCGTTGCGAATATTAGCTAAAAATGCTATACTTAGTTAGATTATAAATTATTATGTTTGGAGTTAAAAGACCAATGAAGATTTTATCTATACAAGGTCATTTCGGTAATATAAACGGACAAAAAATAGATTTCTCAGATAAACTATGTTGTAGAGTGCTGCCAAATGGCTGGGGAAAGACCACTCTTTGTGCTTTTATTCGTGTTATGCTTTATGGACTTAACACAAGCAAAAGAGACACTGCACATTCACTTTCGGATAAAACTAAATATTATCCGCAAGATGGCAAACCAATGAGTGGTAGAATGACAGTCGAATTTGCGGGCAGAGCGATAACAATCATAAGAGGCAGTAGCCGAAATGGTTTGATGCAGGATTTTGAGGCATTTTATGAGGATACGGGTGAACCTTGCACTCAAATAACCGCAAGAAATTGTGGTGAAGTGCTTTTAGGAATGAGTGAAGATGCTTTTTTATCAAGTGCTATGGTTGATGGAATGGATATGACACGCTCATCATCTGAGCTTAATGAACTACTTATAAGTTTAGCTCAGACAGGCGATAGCAGTACACGTTGTTCATCTGCACTTAAAACCCTTACAAGATGGCGTTTAGACTTAAATTCTGGCAATGGTCATGGTGAACAGCCACGACTGGAAAAGGATTATAAAACAGCACAAGAGCATTTAGACGATATTGCAGCTTTAGAAGCACAAATGGTAAGACAACGTGAAAAAGCGGCTATGCTTACAGAAAAAGCTGAAAAAATGCATGTAGAATACGAAAAAGTTTATAAAAACTACGCAGGTAAAATGGCAGAGGAAGAAAGCTCACTTGTAGTATTAAAAAAAGATGTTGAAAAGCGAATTAAAAATCTAAAAGCGGGATTGCCTGATGAAATTTTACTTCGTGAAGCAGAAGATGCACTTTATGGTTATGAAGGTGCGGTAGAGCTTGAACGTGAAAAGCGTAAAAATATGCCTTATGTAGATTCAAAATTTGAAGATGCAGTAAGAGAAGTAGATAAAAGAAGAACAAAAGAAGAAGTGAAAAGAAATTATATTGTACGTCCTAAAATACGTTGGTCTGCACTTATTTTGGCTTTGATTTTGGCATTGGTTGCTGCTGGTAGTTCATTTTCTAACATAAACTGGGGCAAATGGACGCCTTATATGCCTTATATACTTTCTGGTATGGCATTTATCGCTTTACTTACAAGTTTTATTGGAAGTGTTCCAAGACTTGATGACCCAGATGAGGATTATGACGAGTCTAAACACCAGCTTAATATCGAGCGTAAAAAAACGGTTGGTGCTCAACATATGGCAACATCTGTTTTACAGGAACAGTATGATGCAGTTGTAAGAGCTGCAAGCAAAATCTGGCCAAATGTCAAAACAGTTGAGCAAGCGGGTGAATGGATAAGGGGTGCAAGACATGATTTACAGCTTTTAAGACAGGAGCAAAGCAAACTGCAAGATATTTTAGTTGAGATGAAGAAAATGGAAAACTCAAGAAATATTGATGTAGATGCTCAAAAGCTTGTAGATGAAACAAAAAGCAAGGCGATTGAAGCACGTCATGCGGCTGAATATGCTTATCAGGAATTATCAAGAATGCAAGGAAGAGTGCAAACTCTTGGAAATGCATTAGACTGGACAAATACAAGAGATAGTATAAAAGTGGCAATGGACACAGCAGAACAGAAAATGAACGCTTTAAAGCTTGCCGAGCAGATTATAGAAGAACAAAATGCTGTACTTAGTGCTAGGATTTCACCTAAGATAACCGAGCTTGCCGAGCAATACATGGCTTATCTTACAAATGAAAGCTATAAAGAAGTCAAGCTTGATTCATCACTTAGAGCAAGATGTGCAGGCGATGACGGGACACTACTTGATGCATTAAGGCTTTCTTCAGGCACAAGAGACCAACTTTATTTTGCATTAAGGCTTGCAGTATGTCAGGTGCTTACAAAAAATGAAAGTGTACCAATTATTTTAGACGACCCATTTGTGACATGGGATAATAAACGCTCCGAAAAGGGACTTCGTTTACTCCAGTCATTTGCAAATGAAAGACAGGTCATTTTACTGACAAACAGACCAGCAGGCAGACTTGCAGTAAATGCACCAAAGGCATCCGTTAAAAACTTATAAACATTAAAAAGCGGGTAGGAAGTTTACTTCCTACCCGTAATTGGTGTTGTCTGATTTTTTTCTTATTTTGCGTATTCTATGGCACGAGTTTCACGCACCATATTGATTTTAATTTGACCTGGATAATCTAGCTCTTCTTCAATATGCTTTGCTATATCACGAGCAAGTAAGGTCATATTATCGTCGTTAACCTCTTCAGGCTTGACTATAATGCACAACTCACGACCAGCTTGTATTGCATAGGAACACTCAACACCAGCGGTGGTGTTTGCGATTTCTTCGAGTTTTTCCAGTCGTTTGATGTAATTTTCATAGTTTTCACGTCTTGCTCCTGGGCGAGCTGCTGAGATAGCATCAGCTGCTTGAACAAGACAAGCTTCTATTGTAGTAGCTTCGACATCGCCATGATGTGCAGCGATTGCATGCACAACAGCTGGAGATTCTTTATATTTCTTTGCAAGGTCGACACCAATAGTAACATGTGAACCTTCAAACTCTTGGTCGACAGCCTTGCCTATATCATGAAGTAAGCCGCCACGTCTTGCAAGGGTAGGGTCAATACCCAGTTCAGA
>CALWMO010000154.1 GCA_944381965.1 uncultured Butyricicoccus sp.
TCTATTATCGGTGCAGGTGCAGGTCATGCAGGTTTGCTTACCGAACAGGTAACTCAGATAATCAAAACAGCAGATGAGGTATATGCAAGCGGAAAAATTGCAGGTACACTTATAACTTTGCGTGATACATGGCGAGTTGTTCCGTTTAGCGATATGAAAGAGCTTGCTATAGAATCTAAAAAACAGCATATTGTGCTGCTTTTAGAGGGTGACAGCCTATTTTTTGATAAGGGTGAGCAGCTTTATAATGAGCTTAAAAATTATGCAGAAGTTAAATGCTATGCAGGTGTAAGTTCTGTTCAGTATCTTTGTGTAAAAACAAACCAAAGTTATAATGATATTTATTGGCTTGAGTATGAAAGTGAAGATTTACTTGCGGCTATAAGCTATAATAAAAAGGTTGCTGTACTTTTAAGCGGTGAAAATATACCAGACCATATTTGCAGACTGCTTTGTGATGCAGGGCTTAATAATATAAGAGTAACAGTAGGTTCACGAATTGCAACAGGTAGGGAACGTATTGTTCAAGATGAGGCAAAGCATTTGCGTGATTATGAATTTGCAAACCCATCGGTTATGATTATTGAAAACCCTAATTTTAATGATAGAACAAGCACACTTTTTGATAGTGAGCTTAAACTATGTGAAAATGCACTCACTCAAGAAGTGCGTTGGAGTGCAGTAAATTTAATGCGTATAAAGCCGACTGATAAAATTATAAATATAGGTGCAGGCAGTGGAGAAATGGCTGTAGAGCTTGCGAGAATGGCTTATAAGGGTAGTGTAGTTGCAATAGAAGAAGATGCTGAGAAGTTTGAAATGCTAAAGCAAAATAAAGAGCATTTAGGACTTTATAATATAAGCACTCTATATGGTAATGCTCTTGAAATGCTAGAGCATAATGTGGATATTATTCCAGATGCGGTATTTGTAGGCGATAACGTAAGAGGTATTAAAAGAGTATTACAGTCTTTAAAGCATAAAAATGATAAAATTAGAGTAGTTATTGCAGCTCATAATTTAGAGCGTTTATCTGAGGCACAGGCAGCTCTTGCAAGCCTTAGATTTGCCGCAGTTGAGGTAAGTCAGCTTACACTATCTAGAGCAAAAACTCTAGGCTCATATACTATGATGCTTTCAGATAAAACTATGTTTCTACTGTGTGGCAGTAAAGAACTTATGAATGAAAATTATGTTTCTACTGTGTGGCAGTAAAGAACTTATGAATGAAAATATAGACATAAAAAAGGACGAATGATTTATTTCATTCGTCCTTTAGTTTTATTCATTTGGATTACCAGTAAAAATATGAAGTGCTTTTTGATGATTTATTATTTTGACTGTTTTAGGTGCTCCACCAAATTCACCATCGAGAGTCCATGGAATTTCTTCATCAGAAATAAATTCAACTTTTTTTGCTTTAAATCTAGTGATAAATTTATTTGTATCGGGAGAAACTAACAGCTCATTTATTGTCATTTGAAGCTCTATTGGATTTGTCGGTGCTTTTACAAGGAAAATCTCAAAAAGTCCATCATCAAGTCCTACATCATTTGCAATAATGCCCTTAAATCCGCCAACCGTTGTGGCATTTGTAACCATACCAAAGATAAATTTATCGGATATAACCTGTTTGTCGGTTTTAACTGCAACATTATATGGTCTTAAAGTATGCAGTGATTTTATACCCTCTAAAATATAAGCAAGTCTGCCAAGTGCGTTTTTTGATACCTGTGGTGTTGAATATGAAACCTCGGTAAATGCACCAAAACCAGCTACATAAGTGAAATATCTATCATTAAACTGACCTACATCAACATGATATGGTTTACCATCTATAATAAGATTTGTAGCATCAATCGCATTTTTAGGTATTTTTAAACTAGATGCAAAGTCATTTGTCGTACCAGATGGAATATAGCCTAAAGCTGGTTTTTCCTTTAGTGCCATAAGTCCAGCAACAGTTTCGTTTAATGTACCATCACCGCCACTGCATACAATACGGTCAAATTCTGCACCACGTTCCATTACAATACGAGTAGCATCACCAGATTTTTGCGTTGTATATAGTGTAACTTCAAACTCTGCACGAACAAAGGCATCTACACAATCTACGACATGATGACGCATTTCGCCTTTGCCTGAGTTTGGGTTTACGACAAATAATAATCTTTGCGGCATATAAAAAACTCCTTATTATTCAGAAAGCAAGCTGCAAACAGCATTTGCATAAGAAACAGGGTCTTCAGGTGCAATGCCTTCTATTAGCTGTGCTTGTGTATATAAGATTTCAGCATAAGTTTTTAGCTTTTCGCTGTCATTTTCAAGTGAAGATAACTTTTTAAAGATAGGGTGATTTGCATTAAGCTCTAAAACGCGTTCTGCCTTAACTTCTGGCTCACCGCCCATACGCTGAGCATTAAGCACTTTTTCCATCTCAAGAGAAACTGCACCTTGAGCAGATAAACAACAAGGGTGAGATTTTAAGCGGTTTGTAAGCTGTACTTTAGCAACACGCTCACCAAGTGAAGTCTTGATGTTTTCAAGTAAGCCCTTGTTTTCTTCGGAAAGCTTTTCAATTTCCTTTTTTTGCTCGTCACTTTCAAGGCCTAAATCGCCATCTGTAATAGATTTAAATTCCTTATCCTTGAAGTTTCTCATCATCTTAACACAGAATTCATCAACTCTATCTGTCATAAACAGAACTTCATAACCTTTATCACGAATAAGCTCCATTTGTGGCAGTAAATCAATTTTAGCTGTGCTTTCACCACAAGCATAATAAATATACTTTTGGTCTTCCTTCATACGGGAAACATATTCATCAAGTGTTACCAGTTTGTTTTCGGTAGAGGAATGATAAATAAGCAGGTCGCTTAATAAATCCTTGTGCATACCATAATCAACATATGTGCCATATTTAAGCTGTGTACCAAATGCCTTAAAGAAAGTTTCATATTTTTCTCTGTTGTTTTTCAGAAGAGATAAAAGCTCAGATTTAATTTTCTTTTCAATATTTGTTGCAATTAGTTTTAAATGACGGTCATGCTGTAACATTTCACGGGAGATATTAAGAGATAAATCTGCGGTGTCAACCAGACCACGAACAAAATTAAAATGGTCAGGCAGAAGGTCTGCACAACGCTCCATAATCATTACACCGTTAGAGTATAGAGCAAGACCTTTTTCATAATCCTTAGTGTAATAGTTAAATGGTGCAGTAGCTGGAATAAACAGCAGTGCATTATAAGTTACTGCACCCTCAGTGCTTGTGTGAATATGACATACAGGGTCTTGATAGTCATAATACTTTGACTTATAAAAACTGTTGTAATCATCATCTGTTAGCTCAGATTTTGATTTTTTCCAGATTGGAACCATTGAGTTTAATGTTGTAAGCTCGGTATAATCTTCATATTCTG
Organism: uncultured Butyricicoccus sp.; assembly: GCA_944381965.1. GTDB lineage: Bacteria > Bacillota > Clostridia > Oscillospirales > Butyricicoccaceae > Butyricicoccus_B. Next base: position 3,423 of record CALWMO010000154.1, read on the forward strand.
GTTTTTCTGGGTCAGAGCCTTCCTTAACACGAGAGCGTGTCATATCCATTTGAATAGGGTAGCGGATATAATCAGAATATTTTTTAACAATAGCCTGAATACGATAAGCATCTAAATATTCATCAAAGTTCTCGTTTTCAGTATTATCCTTGATTGTTAAAATGATATCTGTGCCGACATTTGCCTTTTCACAAGGGTTAATAGTATAACCATCAGCACCATCAGAAAGCCACTGATTACATTCTCCAGTCTTTTCTGACTTGGAGATAACCTTAACTGTTTTAGCTACCATAAACGCAGCATAGAAGCCTACACCAAACTGACCAATGATATCAACATCATCTTTCTTTTCCATTTGCTGTTTAAAAGCAAGAGAGCCAGAACGAGCAATAGTACCTAGATTTTCTTCAAGCTCACTAGCTGTCATACCACAGCCATTATCAGAAATAGTTAGTGTGCGAGCATCTTTATCAACAGTAAGAGTTATTGGCAGACTGTCACGAGTAATGCCAGTTTTACCCTCTTGCATAGCATTATAATAAAGCTTATCTGTTGCATCAGATGCATTTGAAATAAGTTCACGCAGGAAAATTTCATGGTGAGTATAAATAGAATGAATCATAAGGTCAAGCAGTCTTTTAGATTCTGCTTGGAATTCTTTTTTAGCCATAATAGGAATACACCTCGAAAAAAATAGTTTTAGCACTCGTTAGGCACGAGTGCTAACACATAAAATGATAATACTGAAAATCCAAAAAATCAAGTGCAAAACTTTA
>CALWMO010000155.1 GCA_944381965.1 uncultured Butyricicoccus sp.
ACTAATGATTATATAAAATTTAATCAAGAAAGGAAAATGTATAGTGAATTTCCCTCTAAGTTCATTATACAAGGTGAGTCCATGGATAAAATAATCGCCCTTGCTGGCAACCCAAATGTTGGCAAAAGCACCATATTCAATTCTTTAACTGGGCTAAAACAACATACTGGTAACTGGACAGGTAAAACCGTTGAACTTGCACATGGCTTTAAATCTTATGGAAAATTTAAATTTAAAATAGTTGATTTACCTGGCTGTTACTCTCTGCTTTCACACTCTACAGAAGAAAAAATCGCAAGAGATTTTCTTTATTTTTCTGAACCTGACTGCGTAATTGTTGTATGCGATGCCACTTGTTTAGAGCGAAACTTAAATTTAGTGCTTCAAATAATGGAGATTTGCCCTCAAATTGTTGTATGTGTAAATATGTTAGATGAAGCCAAGAAAAAGCAAATAACTGTACATTTAGATAAGCTTTCTAACATTTTAGGTGTGCCTGTACTCGGTACAACCGCACGAGATGGCAAGGGTTTAAACAAACTTGTTTGTCTTATGGCTAGAGGTTCGGTAAAAAGTCACTGGCTTGATTTAAAGCCTATTTCATATCCAAAGATAATAGAAGATGCAATAGACAAAATGACTGATATAACAAAAGAACTTGTGCAAAATGAACTGCCATTTCGTTTCACTATTTTAAAGCTTTTACAGCAAGATAAGTCATTTTTAGATGCTATAAAAAACAAATATCAAAACAACACTATATATGATAACTTTATAGCTCAATACGACAAACTAAAGCTAGAACTTGAAAATCAAGGCTATACACCATCACATATAAGAGATATAGTCGCAGAAACATTTGTAAAAAAAGCAGAGATTATATCTGAAAGCGTTGTAGAACTAAAAAATCCAAACTATGATAGAAAAGATAGAATGTTAGATAAGTTATTCACAAGCAAAATAACTGGTTTTCCAATTATGATTTTATTTTTGCTTATGATTTTTTGGATAACTATATCTGGTGCTAATTATCCATCAAGCATAATAAGCGAACTTTTATTCTCTTTTCAGGATTTTCTAATTGAACAAGCAATTTATTTTAACATATCACCTGCTATTTATGAGCCGTTGTTATTTGGTGTATATAAAGTGCTTGCATGGGTTGTTTCGGTAATGCTTCCACCTATGGCGATATTTTTCCCACTTTTTACCTTGCTCGAAGATTTCGGTTATTTGCCTAGAATAGCTTTTAATCTTGATAAATGTTTTAGCAAGTGCAAAGCCTCTGGTAAACAAGCACTCACAATGTGTATGGGATTTGGCTGCAATGCGGTAGGTGTAACAGGTGCAAGAATTATAGACTCCCCACGAGAGCGTTTAATTGCTATATTGACCAATAATTTTGTGCCTTGTAATGGTCGTTTCCCTACCATAATTGCTATTATAACCATGTTTTTCGCATATAAAACATCTGGCTTGCAAACTTCTTTTATATCGGCCTTAATTTTGGTTTTAGTTATATTATTTGGTATTTTTATGACTTTTATAACCTCTAAATTGCTTTCTGGAACGGTTTTAAAAGGTATGGAATCATCTTTTACACTTGAGCTTCCACCCTATCGTACGCCACAATTTGGCAAAGTTATAATTCGCTCTATTTTTGATAGAACACTTTTTGTGCTTGCTCGTGCGGTCATAGTTGCTGCACCAAGTGGGCTTATTATATGGCTTTTTGCGAACATAGATATAAATAACATCTCTATTTTAAATTATTGTACCGAGTTTTTAGACCCATTTGCAAGGCTTATAGGGTTAGATGGTGTAATTTTAATGGCATTTATACTGGGAATACCTGCAAATGAAATTGTAGTACCAATTATGCTTATGACCTATCTTTCTCAGGGCAGTTTAACCGAAATAAACGACTTAAATATTATGAAAACACTGCTTATAGATAATGGCTGGACTATTATAACCGCAATAAACATGATACTGTTTTCACTTATGCATTGGCCTTGTGCGACAACTTGCCTGACTATACGCAAAGAAACAGGCAGTTTAAAATGGACTTTACTTGCCATTATACTTCCAACTGTATGCGGTCTTACTATATGCTTTGTCTTCACTCAGATTGCAAACTTAATACTATAAAAATAAGGGACTTGAAAAATCAAGTCCCTTTGCTGTTAAAGCAGAATACAAATAAGTCCACCTGTGCTTTCGTTTATAATTTTCTCAAGTGTTTCTCTGAATTTATCTCTAGCATCTGCTGGCATTCTTGCAAGTTTATTGCTAAGCTCTTCGTTTACAAGCTCATTGAGTGATTTTCCAAAAATATTTGTTTCCCAAATCTTTTCTGGTTCGCCATCAAACTCACCAAGCATATAATGCACAAGCTCCTCTGACTGCTTTTCTGTGCCTACAAGCGGGGTTACTGAGGCTTTTATTTCGGTTCTTATTAGATGTATTGCTGTTGCTGATGCACACAGTCTAACACCATATCGACCACCTTGTTTTATAATTTCTGGTGCTTCAAGAGAAAGCTCACTAACCTGTGGCATCACTACACCATAGCCTGTTGCTTGTGCTTGGTCTAATGCACCTTGTATACGTTGATATTCTCTTTCTGTTTCTGCAAGCCTGCTAAGCAGTGGTATTAAATCTGCATCGTCTTTTATATCAACACCTGTTTTCTCGGCTACAATCTGATAGAAAACTTCGCTTGGCAATGTAATTTTTAATCTTACCTTGCCAACACCTAAATCCATATCAGCAACTCTAGCTTCAGACACATATTGATTTTGCTCGATAAAATCAACTGTTTGCTGCATATCTCTCATTTTTTGCACTTTTATTGCAGCTTCTCTGATATCACCATATACAGACTCACGCACATTATGCCCTGCTGGAAGTACACCGATAAATCTAGGAAGTTCAACAGCAATCTCCTGTACAGGAAATTCATATAGTACACCCGCTAAAATATTAGAAACATCATTTGCAGAAAGTGTTTGACAATTTACAGGTAAAGCCTCTATACCATGTTTTTCTCTAAGCTCTCTTTGCACATTCAAAGCGGCTTCACCATCAGGAACAGCTGAATTTATCAGTGTTAAAAATGGTTTTCCTATTTGTTTTAATTCTTCGATAACCCTATCTTCTGCTGGCATATAGCTTTCTCTTGGGATTTCGGAAAATGTACCATCTGTTGTTATAACAAGACCTATTGTAGAATGTTCTTCTATGACTTTTCTTGTGCCGATTTCAGCCGCTTGGCTCATTGTCATTGGTGAATCGTCCCAAGGAGTCGAAACCATTCTAGGTAAATCGTCCTCCATACTGCCTAATGCACCATCTACAAGATAACCTACACAATCTACAAGTCGTACTCTACAAAAGCCACCTTCAGCAGTTGAAACCTCAGCCGCTTCTTCTGGTATAAATTTAGGTTCAGCTGTCATAATAGTTCTGCCTGATGCTGATTGTGGCAGTTCATCTTTTGCTCTTTCACGCTTATATACATTTTCTATATTTGGAATTACCATTGTTTCCATAAAGCGTTTAATAAAAGTTGATTTACCTGTTCTAACAGGGCCTACTACCCCGATATATACATCACCACCTGTGCGAGTGCTGATTTCTTTATATAATGATTTCTGCTCCATAAACTTTTCTCTCCTCATTACTGCTCAAGTGGAATAAGTAACATTTGCTCTTTTAATGCTTTGGTATCCTCAGGTAAGTTATTCGCACTTTTTATAGCTTTCATTGTGGTTGCATATTGTCGTGCTATATCCCAAAGCTGTTCACCCTCATCTACTCTACGCAAAACAAGAGTGACATCTGGCATAGATTTTTCACGTTTTTCACCTAAATTAACCGCTGTTATATCCTGTATGGTTTTATTTTTCTTTCCACAGTAAACACCATTTATAGCTCCATATAAATTTATACTATCTTCACCTGATGGATTTAATGTTAAGTTCATTTGTATATCACTAGGTGAAATCCCATCATTATTTGAAAGTTTAACTGGAAAATGTACAATTCTATGTGTTTGAAACAGACTATTTTCTTCATCAAGATATAAAACATCTACTTCTGCTTTAATTCTGGCTTGTTCTGGCGACTCTATTTGAATACCTGTGCATAC
>CALWMO010000156.1 GCA_944381965.1 uncultured Butyricicoccus sp.
TCTGTTTCGGCAAGCACATAAAGCTCGGGGGAGGATATGCCAAGGCGTGATGCTCTAAGCCTAATCTGTCTTAGCGACTCCTCACCGGAAACATATAAAACTCTTGCATTTTTACACATCTCTTGACACATTTGTAAAAGTAAAGTAGACTTGCCTATTCCAGGTTCACCGCCTACAAGCACAAATGAACCATGCACCGCACCACCACCGAGCACTCGGTCAAGCTCGCCTATGCCAGACTGAAAACGTGTTTCGTTTTCGGTTTCAATTTCACTCATTCTAACAGGTTTAGAACCAGTTAGTGATTTTGTGTTTTGCAGCACACTTCTTGTAGCTACTTCGGGTTTTACTTTAAATTCGCTCATTGTATTCCATGCACCACATGACGGGCATTTGCCAAACCATTTAGGGCTTTCATAACCACAATCACTGCATAGAAAATGTGTTTTCTGTTTCATTATTTTCTCCGTTTAAATAGTTTTCATAGCCGCTATAAATACAAATAGCAAGCTGTTTTTGATAATCAGTGCTACATAGTAGCTGTTCTTCTTCGGGATTTGATAAAAAACCGCACTCAACAACAATAGCAGGACATTTTAACATTTTCATAAGATAAATTGTATTTGCAGCTTGTTTTGCTGTGCGGATATTATCGTTTTTTATGCCTGAAATTAAATTTGATTGTATATTTTCGGCAAAAATTTTACTATCATCATTGTTTTTTGAATAAAAAACCTGAGCTCCAAAATATTTAGACTGCTCAAATTTATTTAAATGTATACTCATAAAAACAGGATTTTGGGTGCTGTTTGTTATGTCCTCTCTTGCATGTATATCATTTATTTTATTTTGGCTTATGCTTAAATTTGCATCGTAATTAAGTGCATTTGTATCTGTTCGGGTCATAACAGCCTTTTGTCCGAAAAAATAACTAAGCTGATATACCATCTCAGAAATAGATAAATTTATATCTTGCTCAGTCACTCCGCTTGCACCTACTGCACCACCATCAAAACCACCGTGACCCGCATCAATAACCAAGGTTTTATTATTTGTTTCGGCTGGTGAAAAAACTGTTAAAATTTGTCTGACAGGTGGTATGTTAAATGTCAAAATCAAAACTGTTATAAGTATTATAATACGTTCCTTCATAGATATACCTGCCTTTCCTCTCTGGTCAATAATATGCAGATAAATGGGGTTATATAACCTTAAAGAAATGCAAGTTAACTATATGATAACACATATTATACTAAAATTAAAGAATTTTAAAATCAAAAAATGTACAATATTTTTGACTAAACAACCAAAAATATAAGATAAATATAGAAAATAGTTTGCAATTTGCCGAAAATATGTTATGCTATATTTGGTTTAAACACAGTGGCAGCTAAAGCTGTAAACATACTGTGAATGAAAAAAGCGAAAAATGAGAGGAGCTGCCAAAGCAAATGAAAACAGAAAAAACACTTTTTGAACCGACAGGTTTACCGCCATGGTCAATGACAATTTCTTTAGCACTTCAACATCTGGTTGCAATGATTGTAGGTTGTGTAACCCCAGCTATTATGATTGCAAATGTAACAAGTATGGCACAGGATTTAAGAGTGCTGCTTATCCAGTCATCTCTTGTTATGGCTGCGGTTACAACTTTACTTCAGCTTTTCCCAATAGGCAATAAGTGGATTAAATTCGGTGCAGGTTTGCCTGTGATTTTTGGTGTTAGTTTTGCATATGTTCCAAGTATGCAGGCGATAGCTGTAACTGAAAACGGTATTGCAGCTATTATGGGTGCACTTGCAATCGGTGGTATTGTAGCTACCGTTGTAGGTTTAATGGTTGATAAGATTCATAAGTTTTTCCCACCACTTATCACTGGTACAGTAGTATTTACAATCGGTCTGTCACTTTATCCAACTGCTATTAACTATATGGCTGGTGGTACAGCTAACACCTATGAGCTTGTAGTTGAAACTAAAGGACTTACTGAGGCTTTAGTTTATGGCTCATGGCAAAACTGGCTTGTGGCTATTATCACACTTGTTGTGGTATTAGTGCTTAACCAGAAGGGTAAGGGTGTATTTAAACTTGCATCTATTCTAATTGGCATGATTGTAGGTTATGTAGTTGCAGTAGCCTTTGGAATGGTTTCTTTCTCTGATGTTGCAAGTGCATCAATAGTTGCAACTCCAAAACTACTGCCTTTTGGTATGGTTTTTGACCCAGCAGCTTGTATTGCTATCGGTTTATTATTTGCAATTAATGCTGTACAGGCAATCGGTGACTTTACAGCTACTACAATCGGCGGTATGAACAGAGAGCCATCTAAGGAAGAATTAAAGGGCGGTATTATCGCTTATGGTATCTCAAATACCCTTGCATCATTCTTTGGCGGTCTGCCAATGGCAACATACTCTCAAAATGTTGGTATTGTTACCACTAACAAGGTTATAAACCGCACTGTATTTGCAACAACTGGTGTGTTTATCTTAATTGCAGGTTTTTCACCTAAATTTGCGGCTATTTTAACCACTATTCCACAGTGTGTGCTTGGTGGTGCTACACTTACAGTTTTTGCAACTATTGCTATGACTGGTATGAAACTTATCGCCTCTCAAAAGCTTAATGCTAGAAATACAACCGTTGTCGGTCTTTCTGTTGCTCTTGGTGTTGGTATAACTCAGGCTTCTGCATCTATCGGTCAGCTTCCAGAAAGTTTTATTATGATTTTTGGTAAATCTCCTGTTGTTATCGCAACTATTGTTGCTGTATTTTTAAACATTATTTTACCAAAAGAAGATTAATATTTATTGTGCATATCATCAATAATCATAGCATTTATACATGAAAAATTTTCGTGTAAATTTAGAGCGAAATATGTTATAATGAAAGACACAGAATTTAACTGTGTCTTTTATTTTTATGATTGCAGTCAGGTGTTGTGCGGATTTACACAGCACTTTTTAATTAGGAGGAATTTATGCTTTCTGCAAAGCTAGAACGAATTTTGCCAAAAGTGCAAAAACCCGCTCGTTATGTTGGCGGTGAATGGGGTTCTGTTACTAAGAACAAAAATGAAGTAGATGTTAGATTTGCATTTTGTTTCCCAGATGTCTATGAGGTTGGTATGAGCCATTTAGGTTCTCGTATTCTCTATGGACTATTAAACGACCAAAACGGCGTTTGGTGTGAGCGTGTGTTTGCTCCTTGGGTTGACCTTGAGGACTATATGAGAAAGGAAAATATTCCGCTTTATGGTCTTGAAAGCGGCGATGCTCTTTCAGAGTTTGATATTATTGGTTTTACTCTACAATATGAGCTGTCTTTCTCTAATATTTTAAATATGCTTGACCTTGGCGGTGTGCCTGTACTTGCCGAGGAGAGAAAAGAACTTAAAAACTTAATCGTAGCGGGTGGCCCATGTGCTTATAATCCAGAGCCACTTTGTGATTTTGTTGATTTATTTATGATTGGTGATGGTGAGGAGGTTATGCTTGACCTTGTAAACCTTTACCGCACCGCAAAAAATGAAAATCTGTCAAAGCATGAGTTTTTAGTTCGTGCAGCACAGATACAGGGTATTTATGTTCCATCTCTTTATGAGGTTGAATATAACGAGGACGGAACTGTTAAAAAGGTAACTGCTAAGGAAAATGCACCAGAAATGGTTCAAAAGCGTATTGTTGAGGATTTAGACACAATGTATTATCCAGAATACTTTGTAGTGCCATCAACAGATATTGTTTTTGACAGAGCTATGGTTGAACTGTTTAGAGGTTGCCCAAGAGGTTGCCGTTTCTGTCAAGCTGGTCACACATATAGACCACTTCGCAAAAAATCAAAAGAAACTATTTTAAATCAAGCTAAAAAGGTGCTTGAGTCCTCTGGTTATGAGGAAATCTCACTGTCTTCTCTGTCTACGAGCGATTATAGTGAACTTTCTGGTCTTACCGAGTGTATGCTAGATTACTGTGAGCCTAGGCATATAAGCCTTTCTCTGCCATCACTTAGAGCGGATAGTTTTTCCGCCGAGCTTATGGAAAGAGTGCAGAAGGTTAGAAAAAGCGGTTTAACTTTTGCTTGTGAAGCAGGTACTCAGCGTTTAAGA
>CALWMO010000157.1 GCA_944381965.1 uncultured Butyricicoccus sp.
TAATGACAGGTACAAAAATCGGCACAGCCTATTTTTTCAGTCCTGATGAAAACGTAAGTCGCAGTGAATTTATTGCAATGGCAGCGGCAGCAAGTGGACTTGATATAAAAGAAACCAGTCAGACCGATTTTATAGATGACTCTGGTTTATCTGATTGGGTAAAACCATATGTAAGTGCCGCAGCCGCCAACGGACTGATAAGCGGTTATCAAACTGCATCTGGCGGCTGCGAGCTTAGAGGTGAAAACCCTATAACGCTTGCAGAGGCATGTGTGATTTTAAGCAATATGCTAGAGGATAGCACATCAGTTGTGCAAACAGCTGCAATAAATGCCGATTATGCACCTGCATGGGCACAAAGTGCATGTGCAGTGCTGACTGCATCTAATATTCTGCCTGACGGAGTAACAGCCGAAAGCAGCACTGCACCAATAACTCGAGCTACTGCATGTGAGCTTTTATACCGTACAATGCAAGAGCTTTGATTATAAAATCAGCGGAAAATATAAATTCCGCTGATTTTTATTTAACTCTTAACTTTTCTATTTCGCTTTCGTCTGGGGTGACATAAGCAGTCTGATATACGTTATAAACAACAAACCCTGGTTTTGAACCATTAGGCTTTTTAAGGTTTCTAACTTCGGTATAATCAACTGGTACCATAGAAGAATGTTTTGCTTTTGAATGATAAGCGGCAATTTTAGCCGCCTCAGTCATAGCGGTATCGGTTGGCTGTCTGCCATCAACAGCTAAAATGACATGAGAGCCATGTATTTTCTGGGTGTGAAACCAAATATCACTTTTATAAGCGGTTTTCATGCTGAGCAAATCATTTTGCAGATTATTTTTGCCTGCCCAAACCGAAAAACCATCACTTGTGCGATATTCAAACGGTATAGAATCAGATTTTTTACTTTGCTGTTTCTTTTTATTCTGCTTTTGGCTTAAAACACCCGTCTGCACAAGTTCTTCTCTAAGCTGTGCTAAATCTTTCTCGTTTTCTACCTCGTCAATAGACTGTAAAACACTTTCAAGATATGAAAGCTCTGCCTCACCCTCGCTAATTTGAGCGGTTAACATTTGCTCGGCTGTTTTTGCCTTTTGATATTGCTTAAAATATTTCTGAGCGTTTTGCTGAGGAGTTAAACGAATATCCAGTTTAATTTCAATCTCAGGACAGGTTTCATCATAATAATCTATGACTTTTGCCTTTGTCATACCCTTTTCAAGCTGATAGAAATTTGCAGATATAAGCTCGCCCATTCGCTTATATTTGTCTCTATCTTCGGTTTGTTTAAGCTCCTCACGCTGAATATTTAGCTTTCTCATCGTTCTATCTCTTGCAGAGGTTACAGTGCGTATCATATCCATACCACGTCTACGCATACGCTCTGCCTGTCCCTTTCGCTCATAGAATGCCGCTAAAAGTGCAGAAAAGCTATTCATTTGAGTTTGCTCTACCAGATTTTCATATTGCTTGGTTTCAAAACAAGTAAAATCTTGAACCGCCTTATCCTCTAATCTAATAATTAAATTAGGTGTAAAATTACAATTTTTAATATCATTTACTAATATATCAAAAGCATCTGATAAATTCTTTTTATCCTCATTTGTAAGCTCTATAACCGCTTTGCCTGTTTCGCCTACTGCACGAAAGGCAAGCTCTCTGCATAAAAGCGGAGAAAAACCTAAAAGCGTGCTAAGTAGCCATTTATCAAGCTTTTTGGTTATATCTTCGCATTTTTCAAGCATTGAAACAAGTTTTTGTCCATCAAGCTCAAGCGGGTCTACTTTTCCCTCCTGAGCAGGTGGCATACGATAAAATAGCCCAGGTAAAACCTGACGTTTGCCCGAAATATCGCCATCAATTCGGCGAACAGCATCTATAATTCTGCCGTTTTCATCTTTTAAGATAATATTCGAGTATTTACCCATAAGCTCACATACAAGCTCACGTTTTACAGCAACACCCATTTCATCTGTTGTATCAAGCTCAATAACCGCCATACGCTCCATTGCTGGCTGACTGATTTTAGAGATTTTAGCACCCTGTAAATGCTTACGCATAAGCATACAAAACATAGGTGGCACAGCCGGATTTTCTCTATTTGCATCAATTAAATGCATTCTTGGAGCAGATGGCTCGGCAGTAACCATAAGTTTTTTACCGCCCTTTGCTGTACGCACAGAAATCACTATTTCATCTCTATCTGGCTGATAAATTTTATCAATACGTCCGCCTGCGACTTCCTTATCAAGCTCATTTATAACCGCTCGCAGACAGACTGCATCTAATGGCATATATTTTTCACCTCAATTAAATAAATTCTATACAATCCTTATGAGTTTGACTGCATAAAACATCTATATCATTAAAATTCTCTTTTATTTTGCTTGCAAACACTTCTGCTATTGGGTTTTCGGTTGGAAAATGCCCTGCATCAACAAGTGTTAACCCTAAAGACTGAGCTTTTTGCATAATATCATAAGAGCAGTCACCTATTACAAATGCATCAGCATTTTTAGCTATTGCATAATCCATTAGCTTGCCACAAGCACCGCCACCAACTGCAACACGCTTTATATTTTTACCGCCATTTGTAAAGCGTACACCGTTTGCACATAGCTTATTTTTGACGAAAAGAGCAAATTCATTCGGTGTCATTTCGCCTTTAAGGTCACCAACTCTGCCAAGCAGTGCATTGTCACCCGCTTCCATGCTTATAATATTTTGTAGCTCTAACACCTTTGCAAGTGCATCATTTACACCGCCCCAAGCACAGTCAGCATTTGTATGCATACAAATAACAGAAATATCATTTTTAATTGCAAGACGAAGTGCACGACCTGTTGCGTTTTTTTCTGTAATATTTTTGACAGAAGTAAAAATCAAAGGGTGATGAGCAACAATTAAATCAGCATTTTTTTCTATTGCCTCTTTTATAACACCTTCTGTCACGTCCAAAGCACACATTACACATTTAACCTCTTGCTCGTGTTCACCTGTCATAAGTCCAACATTATCCCAACTTTCAGCAAGACCCACTGGTGCAAAATCTTCTAGCAGTTTCAAAATATCTGAAACGGTTGTCATACTATCGCCTCCAAACTCTGTTTTAATGTATCAACTATAAGCTGTTGTTCATTTAATCTATCATTATCTATACTTTTTGCTTGCTTCAAACCATCAAGAGCAGTATTTTCTTTTTTTAACTGTGCCTGTAAATAATCCTTTATACCATCAGCCTTTAAAAGTGCATCAGATACACAACATTTATAAATTGGAATATCTTTTTTATTATATCCGCCTTTAACCGTCATTACTACATAGCGTCTGTGGTCTTCCTTGCACACATTTTCCTCTAAAATCTCATAACCGTTTTGCCAAAGCCATTTACGAAGATAATAAATCATGGTCATAGGCTGAAGTAAAAGTGCGTAATTTGGGCTGTTTGTCCACTTAGCATCTTGTAAAATCTCAGCTATAGTTTCTCCGCCCATACCAGCAATAGAGATTGTATCACATTCATGTGGTTGCACTTTTTCCAGACCCGCACCCAGTCTAAGTGAAATTTTACTCTCAAGACCGTATTTTTTTGTGTTTTCCTCTGCTTTTTGTAGTGGGCCTGTGCGAATATCAGAGGCAATAGCACTTTTTATAATATTATTTTCTAATAAATAAATCGGTAGATGTGCGTGGTCTGTACCGATATCAGCTAAAACTGCATTTTTTGCTATTTTCTTTGCTATAAGCTCTAGTCGTGGAGTTAAAGTTATATTATTCATGCTCTTTCACCTATTTAAAAACAAAAGACCAGCTAAAACTGGTCTTTGCAAATCTTACTGCTGACCTGCTAGAAAAGCATTTAACTTTGTAACTAGCTCGTCTACATCAACGCCATGAACCATGCAAGCTTCTTCGATAGACTCGCCCTGAGATGCTGGACAACCTAGGCAATGCATACCCATTTCAAAGAAAAATTTAGATGTACCCATATCCATAGCCAGCACTTCGCCGATTTTAGTAGTTTTAGTAACAGTTGCCATTTTAATAAACCTCCACATTTAAGCAAATTTATGTTTTATTATACCTCTTTTTTACTAT
>CALWMO010000158.1 GCA_944381965.1 uncultured Butyricicoccus sp.
TGGAAAACAGATGTAAAATGTCGAAAATAACGTTTTATATAAGCATAAAAGTTATAAAATATATTTAATTCAATTCTTTCTGCGTTAAGTAATAGATTTTAAAATCCAAAATTAAATTTAAAAACCGTATGATTTAATTAGAATTTATACTCTAAATAGGTCATACGGTTTATTTTTTATTTCAAAATTTATATATGACAAATTTACGAAAACAGTTAGTATTGTTGTATTCTTTTTACTTTAAGGTTATAATATTCTCTATATTCCATTGCAGAAACATTATACCATGGATACGTTGGGTATTTCTATTTTTACTTAGATTAAAATAAAAATATTAAAGGAGCAGAAGAATGAAAAAAATTACGAGTAAAATTATTATTCTAATGAGTATTTTTTTTATGCTTGTTGTAACAATGACAGGTTGTACAGGAAATGATATGAATAAAGAGCAAAATGATGTTAGCTCACTGACAAGTGAGAATACGACTGAAAATGAGAATTCAAATCAACAAATTTATACAGGTACTATTTTTTATCGATTTGCAGATGCTGAAGAAGGTATTGAACTTCGCATGCAAAATGATAGCTATTTTAATAAATTAAATCAAAACGATTTAGATTATCGAACAGGAAAAAGCGGTTCAACATTAGAAGATTTTAAGGAATTGGCTAAAAAACAGGGGGACACCTTTACTGAAGAGGAAAAGAAAGTAATAGCAGATTCTATTTCTCGAATTGAGGCACGATTCAAAGAAATTGGCTTTAACTATCCATCGAATTTAGATATTGTATTTGTAAAAAACAAGATGGAAGACGAATTTGGAGCACTTGCTTATACACAAGGCAATCAAATTTATTTGGAAAGCGAAAATCTGAATTTTATTAAAGACCTACCAGAGTTTATTGATCTTGATGAAATTATTACTCATGAGTTATTTCATATTTTAAGTCGAAATAACCCTAATTTAAGACAAGCTATATATAATGTATTTGGTTTTACAATTGCTGATGAACCAAATTTTACTTCAGAAATCCGTGCTAATCTTGCATCTAATCCAGATGTAGAGAAATTCGACAGTTATTCCATGTTTAATATAGATGGCAAACTGACTAAAGCGGTAGTTGTTACACTTGTAAACAATCCTTACAAAGACGGACAGAATTTATTTGATAATCTTTCTACGGGTATTGTGCCATATGATAGCCCAGATAAGTATTATACAATTGACCAAGTGTCAAACTTCTGGGAGGTATTTGGTGAAAACACTGATTATGTGATTACTACAGAGGAAGCTATTGCTGATAACTTTACATCTGCAGTGGTATATGGTACGGATGGTAGAGAATATAAAAATCCAGAGATTATTCAAGAAATTTTAGACGTATTGGCTAATTATAAACAAAAGGAATAATAGTTGAGATGATGCAAATGTTAATGAATTTCAATTAGTCTAGCTTTTAACTATCAAGAAAATTAATTCTTGTAAACATATATGTATACATTTTAAAATCACTAATCTTTCTGCATTAAACAATAAATAAAAATACACACCCCAAACTGCTGATAATTTTCAGTAATTTGGGGTGTAATTTATTTTTTAACATAATAGTTTACACCTTGCTCTGTCATTTTCTCAATCATTTTTTGAGTTAACATATATTGTATTATTGCATCGGTAAAGCTTTGAGGTTCGGTTACAACTATTTTATTTCTTGAAAAAGGTCTTTTGGTTTCAAGGCCAGTTAAAAGCTTGATAAGTTCGGCTCTTGTCAGCTTATCTTTTTTCTTTAATTCGGATAAGATTTTGCTAACAGCTTTTGAGTAAAGCAGTTTGCTGTCGTCCATTGCTGCGTGTTGAGATTTATAAAGTCCCCAAGCATAAATTATCATTGTAGCTATTGCAAATAAAAATACATAAGGTACATAATCTAAATAACTCATTTATTTTCACCTTTCCAAGTGATGAATTTATGGTCATGAAGTATTTCTAAGAATTTTATAAGTCTTGAGAGTGATTTTTCCATATTTGGTTCATGTTCTAATAAAATTTTAGAGATTTCATGTACATTTCTTTGACCATCTATATTAAGCCATATAAAACTACCTTCTTTATCAAGTTTAATTTGACTTATACGAGGTTTTTTAAAAAAACGCTGTGCAATTTTATTGTAAAAGCCAGTCCATTCCTTGTTTACTGTTACAATACCATTTTCGTCTATGTTAAAATCATAATCTCGGTTTTTAACAGGTATTAAATCCAGATAATTATTATTTTTCATAGTATAAACCTTTCTTAAAAAATAGCCTGCCCAATAAAATTAAGGGGCAGGCTACAAATTAATTATTTGCTTTTCTTTTTAGTGTTCATACAAACATAAGCAAGAGATGTGAGCAATAAAGCAAATAAAACTAAACCGCCAATCTTGCCGATATTAAATAATTTCTTTGACAAATCAATATTTATATTGAGTGCTGCGAGAGCTGCAAGAGCTATACCCATTAAGCCTTCACCAGCAATCAGACCAGATGTATAAAGAGTGCCACGCTCAATACTTTCTTTGCGGTCATCATCAGATATATTATTACGATTTTCAACAAAATAGCGGACAATACCACCAGCCATAATGCCAACACTTAAACTAAATGGCAGATACATACCAACAGCAAAAGGCATTACAGGAACACCGACAATTTCAACTGCGATTGCAATAAATACACCGATAAGAATTAATCCCCATGGAAGCTCGGCATTCATAATGCCTTCTACAAGCATTCTCATCATGGTAGCCTGAGGAGCAGGAATTTCCTTACCACCGTAACCCCAAGCGTTATCTAAAAGGTAAAGCACAGGGCCAATTGCAGCAGCAGAGGTGATAACACCAATCATTTCAGCAATCTGTTGCTTTTTAGGAGTAGCTCCAAGAATAAAGCCAGTCTTTAAGTCCTGAGAGCAGTCGCCAGCAATAGCTGCGATAACACAGATAATACCACCTATTGTTATAGCACCAGTCATACCAAGCTCACCAGTTGTACCAGTACCCTTTAAAATAAGTGTAGTGATGATAATTGTAGCTATAGCCATACCAGAAACAGGGTTGTTAGAAGAGCCGATAAGACCTACCATACGAGAGGAAACGGTTGCAAAAAAGAAACCGAATATAACTACAATTAAAGCACCAACAAAAGTAACAGGGAATGCAGGAAGCAGCCAGATAGCAACTGCGATAACAAGCATAACAATAAGCAGAGCAGACATAGGAAGGTCTTGCTCGGTACGCAGGGAAGAAGAAGTTCTGTTCTTTGCCATGCTACCCATAGCCTGTTTAAATGTGCGTACAATAAGCGGGAAGCTCTTAATAAGGCTTAATACACCGCCAGTAGCAACTGCACCAGCACCAATGTATTTGATATAAGAACCCCAAATATCGCTAGGAGCCATAGAAGAAATAGGGTCAGTAGCTGGGAAAATTACAGCATCGCCGCCAAATAGTGCAATCATTGGCATAAGAACTAGCCAGCTTAAAGCACCACCTGCAAGCAGATAGCTAGAGATTTTAGGGCCACAAATATAACCTACACCAACAAGAGCAGGCAGAACCTGAACACCTACGGAAGAGCCTTTATAGCTCTGGATATCATAACCGATTTCACTAGGAAAGAATTTAAAACCGTCAGAAAGTAGCTTATAAATAGCTGCAACACCAAGACCCGCAAATACAGTACCAGCTTTGCTTCCACCTTCCTCACCAGCTAAAAGAACTTCTGCACAAGCAGTACCTTCTGGGAAAGGGAGTACGCCATGTTCTTCAACAATCAGAGCTTGACGTAGAGGAATCATAAAGATTACACCTAAAATACCACCAAAAGTAGCAACTAGGAAAATAGTAATCATGCTAGGCATAGAAATTACGCCATCCTTTGCCCATAAGAATAGAGCAGGGAGGGTAAAGATAGCACCAGCAGCTACTGATTCACCAGCAGAACCGATAGTTTGAACAAGGTTGTTTTCCAAAATTGAATCACGACGAAGGATAATACGAATAATACCCATAGATAGAACTGCGGCTGGAATAGAGGCAGAAATGGTCATACCAA
>CALWMO010000159.1 GCA_944381965.1 uncultured Butyricicoccus sp.
AATGTAAACATTGCTTCTGGCCAATGTACCATAGGTGCACCAACAAATGTTACATTATGTTCACCAAATGAATATGTATCGCCTTCCTTTACTTCAATGCACTCATGTTCATCTATATCGAAACCAAACTGGTGCATAAGCATAAATGCTTTTTCAGTTGAAATAACTTTTACTTTTGGATAACGCAACAAAATTTCTTCAATAGATGCACCATGGTCTGGCTCCATATGATTAATTACAAGATAATCAAGTTCTTTGCCTTTTAGCAGATATTCGATATTTTCTAAAAGCTGTCTGCAAGCTGACCAATCCACTGTATCAAAAAGCACAGATTTTTTATCTAATAATAGATAAGCATTGTAGCTTACTCCCTTTGGAATAGGGTGAATATTTTCAAAAAGGGTTAATCTATGGTCATTTGCACCAACCCAGTATAAATTATCAGTAACCGCTCTTACGCAATGCATAACTAAACCTCCTTTAAGCCTCTATAAACTGGTCTTTGCTTTCTGCACATTCTGGGCAAACCCAATCTTCTGGCAGTTTTTCAAACAGTGTTCCTGCTGGAATTTCTGCATCTGGGTCGCCTAACTCTGGGATATATTCATATCCACAACCACCACATACATATGTTTTACCTATTGGTGCTGGCTTTGGCACTTTTGGACGCTTCATTTTAACCATAGGTGGTGCAGGTTTTTTATCTCCAGTATCAAGAGCATCTGCAAGCAGTGGTAAAATCTCATTTACATCGCCAACAATGCCATAATCACAGTTTTTGAAAATAGGTGCACCTGCATTCTTATTGATTGCAACAATAGTAGATGCATCTTTTATACCCTTTAAATGCTGAACTGCACCAGAAATACCACAAGCAATATATAGATTACCGGTGAACTTCTGACCCGACATACCAACATATCTATTAAGTGGCACATATTTAAGTGTTTCTGCAACTGGTCTTGAAGAACCTATTGCTGCACCTGCTGCCTTTGCTAATTTTTCGATAAGCTTCATATTTTTCTTATCGCCTATACCCTTGCCAGCAGAAACTACTCTTTCAGCTTGTACAATAGGTGTATCAATGTCAATACCTACTGTAAAATCGTGTCCATCTTTCTTTAGATGCTCAACAAGTGCATTAACCTTTTCTTCTGCTGTGCCATCACGTAAAATCATATTTTTACGAACACCTGTAACTGGTGCTGGTTTTTTAGGTTTGCTAGAAGAACCGCTTTCACTCTTTGGTGGTTTTCCAAGCAGATGAGAAGCAATTACAACACGCTGAATTTCATTTGTACCCTCATAAATTGTTGTAATCTTTGCATCTCTATATGCTCTTTCTACTTCCATACCCTTCATAAAGCCTGCACCACCAAAGATTTGCAGTGCATCGTTTGTAACCTCAAGGGCAATATCTGAAGCATACATTTTTGCCATAGCAGATTCCATACCATATGGAACATGAGCTTCTTTCATTTCAGCTGCTGAATAAATAAGCATTCTTGCACAGCGTAGTTTAGTTGCCATATCTGCAAGTTTAAATGAAATCGACTGCTGGAAACCGATTGGTTTGCCAAACTGGACACGTTCTTTTGCATACTCAAGAGCATTTTCATAAGCACCTTGAGCAATGCCTAGTGCCTGAGATGCAATACCAATACGACCACCGTCAAGAGTTGACATAGCGATTTTAAAACCATCGCCCTCTTTGCCTAGTAGGTTTTCCTTTGGAACTTCCACATTATCAAAAATAAGTTCAGCTGTTGAAGATGAACGGATACCCATTTTATCATAATGGTCTCCAAAATAAAAACCTTTCCAGCCTTTTTCAACAATAAATGCACTAATTCCTCTTGTTCCAATATCTGGAGTTGTAACTGCAAATACTACATATGTATCAGCTTTTGGTGCATTTGTTATAAATATTTTACCACCATTTAAAATATAGTGGTCACCTTTTAGCACCGCAGTTGTTTCTGTTCCACCCGCATCAGAGCCTGCATTTGGTTCAGTTAGACCAAAAGCACCGATTTTTTCACCACTTGCAAGTGGTACAAGATACTTTTTCTTTTGCTCTTCTGTGCCATAAGCAAAAATAGGCCATGAACCGAGTGATACATGTGCAGATAAAATAACGCCTGTGCCACCATCTACTCTTGAAAGTTCTTCAACAACGATTGCATAGCTTAAAGCATCAAGTCCTGCTCCGCCATATTCCTTAGGATATGGAATACCCATAAGCCCTAATTTACCTAATTTTTTTATAGCCTCATCTGGAAATTCATTTTCTTTATCCAGTTGAAATGCGATTGGTTTAATTTCTTCCTCTGCGAACGCACGAACTTTTGCTCTTAACTCCTCATGAGCGGGTGTAGTTTGAAACAACATACATTTACCTCCTTGCTTTATCTTGTAAATAGTATACTAAAATACTATACATTTTCACAAAAAAATATAACAATCAAATTATACTTTCAAAAATCAACACTAGCTGCTTTCTTTTGACAGCTTCATTATAGTAATATATGTATATTTTGTCAAGTAATTATCAATATATTTCATTAATTCTGCAAAACGCACTAATAAAAACTATTTAATTTGACATTTTGGATATCTATTATTTTATTATTATGATAAAATTGAATTAATAATTTTTTTAAATCTAGGAGTGTTAAATTTATGAGTGTCCGCAGCCTTGGCTATGATAGTGAAAATCTAGATACTATTATTTGTTATTTTATGAAAACCATACTTGAATTAGAGCAAAATGGTATTCTTAACTTGCCATTAGAAAACACTTTAGTTGAACCTTATAAAACATTTTTGGATACTGCTATGGAAATATTTATGCAATCACCTTCCCCAGAACTTGCTCATTTAATTTTAGATGCAGAATATGATTGTATTTTAAGTAATGGACATTTCTCTACCGAAACAATACTAGGTTTAAAGCTAATAAAAGAATTTACTTTTCATATTCGTTATAATACTGACTATTATGAATATTTTCTAGCAACAGAAAATATGTGGGGACTTGATGCAATAGAGTTTGCACATCTTAATTTTTATCCTTACTTGTCTGAGGATATTAAATCAAAACATCATATTATATAAAACAAAAGGATTGAATACAGTTTTGATGCTGTTTTCAATCCTCTTTCTTTTTTACTTCTTAAGTTTTTCTCTTAGAGCTATAATATTTTCTTCTATCTTTTTGATAGTTTCAGCAAATACCTCATCACTTTTGCCTGATGGGTCATCAAGTCCCCAATTTTCCATATATTGGGCTGTGAGATTTGGACAAGAAACATTACAGCCCATAAAAATTGCAACATCTGGTTTAGGAATATCTGAAAGCAGTTTATTAAACTGTGTTTCCTCCATATCAATTCCATATGTTTTCTTTATCATTCTAACAGCATCTGGATTTATATGACTTTTTAATTCTGTACCCGCTGAATAACTTTCAAAAACATCACTTGCAAACTTTTTGCCTAATGCCTCTGCCATTTGACTTCTACATGAATTATGCACACAAATAAAAGCAACTTTCGGCTTACCTTCACATTTTATATTTAGACTCATTTTTATTTACTCCTTAAAAACCCGCTTTTTTTAATAATTCTTTAACTTCTTCTACATTTAATACTTTACCCATAACCACAGGTTTTTCATTTATTACAAGTGCAGGCATACTCATAACACCGTAACCCGCGATTTGTGCCATATCATCAACATATTCAACCTTAGCTGAAATATTCATATTGCTTACAGCCGTTTTAGTGTTTTCAAGCAGTGTATGACATGACTTACAACCAGTACCTAAAACCTTTATAACTGTGTTGGCATTTGCAATGTTTTCAATTTCTTTTACTTCGACTGTTTGACAATTTGATTGACATGCACAAGATGGCTTTTGTTTTTCTTTTTTCTTACCAAAACCGAATAAACCCATATTTGCCTCCTAATAATTTATTATATTATAAAATATTGTATAGCATTAAAGAAATAGCCTACAATAATTAT
>CALWMO010000160.1 GCA_944381965.1 uncultured Butyricicoccus sp.
TTTTAGTAACAGTTGCCATTTTAATAAACCTCCACATTTAAGCAAATTTATGTTTTATTATACCTCTTTTTTACTATCATTTCAAGATTAAAAAAAGAAGTGCAAGAGAAAAAACTCAAGCACTTCTTAAAATTTATTTATTCTTCTGATGCTTTCATTTTAGCAAAGCATTCACTGCAATAAACTGGACGGTCAGACTTTGGTTCAAAAGGAACTTTAGCCTCTCCACCACAAGCTGCACACACAGCAGTAAAGAACTGACGAGCGGTAGTGCTTTTAGCAGCATTTTTTCTCTTATCACGGCAAGCCTTGCAACGCTGAGGCTCATTTTGGAAACCACGTTCTGCATAGAACTCCTGCTCACCAGCTGAGAAAACAAATTCGCTGCCACATTCTTTACATACTAAAGTTTTGTCTTGATACATGATTTTTACCTCTCTTTGTGTAATGCGTGTTTCGCCGACTTATGGTGAAACCATTGTTTAATTTATGCAAACAGAGCATAAAAAGCTCTATTTCCATCGGATTTAGTTTAAAAACTGACACTAGCCGATTTTCGTCTTATTCGCTGAATTGCGTTATCAACAGACTTGACAGGTTTTCCGAGCTTTGACGCTATTTCGTCATAAGAAAGCCCATCAAGGTAAAGGGACAACACATGCGACTCGAATGCTGAGAGAAGATTTTTAAGCTTTGTTATACGCTCTGCTTGTTCTTCCATGTAAATAACTAACGCCTCAGGGTCAGAAACCACCGATGTGCCAGATTCCGCATTGCTATCAAAAAGAGGCTTTTCGAGTGAAACTGCATTATTAAGCGGTTCATGTTTTTGAGCATATATAGCACGAACAGCCGAATAGATTTTACGCTCGATACAGACATGAGCATAGGCTTCAAACGGTACACCTCTGGACTCATCGAAAGTCAGAACGGCTTTCCACAGTCCGAGCATACCCTCTTGTGTGAGGTCATCGCTTTCAGCGATACCGAAAGCATAGCTTCTTACACAAGATTTAACCAATCTGGAATAGTGAGAAACCAACAATTCAACCGCTTCGCTGTTACCCAATTTAGCAGCTTTACAAAGCTCTATTTCGTTTAATTTACTAATTTCCAGATTCATCTGCTCAATTCCATTTGTCATATTTTTATTTATTGTATTATATTTACCTCATTTTGTCAATAGTTTCATGTAATAATTGTATAGTACGCGATATAAACTGGTTGATATTTTATGCATATTTTACAATTTTCGACATTATTCTACTGTTACTGACTTTGCAAGGTTTCTAGGCTTATCTACATCACAGTTTCTTTCCACAGCCACATAGTAAGAAAGCAGCTGAAGTGGAATAATAGAAAGTGATGCGGACATCTCCTGACGGATTTCAGGCAGTTTAATAACATGACTGCAACAAGATGCATCACAATCAAAATCAGCACCGGTTATTAAAATAACCTCAGCACCACGGGAAACAACTTCACGAATATTTGAAATAGTTTTCTCATAGAGTGCTGGCTGAGTTGCAAGAGCAACAACAAGTGTACCTTGTTCAATTAGTGAGATTGTGCCATGCTTTAACTCACCTGCTGCGTATGCCTCACTGTGAATATAGGAGATTTCCTTGAGTTTTAGTGATGCTTCCATAGCAGCAGCATAGTCAAGACCTCTGCCAAGGAAAAATACGCTTGAGCGGTTTGCATATCTGCTTGCTAAATACTGCATTTTTTCTTTTCCTGCAAGCATTTCACTGATTTTCTCTGGAATAGTATATAGAGTTTCACAATAAGCTTTTTCTTGCTCTTCGGTTATTGTACCTCTTACATTTGCCATTTTAACTGCAAACAGATAAAGTGCAGCAAGCTGAGCTGAATAAGCCTTAGTGGTTGCAACAGCGATTTCTGGGCCAGCCCAAAGATATAATACGCCGTCAGCCTCTCTTGCGATTGTGGAAGATACAACATTAACCACTGCA
Source organism: uncultured Butyricicoccus sp. (assembly GCA_944381965.1). Taxonomy (GTDB): domain Bacteria; phylum Bacillota; class Clostridia; order Oscillospirales; family Butyricicoccaceae; genus Butyricicoccus_B. The sequence continues at coordinate 1,977 of CALWMO010000160.1, forward strand.
ACAGTATATGCACCTGCCTGCTTGGCAAGACGCATAGCTGCAAGTGTATCTGCTGTTTCGCCTGACTGGCTTATAACAATACAAATGTCATCAGGGCGAATAATAGGGTTTTCATATCTAAACTCAGATGCAATCGATGCAGTAGAGCGAACTCTGCACAGGCTTTCTATAACAGAACGACCAACCATACCAGCATGAAGTGCCGAGCCACAACCTATAATATGCACATGTTTTGCATTTTTTAAACGCTCATCGGTTAAACCACTGTCCTCAAAGTTAATTTTTCCGTCCTTAACTCTAGGGTGAATGGTGTTTGTAACAGCGGCTGGCTGCTCCATGATTTCCTTAATCATAAAATGCTCATAACCGCCCTTTTCAGCTGCGGATAAATCCCAAGTTACCTCTTGGATTTTCTTTTCCACAATATCGCCGAAAGCGTTCATAACAACAACGCTGTCTGGACGAACAACAGCAACTTCACCATCATCAAGAATTATATATTTTCTTGTGCGTGAAATAATAGCGGTAACGTCAGATGCAATCATGTTTTCGCCTTCACCGATACCGATAACAAGTGGGTTATCACGTCTTGCCGCTACAATTTCCTCTGGGTCGTCCATAGAAACAACACCAAGTGCATAAGAACCTCTAAGCATACCAACTGCCTTTAATACGGTCATAGCAAGGCTGTGATTACTGCCGTCATGTAAGTAATCAACCAGATGAGCCACTGTTTCTGTATCGGTTTCGGACTGGAACTCATAACCATGAGCCTCAAGCTGCTGACGAAGCTCCATATAGTTTTCAATAATACCGTTGTGAACAACAGCAACCTTACCTCTACCACCTAAATGAGGGTGAGAATTTCTGTCTGATGGCTCGCCATGTGTTGCCCAACGTGTATGACCAATACCACAAGTTGCATTCATGCCACCAATTTCCTTGATTTTTTCCTCAAGGTTTGCAATACGTCCACGGCTTTTTACAACTTCCAGACCTTCTTTAGTGAAAGCCGCAACACCTGCGGAGTCATAACCACGATACTCTAAACGATAAAGACCTTTTATAAGAATTGGTACAGCTGGAGAATTACCAGTAAAACCTACAATACCACACATAATTAATTTTCCTCCGAAAAAATAAAATTTTATGGCACTCACATCTGCCATTTACAAAAAAGCCACTTAAAAAAGGGCATAAAAATAGTGCGTTATGCGTACTTTCTTGTTACGAAATCACTTCCGCTCTTTGAAAAGCCGCTCACGACCAACCCACTATCGGCCGAAGGGTCATCCGCCGAATCTTTCGATAAACCCTTACCTCGTCAACTGTGAATCATAAAAGTCGTATTTTTCACAGTCCTGGCGCTTAAAAATATTAATTTTTAATGCTCAAAACAACAAATTCCTCCTTTAAAATGAGTAGTTTTTAAAAAAACAGGACTGTGCAGCTTACACAGTCCTGCCTTTGACAAATATTATACAATAGATTCAATGGTCTTTGCAACACTTTTTGCAGCCGCATCAACCTTTTGAGCATCTTTACCTTCAACCATAACACGCACAAGAGCCTCAGTACCAGATGCACGAACTAAAATTCTGCCCTCACCAAGCTCATTTTGTACCTCGTTTATAGCGTTTGCAACTTCAGTACGCTCTGCAATAGTTTTCTTTTCACTGTTTGGAACAGCTACGTTAATCATAACCTGTGGCCATGGCTTAACTTCTGCCGCAATTTCAGAACATTTCTTGCCACTGTGCTTTAAAATATCCATAAACTGAATAGCTGTAAGCTGACCATCACCAGTAGATGCATATTCAAGAAAGATTACATGACCAGACTGTTCACCGCCAAGCACATAACCCTTATCAAGCATCATTTCAAGCACATAACGGTCGCCAACATTGGCACATTCAATTTTCACGCCCATTTTTTCAGCATAAGCATGAAGACCCATGTTGGAAAGAATTGTTGCAACAAATGCACCGCCACGCAGTTTGCCTTGCTGTTTCATACGAGCAGCACAAACTGCCATAATG
>CALWMO010000161.1 GCA_944381965.1 uncultured Butyricicoccus sp.
GATACATATATCGGTAAATATGAAAACAGTTATGATAATAAACTTGTACTTGTTACAGCTGTTCAGACTTATTTCAATGAATTAGAGCTTAGTGGACTTGTGAAAACTGGTTCAAGTGTAGTTGAAATAGATGTTGATGCTCAATCTGATTGGCTTAAAACGGAAGGCTATACAGTAGAGGATATGACTGAACAAGAAATCAAAGAGGCTAACACTGACTCTTATGTATTTATCAAAGTTTCATTTACTCCTCTTGATGCAATCGAAGATGTCAATATTCCAGTAACTATCCAGTAAAGGAGTGATAAATAATGGATAAAGCTAGTAGAGTCATCTCTGGTACATGGGGAAAGCTTTGGTTAGATGGTGCAGTTGTTGCTGATGTATATAAAATGCAGGCAAAGCGTACTGCAAATAAAGAAAAAGTTCCTAGATGTGGTCAAATGGCAGTAGACACAAAGACTATGAGCACAGAAGGAACAGGTTCTCTTGGTATTTATAAAACAACCAGCTTTATGAGCATTAAGGTTGGTGATGCTTTAGAAAAAGGTCAAGACCCACGTTTTACACTTATTAGCGAGCTTAATGACCCTGATGCTTATGGTGCTGAACGTGTTGCAATTTATAATGTCAGCTTTGATGATGAAACAATTGCAGACTGGGAAGCTGGTGTTATGGGTAAAACTGAACACCCATTTACTTGGACAAGTCGTGAATTTTTAGATAAGATTGAGGTTTAAAAAATGGATATTTTAAAAGAACTCTTGGAGCTTAGTCCAAGAGAAAATAAAACTAAGCAAGTAAAACTACTGAATTTATCTAAACGTGCTAAAAAAGATATGATTTTTAAAGTTCGTGAACTGAGTTACAACGAAATTAAAAATATCTTGGATATGGCGGAAAACAGTCCTAAAACAGATATAAAAATGCATGTTGTAATTCAAGGTGTGGTTGAGCCTAGTCTGGCAGATAATCAGCTTTTAGAGCATTATCATGCTCCTACTCCTATTGAGCTGCTACCAAAGATTTTAAATGCGGGTGAAATTGATGACCTTTATAACATTATTCAGCAACTATCTGGCTATAAGCAGGTAACAGCTCAGGTTATCCAGCAAGAGGCAGCCGACCTAGTTAAAAAAAACTAGAAGATTATGACCTTAATACAACTCTAATGTATATTGTATGGCGTGACCACCATATCACGCCATCTCAGTTTATGCAGATGAGCGAGGGCGAAAAAGCTATAATTTTAGCTTTTGAAGAATACAGATACAAATTGTTGCAAGAGCAACAGAGAGCGAGGTGAGAATAAATGCCTGATGTATCTATTGCGGTAAGTGTACGAAATAATGCAAGTAGAGAGCTTGGCAATATATCTCGCAGTGCTGAAACTTTAGAAAATGATATTGAGTCACTAGGTCGTGAACTTGACACTCTCAGAAACCGCAGAGTATCTGTCAGAATGGACTTAGATGATGCTAGGCGTGAGCTAAGAGAGGCGAGAAATGCATTTGACGGTACAGAAGAGTCCATACAAAGACTGCAAAACGCTTACCTTAATGTAGATAATCTAACAGACCAACTTAGAGATGTAAGTCAGGCAGCTCGCAACGCTCAAAGAGATTTAGCAGCTACTGATGATGAACTAAGTCGTTCTCGTGCTGGTGGTGGTGTTGCAGGTGGTGCAGATTCAGGAGGTACACGCTCACTAATATCAAGACTGGGTGAGGCTGGTGCTTGGGCTTATGCTGGCGATATTTTAAGCAACACAAGCCAAACTATCATATCTTCCGCTTATGGCTCTAATGCAGGCACTATGTTTGGTAGTGTGGTCAGTGGTGCTACAAGTGGTGCTGCTATTGGCTCTATGGTTGCCCCTGGTGTCGGTACCGCTGTTGGTGCTGGTTTGGGTGCTATTGGCGGTGTTGTAACTGGTGCAACACAAATATATGAGGAAAAGGACGATGCTTTTAAAGATTATGTCCAAACCCAGACAGAAAATCAGCTTTCAGCACAAGAGGAGTCCTTAACAAGCGGTTCAAGTATAGCTGCACAGCGAGAAAAAGACCTTATTTCTTTTACCACGCTTTTTCAGGGTAACAAGGATTTAGCACAAAATTACTTAAATGATGTAAAAAACCTAAGTAATTCTACACCATTTTTATATGATGATTTGACTTCTATGTCAAAAATACTAAAAACTTATGGTTTCCAAGTTGAAAACATGATACCAACACTTACTAAAATTGGTGATGCTGGTGCTGCTCTTGGCATGGGTACTGATGATATGGGCAATATTGCGACATCTCTCGGTAGAATGTACATGGGTGGTAATGCTACTCGTGAGGATTTAGATATTTTAAATGATAGAGGTATAAATGCTGTACAATATCTTGCTGATGCTTATGGTACAGATTATGGCAATATGCTTGAAAAAATATCTGACGGTGAGGTTTTAGGACGACAAGCGGTTGAAATCATCCTTAATGGTATGGCTGATGCTTTCTCTGGTGCTATGGCTAATCAGTCTTTAACTTTTGAGGGTTTATCTTCTACACTTGAGGGTTGGCAACAGGAAATGGACGCTGCTATGGGTCAAGGCTTTAATGATATCCGCAAACAAGGCTTACAAGCTGAGATTGATTATTTAAGCAGTGATAGCGGGCAAATGATGCAAGAAGCTAACTATGCCATTGGTGCGTGGAAAGCTGAACTGGAAAACAGCAAAGAGGAATTTATTCGTACTGCTATGGACACCATGATGCAATCAGAAGAATATCAAAATGCTGAGGCTAATGGTGATGCTGCTGAAATGGGTAGATTGCTTATGGAAGCAAAAGTGCAAGGTATGAACGAATACAATGCATCTGAGGGTGCTCAGCTTGCTTTAGAAAGTGAACTTTCTTTGATTGGCTCTATTCGACAAAATGCTTCACTTAATCAGCAATATTGGAATGCTGGGTATTTAGTAGGACTAGAATACAGTAAAGGTCGTGCTGCTGGTATGAAAGATGATTTAATAGCATCTGCTGGCACTACAACTACTGGTACTACTACAACATCTAATCCTCCACTACCTCCTAATTCAAATGCTGCTATGAGTGGTGCTGGTGCTGCATTTGGTATAAATCGTGTACCTTATGATGATTATCCTGTACGCTTGCACCAAGGCGAGCGTGTACTTACTGCAAACCAAGCAAGGCAAATGGACAATGGTTCAAGTGCTGCAAATATCATCATAAATATAAGTGGTATGACAGTGAGGGAAGATGCAGATATTGACCGTATTGCTGCTGCTCTTGCTCAAAACTTAAAAGTAGCAAAGGCGGTGCAAAAATAAAAAAATACCACTTGTGATAACACAAATGGTACATAATTTGACAAAGTTCTGACGGTTATGATATTATTATACCGCCAGTAAACGGCAGGTTGTTCCTCCCAATGAAGGGAGGGGATTACATTGACAGTTAGTGAAGTTATTGCACTTCTTAACCTTATATGTAATTGTCTTCGGTATCCTTGGATACATAAAGAAATAACCGCCCCATAAGCAAATAGAGCGGTGTTTCTACGATCTAAACGATTTTTCGGAACGACCGCCTGATTGCAGCAGGTTGCCGTTTACTGGTACTATTATATATTTTAACCTCGTCTTTGTCAAGGCGGGGTTTTTTGTTTGCTTAGAAAGTAGGTGATTATAATGCTCCGTAAATTCATTTTTAAAAATAACACTACTGGACAAGAGGTTATCTTGCCAATTACACCTGAAAAATTTACTATCAATCGTGGTATGCACATCGAAACAGTAAATTTACATACCATTGGTGACTATAACCTTGTAGGCGGTAGAACGCTTTTTACTTGCAAAATAACAGGTATACTACCAAGACAGCAATATCCGTTCGTGTTTGCGGGTTCATCGCTTAACCCATATGAGTATATATATTTCTTTCAGCTCACAAGCGATAATAAGCAAGTTTGTCGTTTTGCAATCTCTGACACTCC
>CALWMO010000162.1 GCA_944381965.1 uncultured Butyricicoccus sp.
GAAGGTCAGCGTAGATATGTAGAATCGCTGTCATCTTATGCAAGACAGTTTTTAGGGCAAATGGAAAAGCCAGATGTCGATTATATAGAAGGACTTTCCCCAGCTATTTCCATTGACCAGAAAACAACATCTAAAAACCCACGTTCAACAGTGGGAACAGTGACCGAAATATATGACTATTTAAGACTTTTATGGGCGAGAATTGGTATTCCTCATTGTCCAAAATGCGGAAAAGAAATCCATCAGCAGACCATAGACCAAATTATAGACAAGCTTATGGGGCTTGAAGAACGTACAAAAGTACAAATTTTAGCACCTATTGTTAGAGGCAGAAAAGGCGAGCATAAAAAGGTTTTAGAAGATGCTAGAAAATCTGGTTATGTTAGAGTGCGTATTGATGGAAATGTCTATGATTTATCAGAGGAAATAAGTCTTGAGAAAAATAAAAAACATACAATAGAAATTGTTATAGATAGACTTGTTATAAAAGATGATATAAGAGGCAGACTCACAGATTCAGTAGAAACAGCCTCAGCTTTGACTGGTGGTTTAGTTCTTGTAGATGTTATAGGCGGTGAACCGCTTAGTTTTTCACAAAATTATGCCTGTGAGGACTGCGGAATATCAATGGAAGAATTAACCCCTAGAATGTTTTCATTTAATAACCCTTATGGTGCATGTCCAACATGTACCGGTCTTGGTATGCAAATGAAAATTGACCCAGCTTGTGTTATTCCAAATCCTGCACTTTCCTTAAATGAGGGTGCAATCAAGGCTAGTGGTTGGGGTAATGTAGAAGCAGGTAGTATTGCTCATATGTATTATACTGCTCTTGGTAAAAAATACGGTTTCACACTTGATACACCTGTTAAAGATTTTTCTGATGAGGCATTAAATGCTCTGCTTTATGGCACTGGGGAAGAAAAACTTACTCTTTCAGTTAGTCGTTTTTCTGGTGGCAAAATGGAACAGCCTTTTGAGGGTGTTGTAAATAACCTTGAACGCAGATACAGAGAAACTTCAAGCGAATATGCTAGAAATGAAATTGAAGAATGTATGAGCGAAGTTGAGTGTCCAGACTGTAAGGGTAGACGACTTAAAAAAGAAGTGTTAGCGGTAACAGTTGGCGGACTTAATATAATAGAGTTTTGTGAAAAATCGGTTTCAAAGGCTATTGATTTTATGAAATCGCTTGAGCTTACCGAAATGCAGCATAAAATAGGCGATAGAGTTATAAAAGAAATTTTGGACAGACTTGGCTTTTTAAATTCGGTAGGTCTTGAATATTTAACTCTTTCACGCTCATCTGGTACGCTGTCGGGTGGTGAGGCTCAACGAATTAGACTTGCAACTCAAATAGGTTCATCACTTATGGGTGTACTTTACATTCTTGATGAGCCATCTATTGGACTTCATCAGCGTGATAATGACAAACTGCTTGATACATTAAGACATCTAAGAGATTTAGGCAATACTCTTATTGTAGTAGAGCATGATGAGGACACTATGTATGCGGCTGATTATATAGTTGACATAGGCCCTGCGGCTGGTGTAAATGGCGGTGAAGTGATTTTTCAAGGTAAGGTTGAGAATTTGCTTAAATGTGAAAAATCCCAAACAGGTGCTTATCTTTCGGGCAGAAAGAAAATACCTGTGCCACAAGAGCGTAGACAGGGCAACGGTAAAACATTAGAAATTAAAGGTGTAAATATTAATAACCTTAAAAATGTTGATTTCACTATACCACTTGGTATGCTTACCTGTGTAACTGGTGTTTCTGGTTCAGGTAAATCATCTTTTGTCAATGAAGTGCTTTATAAAAGATTAGCCGCTGACCTAAACGGTGCAAGAACCAGAGCGGGAGAGCATAAAGAAATGTTAGGTCTTGAAAACTTAGATAAAGTTGTCGGTATAGACCAATCACCGATAGGACGCACTCCACGCTCAAACCCTGCGACATATACAGGTTTATTCGGAGATATAAGAGAGCTTTTTGCTCAAACAGCAGATGCAAAAGCTAGGGGTTATGGTGCGGGCAGATTTTCATTTAATGTAAAAGGCGGTCGTTGTGAGGCTTGTACTGGTGACGGACTGTTAAAAATTGAAATGCATTTCTTACCTGATATTTATGTTCCTTGTGATGTATGTAAAGGTAAAAGATATAACAGAGAAACTCTTGAAGTAAAATACAAAGGCAAAAATATTTATGAAGTTTTAGATATGACGGTAGATGAGGCAGTAACGTTTTTTGAAAATGTACCAAAACTTGCACGAAAACTAAAAACAATGCAAGAAGTCGGATTGGGTTATGTAAAACTTGGTCAGTCATCAACAACTCTTTCTGGTGGTGAGGCTCAAAGGGTTAAACTTGCTACCGAACTTTCCAAACGCTCAACAGGCAAGACTATTTATATTTTAGATGAGCCTACAACTGGACTTCATATTGCTGATGTTCATAAGCTAGTTGAGGTTTTACAGCAGCTTGTAGACAAAGGAAATACTGTGGTTGTTATCGAGCATAATTTAGATGTTATAAAAATAGCTGACCATATAATTGATTTAGGCCCTGAAGGTGGCGACGGCGGCGGAACAATAGTCTGCACAGGTACACCAGAGCAAGTTGTAAAATGCGAAAAATCGTATACAGGCAAATACCTTAAAAAATATCTTTCACAGCAGTAAAAATGTTAAATTCAATTCATATTTATTGATTATTAAATAAAAAACTAAAAATTTCAGATATATTTAAGAAATATATAGTAATATACTAGCTGAAAAGTAGGTAAGCATATTACATGAAATAATTGTCATGTCTATAAAACCCAAAAAATTGCTTATCTATACTTGTGCTATACATCTGCCACTTGTTTGGCAGATGTTTTTTTATGTTGCTTATTTTTGAAAATCTTGTATAATAATATAGAATACGACTGTTTATGATATTATTTTTATTGAAATGGAGTGATACAGTTGGCTTATTATGGTAGACGTGGTGGCTACAGAAGTGGTTATCGTCGTGGAAATCCTAAAGCACTATTTAAGTTGATTACTTTGATTATTTTTATTGTGGCTGTCGCTTTAGCTGTAATTCAAACTACTCGTGCACAAAAAATTGCATCAAATGAGAAAAAACTTCAGGCTGAGGTTGCTAGTTTGCAGTCAAAACTCAAAACTGTACAAGATTATGTGCCTGCTCATATTTTGGAAGGCATATCGGAAACTGCTCTTGCTTATCAAAAGCTATATCCTGAAATGATGGCTGAAAGACCTGAGGCTTTAGATGAAATAGATACAAGAGCTATTTATTTAACATTTGAAGGTGGCCCATCAAAGAATACAGAGAATATTCTTGATTACTTAAAAGATGCTGGGCAAAAAGCAACATTTTTTATAACAGGTGAAAATATATCTGGAAATGAAGCGATTATAAAACGTATGGTAGATGAAGGTCATACAGTCGGCGTTTGCAGTTTTTCAACAGATTATAAGACAATTTATGAATCGGTAGATACTTTCCTTGCAGATTTTAATAAGGCTTATACAGCTATATATGATGCATGTGGAGTGTATCCAACTGTATTTAGATTTCCATGTGGCTCTATAAATGAGTATAACAGCAATATTTATAGAGAGCTTATAGCCGAAATGACAAGACGTGGTTTTGTATTCTTTGACTGGAATGTCAATAGTGATGATGATGGTGACAATCAGCAAGACTGGGAAAATATTGTTCAAGACGTTGCAAGTGATGTAAAAGATTATGACCAAGCTATAGTTTTAATGCATGATTCAGAGGATAACAGCTCAACGGCTAGGGCAGTTAAATATATGCTTAACTATCTTGGAAAGAATGGATATTACTTTGCAAATATCAAATCAACTACTGTTCCTGTTACATTTGATTACTTTGAATAATCTATAAAAGTTAATAAAAATAATTAAAATATAAAAAACCTTCTATTTTAAATGA
>CALWMO010000163.1 GCA_944381965.1 uncultured Butyricicoccus sp.
TGGGGAAATCCAGTTTATGATTGGAAAACCCATGAAGCTGAAAACTACCATTGGTGGGTATGGCGTGTAAGACGCAATATGGCGATGTTTGATGTCATTAGAATAGACCATTTTAGAGGTTTGGAGTCCTACTGGGCAGTAGATGCAGGCGAAGAAACTGCTATAAATGGCAGATGGTGCAAAGGCCCTGGAATGAAGCTTATAAGAGCATTAGAGCAACAGCTAGGAAAACTTCCTATTATCGCAGAAGATTTAGGAGTTATGACCGATAAAGTAAGAGCCTTACTTGCCAAAAGTGGTTTCCCTGGAATGAAAGTGCTTATTTTTGGATTTGATGCTCATAATGATAATGAACATTTACCTCATAACTATCAGCCTAATATGATAGTTTACACTTCGACACATGATAGTCAAAGTATTTGCGAGCAAATTATGGATATATGCAATGAGGAAGAAAAACAATTTGCATATAAATATTTAAGAACTTCGCCAAATGAGGCTCTTGGCTGGAGTGCAATAAAAAGCGTATGGGCATCAAGTGCTAGAATATCTATGACTACAATGCAGGATTTATTATCTCTTGGTTCGGATTCAAGAATGAATATACCATCAACAGTAGGTGGCAACTGGGCATGGAGAGTAAGACCAGAGGGTATAAATTCAAAGGTTGCAGAAATGCTTAGGGAAATTACAGTAACATACAAAAGATATTGTCCATATATTCAGCCACAAATTGAAATTATTCAGGAACAAAATGAGGAACAAGATGAAGTATAAAACGGTAGTTTTTGATTTAGATGGCACACTTTTGAATACATTAGGGGATTTGACCGACGCTGTAAACCATGCGGTCAGTCCCTTAGGGGTTAAACCATCTACTGAAACTGAAATTAGAGCAAGAGTGGGAAACGGTGCTGCTAAACTACTCCAAAGAACATTAGAGGCTAATAATACCAATGGGGATATAGATGAATGTTTCAAATGTTTTAGTGAGTATTACCGAGGACATATGACTTGTCGCACTGTGCCATATGGCGGAATAATGCATTTGCTGGAAAGATTAAAAAGTGAGGGAATTAAAACAGCTATTCTTACAAATAAATTTGATTTAGCAGCAAAAGAGATATCAAAATATTATTTCGGTGAACTTATCGACTATACTCAGGGAGAAAAACCAGATGTAAACAGAAAACCTTCGCCAGATGCACTGTTTTCTATTATGGAGATGTTTGGCTCAGATAAAGACAGCACACTTTATATAGGTGATAGTACAGTAGATGTACAAACAGCTAAAAATGCAGGTGTAAAATCTGTTGCTGTAAGTTGGGGTTATTGTGATAGAGAACATCTTAAAGATGCTGATATTTTAGTAGACCGTGTATATCAGCTCGAGGATATTATATTTGGTATTGATTTTAAAGAGCTTGAAATGAGTTTTACAAAACGAGGTTTTGAGTTTAAATTATTTGATACCAAAGAACAAGCGGCAGAATATATAGTTAATCAGTGTGATGGTAAAAGTGTAGGTTTTGGTGGCTCTGTAACACTTGATGAAATTGGTATTTATGAAAAGCTAAAAGAAAAAGGCATAGATGCACATTGGCACTGGAAAAATGAACCGATTTATATGGACGGTGATATTTATTTAACATCTGCAAATGGTCTATCTAAAACTGGTGAGATAGTAAATATAGATGGCACTTGCAATAGAGTAGCGGCAACACTTTATAATACTAAACGCTGTATTATAGTTTGCGGTTTAAATAAGCTTGCAAGAAATTTAGAAGATGCCATCAATAGAGCAAAAAACATTTCTGCACCGTTAAACGCTAAAAGACTCAATAAGAAAGTACCATGTGTAACCACAGGCAAATGTGAGGACTGTATGAGTCCAGAGCGTATTTGCAAAGCCATGGTTATACTTATGAATCCACCAACTAATATGGAGTGTGAAATTGTCTTAATAAATGACAATTTGGGATATTAAAAAAATTTTTCAAAAAATCAAAAAAATGCTTGACGAGAACACATTCGCCTGTTATAATAAATATCGTTCTGAACGAACAGATAACAAATGCGGATGTAGCTCATCTGGTAGAGCGCCACCTTGCCAAGGTGGAGGTAGCGAGTTCGAGCCTCGTCATCCGCTCCAAATTTTAAAGACACTGTTATATGACAGTGTCTTTTTTTGTTTTATATATAAAACCGCCGGCTAAGCCGACGGTTCTTTTTTATTAAAATACACTTTTTACAGCATCAAATATCTTTTTAAATATATTAGCTATTCGAGTAAATACGCCTTCATCTTTCTCATTTGCTATTTTTTCTTGAACTTCTTTCATTTTATCAACTGAAATTTCATCTGTTCTTACAATAAATTGCAAACTGGTAGGTGAAGGATTTTTTTCAGATGTAAATGAACGCATAGCAAGTGAATTGTCAATATTTAATAAATTGCTATCATTTTCAATGCTGTTTACTTCATCTGTAATCGTGTTATGTATGCTATCGGTTGCATTTTGAAGAGCTGCTGTGTCATTTGAACCAGTAGCTTTGCTCATAACATCTAAAAGACCATCAAGTGTTTGCTGTGTAGCAGCATCAGAGTTTTCACGAAGTGAACGTATAGTATCTCTTGTATCGGTTAAAGCTTTGTTAGCAGCTAAAATTGTGTTTGAAAGTGTGGTTGTTGAGGTAGTAATTTGTGTTATAGCTGAATTTGCATTAGTATTTACAGTTTGTAAACTGTTATTTAGTGTGTCTAGTTGGTTTAACATTGTATCAGCTGTTGAAAGTGAATTTGCAATTAAATCATTAGCTTTTATAGCAAGCTCTACACTGTTTTCAGCAGTTCCTCTGTAATCATTAAGCACATTATTTATATCATTTAATTCCTTTGTAAGACTTGCTGAATTACCAAAAAGATGAGCTAAATCACTAGAAGTGTTAGAAAGTTCTTTAATAAAGTTTCTGTGCTTGATTTTATAGGTGAAATTATGCCAATAAGCTCGGAAACAGCATTTTGTAATTCTGGTGGCAGACTTTGCTGTATTATAGAATTTAAAATAGCCTCAGCTTTGTGAAGATTTTCGATAACTGTTTTTAATGAGTTAATAGCAGAAGAAAGCTTGTTACTATCGCTTTCAAGATTTGATAAATCACTGGATATATATTTTAATGAAAGCTGATTTTTATCTGTTTCATTGCTTAAATCGGATAATAAGTTTTTAATATCAGTTAGATTCTTTTTAATATCAGTAAGCAAAGATTGATAATTTGCTATATCTTGTTTAGTAGCTGTGATTGTGTTTAAAATATCGGTGATATTTTGATGAATTTGGTTTAAATCATTATTTGCAGTTTCAAGAGTTGGAATAAGTGCGTTTGTATCGCCGGCGAGTAAATCAAGCTGATTTAATGCGGAATCTAATGAAGGGTCTAAAGTTGCTCTTGAGTTTATAAGCTGCTCTCTTACAGTATTTATACCAGATATACCCGATTGCATGGTATTTAAACCGCTTTTCATGCTATTCATTGTACTGAGCATAGAGCTTAAACCAGTGTATAAATCATTTCCAGCACCATTTAAATTATCCTTAGCTTTTTTAAACTCATCGACCATATCAAGTTGGCTAAGTGTTGCAGGTGTCATTAGAAAGTATACTCCGGTAAACTCAAAATCTTCAGCACCAATTTTAATTGTATATGTGTTTTCTTCGCTAGGAAGTCCCATGAACACAGCAAATTTATAACTGCCAAAAGACTGAATTTGTGCACCTTCAGCTTCAATATTGCTTGCTTTATCCATATTTACACCTGTGCCAGCAATAAGCGTCATATTATTTCTATAATATTCGTCTGCGTTTGGGTTAGGTATAGCATGAATAGTTATTTCTACAAGACCATTAACACCAGCTAAATCTTCATATTTTA
>CALWMO010000164.1 GCA_944381965.1 uncultured Butyricicoccus sp.
TAGAGTATTTACTCAACGAGAATTTTCAGGTTCGTCACATACTATTTAAAGTAAGCATTTCGTTGTTTAATTTGCAAAGTACAATATTTTACGATGTTTTTCAATCGTTTTACTCTCGTTAAAGAGCTTATTTAGTTTACCATACTTATTCCAGCTTGTCAAGAACTTTTTTCAAAGTTTTTTGACTTTTTTCTAAACCTTTCTGGCAAACTCGCCATCTCTCAAAGACAGCTTAATTATTATACCAAAAGCCTTTTTACTTGTCAACATCTTTTTTTGATGTTTTTCAAGTTTTTTCTTTTGATTTGCTGTCCTCATCAGACAGCTTGATTAGTATACGACATTATTTCCCCTTTGTCAACAGTTTTTAATTTTCTTGTTAAAAAATCGAGCCGTTTATAATACGACTCGACTACAAATATATTAACCATTAAAAGCCTGTTTTAGGTCTGCAATAACATCATCAATATGTTCAAGACCGATTGACAGTCTTATTGTATTTGGATATATTCCCTGTTCACGCTGTTCTGACTCAGTAAGCTCTGCATGAGTGGTACTTGCAGGGTGAATTACAAGACTTTTAGCGTCTGCAACATTTGCAAGTAAACTGAATAACTGAAGTCTATCAATAAACTTGTGAGCCTCTTTTTCACCACCTTTAATATTAAATGTGAATATAGAACCCGCTCCATTAGGGAAATATTCACTATATAGTCTTTGTTGTTCTGGGTCAGTGCTAACAGAAGGATGATTTATCTGTTCAACCTCAGGCACAGTTTTTAGATATTCAACAACCTTGAGAGCGTTTTCAATATGACGGTCTACACGAAGAGAGAGAGTTTCCAAACCTTGAAGCAAAATCCAGTTATGAATAGGCGAAAGAGTTGCACCCATATCACGAAGTATAATCGCACGAATACGGGTTATAAAAGCAGTTTTTCCCGCAGCCTCTACAAAGCTAATACCGTTATAGCTTGGGTCTGGCTGAGTGAGCTGAGGATATTTTTCTGGATATGCACTCCAGTCAAAAGTACCTGCATCGACAATAACACCGCCTAAAGTTGTTCCATGACCACCGATAAATTTAGTAGCTGACTCGACAACAATATCCGCACCATGTTCAATCGGACGAATTAAATAAGGAGTGCCAAAAGTGTTATCAATAATCAGAGGTAAACCGTTATCATGAGCAATTTCAGCTATTGCATCAATGTTAGTTACTTCGCTGTTAGGGTTTCCAAGAGTTTCAATATATATAGCACGAGTATTCTCTTTGATAGCCTTTGCAAAATTTTGAGGGTCTAGTGCATCAACAAATGTTGTTGTAATACCATATGAAGGTAAAGTGTGAGCGAGTAAATTATAAGTTCCGCCATAAATATTCTTAGCAGCTACAATATGGTCGCCTTGTCTTGCAACATTTTGAATTGCATAAGTTACCGCCGCCGCACCGGAAGCAACTGACAAAGCAGCAATACCGCCTTCAAGCTCAGCGATTCTCTGCTCAAATACTGCTTCGGTAGGGTTTGTAAGTCTGCCGTATATATTCCCGCTTTTTTTAAGAGCAAATCTGTCTGCCGCATCTTGACAGTTATCGAAAACAAAAGAAGTTGTTTGATAAATAGGTACAGCTCTTGCACCAGTTACAGCGTCGTGGTCTTCTTGACCGATATGTAATTGACGAGTTTCAAATCTCCAGTTTGCTTTTTGTTCATTTGTAATTCTAGCCATAGTTTCCACACCTCGTATAAGTTTTATCTTGTCTACTATTATACTAGGTTTTTATAATAAGTGTTAATACCGATAACGGTTTACTGGTTATCGTTTAAAACTATAACAAGAGATAATAAAAAACACTATAAAATTATAGTGCTTTAGATTATATTTATACTGCATTTTTTAAGTTCATCAATATAAACCTGTGCCATATTGCTAAGTTGACTATCTTTACGCCTTATGTAACCTATTTTCATAATTTTATCAGAATTTAAAGGAATAACAGTATAATCTTTACCGTTTAAATCCTCACACATGATACCACTGCAAAGAGTATAGCCATTTAGCCCAATCATAAGATTAAGCATGGTAGCTCTATCGCTAACATTTATAACATGTTTATAGTTTAAAGACGAATATACTTCTTCCGCCAGATAAAAAGCACTGTTTTCGCCTTGGTCGAAAGAAAGACAAGGATAAGGCTGTAAATCGTCTAAGTCCAGTATATCATTTTTAGCAAGTGGGTGTGAATCGGCTAAAAATACAAATATCTTGCATGAAAAAAGCTCGATAAATATCAAATCATTTTCATTAAAAGTACGCATTAAAATATCGTGATTAAAGTCATCAACATATAAAACACCTATTTCACTTTTATAATTTTTAACATTTTCAATAACTTCAGTTGTTTTACATTCATGCATACCCAGTGAATAGCGGTCAAGCTCGAACTGTCTAGCCATATTTATAAAAGCTTTTACAGCAAAAGTATAGTGCTGAGAAGAAACTTCAAAACTTTTTCTAATTTCCCGCTTTAGTATAAATTTTTCCTCAGTGAGCTTATATTGGTTTACAATTTGCCTTGCATGGATTAAAAATTCCTCACCTTCTGGCGTTATAGTTACACCTCTATTAGTTCTACGGAATAAATTTATACCTATTTCCTGTTCTAAATTTAAAATACTGGCAGAAAGGCTTGACTGAGATAGAAACAGTTGTTTTGACGCCTGATTTACCGAGCCTGTCGAGGCAATGGTAACGGCATAAATTAGCTGTTGTAAAGTCATAATAAAAAATCCTTTCTGCCAGTATATAGTTTTAAATATTAGATTTTTTTGATATGCCAAATATCCTTAGCATATTCAGCAATAGTGCGGTCAGATGAGAACTTGCCAGAGTTGCAAATATTCATCCAACATTTGCGAGCAAAGCCTAATGTATCCTTATAATCCTGACTTGCCTTCTTACGAGCATCTAAATAACGCTCAAGGTCAAGCAGTAAGAAATACTGGTCAGGGCGATGCCAACCTGTACCATAAACGATAGAGTCATGTAACTCTCTAAAGATACCAGAACCGCCGTCATCTAAAGTACCATCAATAAGAGCATCAAGAATACGTTTAACTCTGTGGTCATGGTGATAAGTCCAGTTAGGGTTGTAACGCTCGGAAACATCGTTAATCTCTTCAACGGTAGCACCGAAGCGGTAGTTATTTTCCTCGCCTGCTTCCTCGAAGATTTCGATATTAGCACCGTCATAAGTGCCCATAGTAACAGCACCGTTAGCCATAAGCTTCATGTTACCAGTACCAGAAGCTTCCTTACCAGCAGTAGAAATCTGCTCGGAAATATCAGCTGCAGCAACCAGCTTTTCAGCATAAGAAACGTTGTAGTTTGAAACAAATACAACCTTTAGTATGCCCTTAACACGAGGGTCACTATCAATAACACGAGCAACTTCGTTAATCAGCTTGATAATACCCTTAGCACGCTTATAACCTGGAGCAGATTTAGCACCAAAGATAAATGTTGTTGGTGTAAAGTCAGTTAGGCTACCCTCAATGATTTCGTAGTAAAGCTCAAGAATAGCAAGAATGTTTAGGAATTGACGCTTATACTCGTGCAAACGCTTAATCTGAATATCAAAGCAAGTGTTAGGGTCGACATAAATTCCGTCTTTTTTCTGAATATAAGCCGCCAGACGCTTATGGTTATTCATCTTAATTTGAGCTACACGCTCCATAATCTCATCGTCATTTACAAACTTTTCAAGCTTTTTAAGCTGAGAAAGGTCAGTTTTCCAGCTTTCGTTGCCTAAAAGCTCGGTTAAAAGGTCGGAAAGCTCAGGGTTGCAAAGAGCCAGCCAACGACGCTGAGTAATACCGTTAGTTTTGTTCTGGAAACGGTTTGGATAAATATTATACCAATCCT
>CALWMO010000165.1 GCA_944381965.1 uncultured Butyricicoccus sp.
GGTTTTATCCGTAGCGATTTCTATGGTTTATCTGCTGATACGTTTTTAAATGATAGGCTAATTTTTAGAAAGAAGGGGAGGACTATATGATTACTACAAGTTTTTCAGGAGATCTTATTGGAACTGCACTGCGTCAGCTTGGTGCTTCCGAGATAAGAGAAATTAGAAACGGTATTTTATATATCATTCGTTTTGAATTTAGCGAGGATTTACATGTTATATATGTGTTAGATGTCACTAAAAGAGATAAGTATTTTCTACAAAGGGTATCCCCATATCCAATGTCGCATGGCAGATTTTCAAGTGCAGGAGAAGTGGTTCAGTTTATTGAACGTGATATTCAAAAATTTGAAAATGCTACTCATTCACATAATTTTAATCAGTTTCTTGAGATTGCAGATGGTGTAACACGTTTATCTCATGCAATGGAACTTTTATTCTTAGAGCGTAATGTTTCAAAAGAAGATATGGACAAGATTTCAAGCCATATTAGTGAAACAGTTGAAAAATTAAAGGGAATAAGAGATAATTCTCCCAAAATTCAATAATAAAAAAAGCGAGCTTTTGCTCGCTTAGCGTGTCGAAAAGTATCGACACGCTTTTTTATTATTCTCCATCAGCCATGCGATAACCAACACCATTTTCAGTTAAAATATAATGTGGCTCAGCTGGATTTTCCTCTAGTTTTCGCCTTATATTTGCCATATTAACTCGTAAAATTTGGTTGTCATCACCCTTATAAGGCCCCCAAATATCATGTAAGAGTGTAGTATAGGTTAGCACTCTACCTGGTTGCCTTGCAAGTCTTTCAACAATTTTATATTCGTTTTGAGTTAAATGTATTTCTTTTCCTGCGACTGTAACTGTTCTTCTTTCAAAATCAATTTTAAAATCTTTATATTCATAGAAGGAAGAAACCATAGCTCTTTCAGCCACAAGCTGATTGGCATGACGACGAGCTGCACGAATACGTGCAAGCAATTCGCTTGTGCCGAAAGGTTTAGTTATGTAGTCATCAGCACCTAAATCAAAAGCACGAACTTTTTCATCTTCTTCATCTCGTGCAGATACAACCAAAATAGGAGTGCCAGACCACTTACGAAGTCTTCTTATAACTTCAAGTCCGTCCATGGCAGGTAAACCAAGGTCAAGCAAAATTAAATCTGGACAGTGTGAGCTTGCCATTGTTATCGCTTGCTGACCAGTTTGAGCAGTAATAACCTGATAACCATTTGCTGTTAAAATCGTGCCAAGCACACGAAGAATAGTAACCTCGTCTTCAACGACTAATATTTTTTCACTATTCGGCATAAGAAGTAACCTCCGTTATAGGTAATGTAAAACTTATATATGCTCCAATATCAGGCATATTTTCAGCATGAATGTGACCTCCATGACCCTCCACTATGGTTTTGCAAATAGAAAGACCTATGCCAAGTCCTCGGGTAGAGTCTGTGCAGTCCTTATCTCTGGAAACAAAGCCCTCGAAAAGTTTATCTAAATCACAAGTTGGAATGCCTTTTCCATAGTCACGAACAGATATTTTAGCAAAGTTATCCATTATTTGTGCAGAAAGGTCTACTTTATTATTTCTACCATGAATTATTGCGTTATCCACAAGATTTATTAAAACCTGAACAATTAGCATTTCATCCATAGGAATAAGTGTCACTTTCTCAGGCATACTAACAGATAAGTTTATATTCGGATAGCGTTTACGGGCTTTTGATACCACTTGAGAAAAAACTTCATCAAGTGGTTCAGCAACTTTTTTTAATGATGGAGCACCACCAGAAATTCTGGTAACTGAAAGCACATTTTCAACCATACGAAGCAGCCATTCAGCATCTTCATTTATGCCTTCAAGCAGCTCTTTTCTTCCTTTTGAGTCTATAAGCTCATCGTTGTCTATGATTGCATTAGATGCAGCTAGAATACCTGTAAGAGGAGTTCTAAGGTCATGTGAAATGGCTCTAAGCAGATTGCCACGCATTTTTTCTTTTTCGGCTTCAATTGCTATTTTTTGACGTTCCTCAGCAAGTCTTGAGCGTTCTCTTTCAAATTCACGCTGTTTTTTTATTCTGCCACTTAATGCACTCGTTGCAATAGATACTGTAAGCATAACAAGAAATGTTATGGGATAACCTTCTCTTGTGAAATTAAAATTAGTATATGGATATGTAAAAAAATAATTTACACAAAGTACGCTAACAATAGCACTTAAAATACCCCAAGCATATCCTGTGGTATTAAGTGAAATCAAAAGTACACTTAATATGTATATTTCTGAAGCGTTTCCAAGTGTTGTAAATCTATTTAAAAGTAATATATTTATACATGTTGCAGATAATAAAATTGCAAATGTCTTTAATGCGTTAAGAATAAAAAGTTTTATATTATCCGATTTTATGTTCAAGTATTATCACCCCTAACCATTTTACATTATACACGAACACTTATATAAACGGTTATATGTTAAAAAAATTTAACATTTTCTTAGCGGAATGGACAATTAAAATCTGATATATTTAACAACGAAAGAACAAAACAACAGTTTTATAGCAAAAATAAAAAGAGGTGTTTTTATGGAGTCATATGATTTTCTATTGAGCCTTGCTGTAATTTTACTTGCAACAAAGGCAATGGGAGTTTTATCTGAACGTGTGCATATGCCACAGGTTGTCGGTGCACTTGTTGCAGGTGTATTGCTTGGGCCATCGGTTTTCGGATTTGTTGGAGAAACCGATTTTCTAGTTAAAACATCTGAAATAGGTGTAATAATGCTTATGTTCCTAGCTGGTTTGGATACAGATTTAAGTGAGCTTAGAAAAACAGGCTTTGCATCATTTGTTATTGCCCTTATAGGTGCAGCTTTACCACTTATAGGCGGTACAATATGCTATGAAATCTTTTTTAGAGATGCAGTAGACCCTATGGATTTTCTAAAGGCATTGTTCATAGGTGTTGTTTTAACAGCTACATCTGTATCAATTACAGTTGAAACACTTAGAGAAATGGGAAAATTAAAGGGAAAAGTGGGCACAGCTGTGCTTGGTGCAGCGGTAATAGATGATATTTTAGGTATCATTGTGCTGACAGTTATAACAGGTTTTGCTGACCCATCGGTTAAGCCAATTCGTGTTATGGGCAATATAGTGTTGTTTTTTGTTTTTATCGCAATTATTGGTATCGTATTCTATAAGGCGTTCCAAAAAATGGATATAATTTGGGCAAACCATAGAAGACTTGCTATTTTATCACTTGTATTCTGCTTTATATTATCATATGTAGCAGAGGTATTCTTTGGTATCGCAGATATCACAGGTGCATATTTTGCAGGTATAATATTATGCAATATTTTAGACCTTCGTGAATATGTAGCAAAGAAAATAAATATTATGAATTATATGTTCTTTGCACCTGTATTCTTTTCATCTATAGGTATTAAAACAGACCTTGAAGGCTTTAATTCTGAAATAGTTTTATTCTCAGCGGTATTATTAATTATAGCTATTTTAACCAAGGTTGTAGGTTGTGGACTTGGTGCAAAAATATTTAAGTTTACAAACCATGAGGCACTTGCTGTTGGTGTGGGTATGATTTCTCGTGGTGAAGTTGCTCTTATTGTAGCTCAAAAGGGTTCTGCTTCAGGTTTAATAGACACTCATTTATTCCCTGCTATAGTGCTTGTAGTTGTTGTTACTACGCTTATAACACCTATATTATTAAAGCTTGTTATGGGTAAAGAACCCAAAAATGCATAAAAATAAAGTGTGATAGCTTTTAAGCTATCACACTTTTTGTGTTTTTATAGAATATATGGGGCATTTTTAACCGCTTCATCCATAAGCATCTGCTGACTATTTATAATTTCTTCGCCATTTTTACGTTTACAATGACGTAAATGACCATGTGAGTTGTGTAT
>CALWMO010000166.1 GCA_944381965.1 uncultured Butyricicoccus sp.
GCTGTACCATCTGTAATAACTGCCACTAAATTGTGTCTGCGTGTATATTTATAGCTAAGTGATGGGTCATCTTTAATCTTAAGACATGGTTCTGCAACACCTGGAGTATATGCAACAGATAAATCTTCCTTTGAATTTACCTCACATCTTGCCACTACTTCAATTTTACCCGCCCATTTTTCATGTGCAAGCAATGCTTTCTCTTTTGCGTCCATAAAAATAAAAGCTCCTTTTCTACATAATAAACCAATTACCTTCAGTTTACACTACTTTTAGCGTTTTGTATAGGCTTATGATAATCATTTTTGTAATTTAGGGTCTGTTTTTATTGACTATTTAATAAATAAATGATAATATTTATATATAAGAAGGGTGCAGTCGGCGAACGGCTAATCCCAAAGCTGATAGTTATTTAAACTAATAACCGTTCAGGGTAGGAGCTGGACGGTTATTTTGCATTTATAATAAAAATATGTAGTAAAATAACGATACATATTAAAAATCTAATTACTTTAGATTTTATCATAAATGACCACCTCCTTTTCAGGAGTGTGGACTAACCGCCCGCCGCTGGTATCGACTGCACCTCGATTATTTCAGCATAAAATATATTATATTATCAAGTTATTGACTATTTAATAAATAAATGATAATATTTATATATAAGAAGGGTGCAGTCGGCGAACGGCTAATCCCTATATGTTTTTGTTACTAAAGTAACCGCACCATGGGGCATTAGGGGCGGTTACTTTGCATTTATAATAAAAATATGTAGTAAAACAGTTATACATATTAGAAATCTAATTATTTTAGACTTTATCATAAATGACCACCTCCTTTTCAGGAGTGTGGACTAACCGCCCGCCGCTGGTATCGACTGCACCTCGAATATTTTAGCATAAAATATATTATTTTATCAAGTTTTTGCCGCTCACTGTTTGAGCGGTTTTTTTATTGCTTGACAAAATGAATATTTTATATTATGCTCTAAATATACCCCTCCCCGGTAGGGGGTTTATATTTGAAAGGAGTGATATTTTTGCAGTCACGTTTTAATGTAACGGGTATGAGCTGTGCTGCATGTTCATCTCATGTTGAAAAAGCGGTAAAACAGCTCGATGGCATACAAAATGTAGAAGTTAATCTGCTAACCGGTAGTATGACAGCCGATTTTAACGAAAATATATTATCCGATGATGATATAATAAACGCTGTTATAAATGCAGGTTATGGTGCATCGTCTGCACAAAACGCAAAGTCCGATAAACCTAAAACCTCAAATGATGAGGTTAAACAAATGAAATTTAGAATTTCTGTTTCCTTTGTATTTTTAATGATTTTAATGTATGTTTCTATGGGACATATGATAGGTATTCCTTTGCCTAGCTTTCTAACTGGAGCTGAAAACGCTGTAAGTTTTGCACTTACTCAGTTTTTACTAACACTTCCAATAGTTATAGTTAATAAAAAATATTATATAAGTGGTTTTAAATCACTTATCCACAAAGCTCCCGCTATGGATACACTTATAGCTGTGGGTTCAAGTGCTGCTCTCATTTACAGCATATTTGCACTTTATCAAATAGGCTATGGTTTAGGGCATAATAATATGGATTTAGTGCATCATTATATGCACGATTTATATTTCGAATCGGCTGCTATGATTTTAACACTTGTTACCCTTGGCAAATATCTTGAAAGCAGAGCAAAAAAACAAACCACCGAGGCAATCTCAAAACTTATGGATTTACGCCCACAAACCGCAACTGTAATTCGTGATGATAAAGAGGTAACAATTCCTATTGACAGCGTTGTTATAGGCGATATTGTTGTTGTTCGTGCTGGTCAAAGTGTTCCAGTTGATGGAACAATTATCTCTGGTAATGCAGTTTTAGATGAGTCTGCACTGACTGGAGAAAGTTTACCTGTGGATAAAACGGTAAATGATACTGTTATATCCGCATCTATAAGCAAAGGCGGATACTTTACTTTTAAAGCGACCAAAGTCGGAAATGACACTACTCTTTCACAAATGATTAAACTTGTAGAAGATGCCAGTGCCTCAAAAGCACCTATTGCAAAACTTGCTGACAAAGTATCGGGTGTATTTGTCCCTGTTGTGCTTTTAATAGCTATTGCAACTTTTATTATATGGTTAATGCTTGGCAAGGATTTCTCTTTTGCATTATCAAGTGCCATAACCGTTTTAGTTATCTCCTGCCCATGTGCCTTAGGACTTGCAACCCCTGTTGCTATTATGGTTGGCACTGGTGTAGGTGCAAAAAACGGCGTTATCTTCAGGTCTGCCGAAGCTCTTGAACATTTACACAGTGTAAACGCTGTTGTTTTGGATAAAACAGGCACTATAACCGAAGGTAAACCTGTTGTTACTGATATAATTACAGCCAACGATTTTACACAAAATGAACTTCTCGAGCTTGCATATTCTCTTGAGTCTTTAAGCGAACACCCACTTGCACAGGCTATTGTAAATTACTGCAAAGATAAAAATATTAAAATAACCAAAGCTGATAATTTTGAAACACTTTCCGGCAAAGGTATAACTGCAAGTATTGATAATATCTTTTGTGTTTCAGGCAATATAAAACTATTTAATGAGCTTGGTATACAAATAACAGAAAATACTGAACTTGCAAACCAAGGCAAAACACCGCTATATTTTGCAAAAGACAATAAACTTGTTGGTGTTATTGCGGTTGCTGATGCGGTTAAAACTAACAGCGGTTTTGCAGTAGATACTCTTGAAAAAATGGGTATTTCTGTTACAATGCTTACAGGTGATAACCAAAAAACTGCAAATACTATCGCTCAAAGTGTAAACATAAAAAATGTTATTTATGAGGTTATGCCTCAAGATAAAGAAAAGCATATAAAAAGCTTACAAGAAAGCGGTAAAACCGTAGCAATGATTGGTGATGGTATAAATGATGCTCCCGCTTTAGCTCGTGCTGATGTAGGCATTGCCATTGGTGCTGGTACTGATATCGCTATTGAGTCGGCTGATATTGTACTTATGAAGTCCGATTTAGTAGATGCCGTAAATGCTATCTTGCTTTCTAAAAATGTTATCAGAAATATAAAACAAAATTTATTCTGGGCATTTATTTATAACTGTATAGGTATACCGCTTGCAGCGGGTGTTTTCTCACCTGCTCTTAGACTTACACCTATGTTTGGTGCTGCTGCTATGAGCTTATCCTCTGTATGTGTTGTTATGAATGCTCTTCGTTTAAATCGATTTAAAGCTATAACAAACAATAAAACTATTGTAAAGGAAGATGTTAAAATGAAAAAGACAATTAAAATTGAAGGTATGATGTGTCCACGTTGTTCTGGTCATGTAAAAGATGCTCTAATTAAGCTAGATGGCGTTTCAAATGCCGAGGTAAGCCATGAAACAGGTCTTGCAGAGCTTACACTTGATAAAGATATCTCAAATGATATTCTTTCTAAAGCTGTAACTGATGCTGGTTATGATGTGGTAGAAATCCTATGAGAGCAGATAAAAACAAAGTAGAGCCTTTATTAAAAACTGCTAGAGGTCAAGTAGATGCCATATTAAAAATGGTAGAAGATGATAGATATTGTATGGATATTATAAATCAGCTTTTAGCTGCTGAGGCTCTTATTAAAAAAACCAGAAAAATAGTTTTAAAAGCTCATCTTGAGGGCTGTGTGCTTGATGCAGTGTCTTCAGCGAATACTCAAGACCGCACCGACAAACTAGATGAGATTATAAAATTACTTGATAAAATGGAACGCTAAAATATTGCATTTTTGCTTTATTATCGTTATACTTACCATAATAGTAATAACTAAGGAGAATATAAAATGCAAAAAGGCGACCAGAAAAAACTTAATTTACTTCTAACTGGTATTCGTGCAAGACTTGAGCAAAATAA
>CALWMO010000167.1 GCA_944381965.1 uncultured Butyricicoccus sp.
CGATTTGTTTTGCCATCAATTAACGCCTTAACAGCAGCATAACCCATACGAGTAGCCATAACTCTATCCTGAGAAGTTGGAGCACCACCACGCTGAATATGACCTAAGATTGTAACTCTTGTGTCAACGCCTGTACTTTCATGGATTTTATCTGCAACTTCTTGAGCAGAACCATAACCTTCTGCAACAATAATAATATGGTGATTTCTACCTTTAATTCTACCAGCACGCATTTTTTCAATTACATCAGTTTCAAAATCAATTTCACGTTCTGGAAGAAGTGTAGCGGTTGCACCAACTGCACAACCAACATTTAAAGCTAAGTGACCTGCATGACGTCCCATAACTTCAACCACAGAACAACGTTCATGAGATTGCATGGTATCACGCAGTTTATCTATACATTCGATTGCAGTATTGCAAGCGGTGTCAAAACCGATAGTGTAATCTGAGCAGCTAATATCGTTATCAATAGTACCTGGAACACCGATACATGGCACGCCTTTACGGCTAAGAGCCTGAGCACCTCTAAAAGTACCGTCACCACCACAGCAGATAAGACCATCAATACCTAAATACTTACAGCTATCAGCAGCCTTTTGCAGTCCTTCTTCTGTAAGCATTTCAAGACAACGAGCAGTATAAAGCATAGTACCACCCTTACGGATAATACCATCTACACTTCTTGCTGCCATTTCCATAATATCACCATTCATAAGTCCGCTATAACCTCTGCGAATACCTAAAACAGAAATATCATATGCAGATGCAGTACGAACAACAGCACGAATAAGTGCATTCATTCCTGGAGCATCACCACCACTTGTCAGTACGCCAATACGTCGAATTGTTTTCTTTTCCATTTTACTTTGACCTCCGTTTTTGACTGCCTTTTTATCTTACAGTCAATATGTGCAGTTCTACTTCATTATAACACTATCTTGACCAAGAATAAACCTTAACTTTTCAAGTATTTCCAAATCGTTATTTATCCACATTATTTGAGGTGAAATAAATGTTTTTTGTTTATTTTCATCATAAAAATACACTGGTATATGTCCTTTAGTGCTTTTTTGTAAAATTTCTTTTACTGCTTTTGCGTCATCACAATCCATACTTTTGACTTTTACATATAATTTTTGGGTGCTTTGTTTTGCAGCCTGCTTTATTGTAAGCTGTGATTTATCTTGGTTTGTTTGCAAGCTTTGTATTTGCTCATAAGTAAGCGGATATATATTAGATACTATAATCTTTGGTGTGTCTTCTTCTCTAGCATCTATTCTGCCATCAATTAACACTGCCGAATCCTCTTTTATATAGCTTGATGACTGATTAAGCACACTTGGAAATACTACAAGCTCTAAACCGCCTGTCATATCTTCGACATTTACATATGCCATAAGCTGACCGTTTTTAGTGCTTCGGCTTCGAGATTTTGTTATTACACATGCAAGCCTTACCTGCATACCATCTCTGAAATATGGATTTTGCACTTCACCTTTTAAGTCATCTATAACATGACGAATTGTGCTTGCATTTGCAAGTGCTGCAAGCTCTTTGTATTCATCCATAGGGTGACCGGAAAGATAAAGACCTGTGGTTTCTTTTTCCATAGAAAGCATCTCTGATTTTCTAAGCTCTGGTATATTTGGAAGTGTTATTTCTGTGCTTTCCACTTCTTCACCCATACCAAACAAATCAAGCTGACCTTCTAAATTTTTTCTTTTACTTGATGTAACCGAATCTATAACACTTTCAAAAACTTTTAATAGCTGACTGCGTTTTACATGCATAGAATCGAATGCACCCGCTTTGATTAAGCCTTCAACCGCTCGCTTGTTTAAGTCTTTGTTATACATTCTATCTATAAAATCAGAAAAAGATTTAAATTTTCCGTTTTGCTCTCGCTCGTTTACAAGCTGTTTCATAAATCCTCTGCCTACATTTTTTATAGCAGCTAAACCAAAATGAATATTGCCGTCAGAGGTAGAAAAACCATCATCAGACTGGTTTACATCAGGCGGTAAAACCTTTATTCCCATATCACGAGCAGCTAATATATATTCTGCAATCTTATCTGACGAATCAAGTACAGAGGTTAAAAGTGCCGCCATATACTCACATGGATAATGGCATTTAAGATAAGCAGTTCTATAAGATACAACCGCATAACATACTGCATGGGCTTTATTAAAAGCATAATTTGCAAAATCCAGTATTTCATCGAATATAGATGCAGCTACGCTTTCTGGTACGCCACGCTTTATAGCACCATCAATACCCAGTTCTTCATTGCCATGAATAAAGTTTACACGTTCTTTTTCAAGCTCTTTGAACTTCTTTTTACTCATAGCACGGCGAACCATATCCGCTTTACCGAGTGAATAACCAGCAAGGCTTTGGAATACCTGCATAACCTGTTCTTGATAAACCATACAGCCATATGTGACCGATAAAATAGGCTCTAATAATGGGTGTTTATATTTAACTCTTGATGGGTCATGTTTACATGCAATATACTGTGGTATTGACTGCATAGGACCAGGGCGATAAAGTGCTACGACCGCTGTAATATCTTCTATGGAATGTGGTTTTAAACCTATAACAACATTTGTAATACCTGCCGATTCAAGCTGAAACACACCCATAGTTTTGCCTTGTGCAAGCATGGCATAAGTTTCATCATCATTTGTTGATACATTTTCGATGAAAAAATCAGGTGTATGTTTGCGTATTAACTTTTCAGCCTCTGCAATAACGGTTAAGTTTCTAAGCCCTAAAAAGTCCATTTTTAAAAGACCTAATTCTTCAAGAGTTACCATAGTAAACTGAGTTACCATCTGCTCATCATTTCGAGCTAGTGGAACATAAGTGTCTACTGGTTCTTTTGTGATAACAACACCTGCTGCATGAGTTGATGCGTGACGCGGCATACCTTCAAGTTTTCTTGCAGTATCAATAAGATTTTTAACAACCGCATTACTATCATACATAGTTTTCAGCTCTGGATTTATTTTTAGAGCTTTATCTATTGTAATATGCAATTCATTAGGAATTTGTTTTGCAACAACATCGGTTTCTTGATATGTTATACTGAGTGCTCTGCCGACATCTCTTATTGCACCTCTTGCCGCCATTGTACCAAAAGTTACAATCTGAGCCACATGGTCTTTTCCATATTTTTCTGTTACATATTCAATAACTTCTGGTCTGCGAATATAACAAAAATCTATATCTATATCGGGCATAGATACACGTTCTGGATTTAAAAATCTTTCAAAATAGAGTGAATACGCAATAGGGTCTAAATCGGTTATACCAAGGCAATATGAAACAATGGAGCCAGCCGCCGAGCCACGCCCAGGGCCTACTGGTATATCATTATTTTTAGCATAAGCTATAAAATCAGACACAATTAAGAAGTAATCAACAAAACCCATTTTAGAAATCATATCAATTTCATATTTTAAACGCTCTTTGATACTTCCATCATCGTTAGGATAACGCTTTTTAAAGCCATCATCACAGAGCTTAACAAGGTATTCTTTAGCAGTATACCCTTCTGGTACATCAAACATAGGTAAATGATATTTACCAAACTCAAAATCAACCTTACAACGCTCAGCGATTTTCACACTATTATCAAGAGCCTCTGGGTGATTTGGGAAAAGCTCTTCCATCTCCTCACGACTTTTTATATAAAACTCGTCTGTTTCAAATTTCATTCGAGTTGGGTCATCGACGGTTTTGCCCATTTGAATTGCCATAAGCACATCTTGAATTTTAGCATCTTCTCTTGTAAGATAATGTGCATCATTTGTAGCAACAAGTGGTATACCTGTTTCCTCAGCTATATGGAAAATTGCTCTGTTTACATCTCTTTG
>CALWMO010000168.1 GCA_944381965.1 uncultured Butyricicoccus sp.
AAGCAACAGCTTATAAAACAGGCTTTTACCGATTGGATATGGAAAGAACCGAACCGAAGAGAGCAGCTTTGTAAGCTTTACAATGAAAAATTTAATAGTATTCGTCCTCGTGAATATGATGGAAGTCACCTTCATTTTGTTGGAATAAATCCAGAAATAACACTCAGACCTCATCAGATAAATGCCATTGCTCATGTGCTTTATGGTGGAAATACACTGCTTGCACACGTTGTAGGTGGTGGCAAAACGTTCGAGATGGTAGCCTCAGCACAGGAGAGTAAAAGACTTGGACTGTGCCAAAAATCGCTTTTTGTAGTACCAAATCACCTAACAGAGCAATGGGCAACCGAATATTTACAACTTTATCCGTCTGCCAATATATTAGTTGCAACTAAAAAGGACTTTGAAACTAAAAACCGTAAGAAATTCTGCGGTAGAATTGCAACAGGTGATTATGATGCCGTTATTATAGGTCATAGCCAGCTTGAAAAAATCCCCATGTCAATAGAACGACAGAGAAAGATTTTAGAAGAACAACTTGAAGAAATTATGGACGGAATAGCCGAATTAAAGCGAAATCGAGGAGATAAATTTTCGGTAAAACAGCTTGAACGTACAAAAAAGACGGTTAAATCTAAACTAGATAAGCTAAACGACCAAAGCAGAAAAGATGATGTGGTAACATTTGAAGAACTAGGTATAGATAGACTTTTTATTGATGAAGCACATTACTATAAGAATTTAGCTGCATTTACAAAGATGCGAAATGTTGGTGGTATAAACCAAACAGAAGCACAGAAGTCTAGTGATTTATATATGAAATGTCGTTATTTAGATGAGATAACAGGCGGTAAAGGCATAATATTTGCCACTGGTACTCCTATCTCAAATTCGATGGTGGAAATGTACACAATGCAGAAATATTTGCAATATAACACGCTGAAAAGCAATGGTCTACTGCATTTTGATGCGTGGGCATCAACTTTTGGCGAAACTGTAACAGCTATTGAATTATCTCCAGAAGGCACTGGTTATAGAGCAAAAACACGTTTTGCAAAGTTCTATAACTTGCCAGAGCTTATGTCTATGTTTAAAGAAGTGGCAGACATTAAAACAGCAGATATGTTAAATTTACCTGTACCAAAGGCAGAATATAAAAATGTTGTTTTAAAGCCGTCAGAACATCAAAAAGAAATAGTAGCAAGTCTATCTGAACGAGCCGAAAGAGTTAGAAATAAAATGGTGGACTCCAGTGTAGACAATATGTTACTTATAACAAATGATGGCAGAAAACTTGCATTAGACCAAAGGCTTGTAAATCCTATGTTACCACAAAGCGAAAATGGAAAAACCTCTGCTTGTGCAGATAATGTCTATGAGATTTGGCAAAAAACAGCGGATAAAAGGTCTACACAAATGATTTTTTGTGATTTATCCACACCAAAAGCTAATAATAAAGATGGTGAAAACAGTTTTAATGTTTATGATGATATAAAATCAAAACTTATAGAAAAAGGTATACCATCAGAAGAAATTGCATTTATTCATTCAGCAAGCACAGAAACGCAAAAAAAGGAACTTTTCGGCAAGGTACGCTCAGGACAGATAAGAATTTTGCTAGGAAGTACGATGAAAATGGGAGCTGGAACGAATTGCCAGCAGAAATTAATTGCATTGCATCATATCGACTGCCCTTGGAAACCAAGCGACCTGCAGCAACGTGAAGGAAGAATAATAAGGCAAGGAAATGATAACAAAGAAGTGCAAATTTACACTTATGTTACCGAAAACACATTTGATTCGTACTTATATCAGCTTGTTGAGAGCAAACAGAAGTTTATAGGTCAGATTATGACCAGTAAAAGTCCTGTTAGAGCTGCTGAAGATATAGACGAAACCGCACTTTCTTATGCAGAAATAAAGGCACTTTGTACTGGAAATCCATATATAAAAGAAAAGATGGATTTAGATATAGATGTACAGCGTTTAAAACTGCTGAAATCTAACCATTTAAGCCAAAAATATTCATTAGAAGACCAAATTATAAAGGAATTTCCACAGAAGATAGCATTTTTAGAGCAAAGAATAAACGGTTTTGAGTCGGATATTAAGCATTTAAGCGAAAATACACATAAAAATGAAGATGGATTTTCACCAATGCAAATTGAAGGTAAGCTGTACACAGATAAAAAGGCGGAAGGCAGTGCAATTTTGGAGGTTTGTAAGGCAAAAACAAGTCCAGAACCTATTCCAATAGGCGAATATCGTGGGTTTAAGATGGAATTATTATTTGAGGTTATGACTAGAACATTTCAACTGACCTTACAGCATGATTTAAAACATAGAGTTACGCTTGGCAATGATGTTTTTGGTAATATACAGCGAATAGATAATATGTTAGATAGCTTTGCAGATAGAAAGGTTGAAAGTATAGGTCAGTTAGAAAATGTTAAAACTCAACTGGAATATGCAAAACAGGAGGTGGATAAGCCATTTATATATGAAGAAGAACTACAAACAAAATCAAATAGGCTGAAAGAACTAAATGCTATGCTTAATATAGACAAAAATGAGTCAGAAATAGTAGATAGCGAGCCAGATGAAGAAATTAATTGCTCAAATAGAGATTATGAACGCTAATAAACCGTAGAGATTTAAGTCTTTACGGTTATTTTTATATCTAAAATTAAGGAGGAATAACATGCCTTATGTCGAAAAAGAACAAATACAAAAAGCAAGGGAGGTGGATTTAATAAGCTATTTAAAAGCGTATGAACCAGATGAACTGGTGCATATTTCAGGTGAAAATTACTGCACCAAAACACATGACAGCCTAAAGATAAGCAATGGTAAATGGAATTGGTTTTCTCGTGGAATTGGTGGTAAAACCGCACTGGATTACCTTATAAAAGTTAAGGGATATAAGTTTGTAGAGGCAGTTAAGTTGCTTACAAATGAAAAAAGTACAGATATTCCAAAATACGAACCTAATGTGTCTGTACCACCTAAAAACTTTAGTTTACCAAAGAAAAATGATAGCAATGCACTTTTAAAAAAGTACCTATCTTCAAGAGGAATACATCAAGTTATTGTAGATTATTGCCTTGAAAAAGGTCTTATATATGAGTCGGAAAACTATCATAATGTTGTTTTTGTTGGCTTTGATGAAACACACAAACCAAGATATGCAGCACTTAGAAGCACAATAGCAACATATAAAGGCGATGTTAAAGGCAGCAATAAAAAGTATGGTTTTTGTATCATTGAAAACCCTCAATCCAAAAATCTTCATGTGTTTGAGTCAGCAATAGACCTGTTAAGCTATGCAACATTAAAACTGCTATCAGGCAGAAACTGGAGAAATGAAAATTATCTATCTTTATCTGGCGTGTTCCAAAGTAGCAATAAAATTCCTCCAGCCTTAGAACAATATCTAAGTGTAAATAGGCAAGTGGAAAATATAGCTTTACATTTAGATAACGACAAGGCAGGGCGAGATGCAGCAAGAGCCATTATGGATAAGCTGATGGGCAATTACAACATAAGAGATGAGCCACCACAAAAAGGCAAAGACGTGAATGAACAGCTTAAAATAATGCTCAAAATCCAGCAAAGGAAGGAGTATGAAAGATAGACCCCCTATTCGCAGAAAAAGCTATACCCAGAAGTATGATTTTGTCGTTTGGATTAACCATTAGCAAGCAACGAATTAGCATGTACTAATTCAAAAAAGTAGGGGGGAAATAATCCCCCTACAACCCCCAAAATAAAACTACAAGGAGTACTAAAAATGACTAAGCGTAATAACAAACTACAAGTAACATTCACAAAGGAAGAACTAAATTCATTAAGGAAAAAGGCTAAAAAATCAGGTTTATGAAT
>CALWMO010000169.1 GCA_944381965.1 uncultured Butyricicoccus sp.
TTTAACAGAACGACTGACTTTTACACTTCCATCATCACGCAGAAATCTGCGTATTTCTCCTGCGATTTTGGGCACAGCATATGTAGAAAACTGTGTGCCAAAATCGCCATCAAAACCATTAACTGCTTTTATAAATCCCAAACATGCAAGCTGATATAAATCATCTTGCTCAACACCACGATTTGTGTAGCGTTTTACAATAGACCATATAAGACCGCTGTTTTTTATTATTAATTTTTCGCCCGCAAGCTTATCACCTGTTTGAGCTTTTTTTATAAGCTCTAATTGTTCACTCACTGACGTTCCTCCCGTCCTCTGATTTTTTTAATCAGTGTGACTTGAGTTCCTTTATGTAATTTAGATTGCACTTTGAGCTTGTCCGTAAAGCTCTCCATAATTGTAAAGCCCATGCCAGAACGCTGCTCATCTCCAGTCGTAAACATAGGCTGTCTTGCTCTTTCAATGTCCTCTATTCCGCAACCTGAATCCTTAACTTTAATCTCAGCTATATTATCTTCAAACAGTCTAACTGTTATATTTATTATACCTAGTCTGTCACGATAACCATGCACTACGGCATTTGTAACCGCTTCTGAAACAATAGTTTTTATGTCATTTAACTCCTCCATAGTTGGGTCGAGTTGAGCCACAAAAGCTGCTACTGTTTGACGTGCAAAGCTTTCATTTACCGAGCGACTTTCCAATTTAATTGACATTTTATTTGTTACTTGTTTCATTGTTTTACACTCCGTCTATAAACTCGATTTTCTTATTAAGACCTGCTGCTTTAAAAATTTTCATTGCATTTTGTGGTGTGCCTTCAACTGTAAGACTTCGCCCAGTTCGCTCTAATGCCCTTGATAAATTTACAACCACAGCAAGTCCAGAAGAGTCCATGAAAGTAAGACCAGATAAGTTTAAAACAATAGGTGAATCAATATAGAGTGAAACAATATTTTCCTGATAATTTAAAATCTGTTTTGCCTCATGGTTTCCAAGTTCACCCTCTATAAAAATAACAATTTTATCACCCATTCGCTTGTGTGTAATCTGCATAAAATTTCACCTCACTAAAAAAAGCCTGCAAGTACAATACTTCACAGGCTTATTTTATAATAAACAAATATTCTATTTTTGCCGAATCATGTAATGGTGTTAAAAAAACTCTCTGCCTCACCAATCAGATAAAGTGAACCGCAGATTATAACCGCATCTTCTTTGGAAACTTCAAAAGCCTTATTAAATGCATCGTAAGAGTTTTGATAAATATCCACTTTTTTATTAAAACATTTTGCAAGTTCTTCAGCTTTCATTGCTCTAGGGTTATCAGGCTCGGTTACTGTAATAGAGTCACTGAGTTCATTTAAAATTCCGGTGCAAGCCTTTACATCTTTATCAAGTACCATACCAATAATTAAATGTAGCTTTCTGTCATTTAAAAGTGTTTTTACTGTACTTGCAATACTCTTTACACCATCTATATTATGTCCACCATCAAGCAAAATTAGTGGCCTTTCATGTATTTTCTCCATTCTTCCCGAAATCTTAGCACACTCTAATCCTTGCTTTATAGCGTTTTCTTTTATATCCCAACCAATATTTTTAAGCTCAAAAATCGTCTGTAAAGCTGTTTGAGCATTTTGTATTTGATGCTCACCTATCATAGAAATTTTATATTTCTCATTTTTAAATGTAAAACTTCCGCCGTTTAAATCACATTTTGACTGAAAAACCGGCTTAGGTTCTGTTATATCGGGTTTTATATTTTTAAGCACTTCAATAACTTCTCTAGCTTGACCACTTGCTGTAACCGCCTTGCAGTTTGGCTTTATAATTCCGGCTTTTGTCATTGCAATTTCAGAAAGTGTATTGCCTAAAACCTGTACATGGTCAAGTGAAATCGGAGTTATAACCGAAACTTCAGGACTTTTTATAATATTGGTCGCATCAAATGAACCGCCTAAACCTGTTTCCAAAACAACAATATCACATTTTTGCTCTAAGAAATACAAGAACGCCAAAGCAGTTACAAATTCAAATTCTCCGATTTTTTCACCATCTGGAATTTTTATATTTTGCTCGGCTCTGCTTACTTTTTCTGTAAGTCTTTCAAGGTCTGAGTCACTTATCATTTGACCGTTTATTTTTATTCGCTCATTGAATTTTACAAGAAATGGTGAGGTAAAAAGTCCCGTTTTATAACCCGCTTTTTCCATAACACTTGCAATCATTGTTGCGGTACTGCCCTTGCCATTTGTACCCGCCAAATGTATAAATTTAAGTTTATCCTGTGGATTTTCAAGAGCATCACAAAGGGCTTTTATTCTATGAAGTCCCGCTTTTCCCGAAAATCTACCATGTGAGTGAATATGTTCTATTACATTCATATAAATCACCTATAAGCATAAAAAATAAGCAGAGGAGATTTTATTCTCCCCTGCTGTTAAAATGTTTTATCCAAGTGCAGCAAGACTTGCGTTTAACTTGTCCATAAGCTCTTGATACTTAGCAGCCTTTTCTCTCTCCTGAGCGATAACAGCCTCTGGTGCTTTTGCTACAAAGCCCTCATTATTGAGCTTTTTCATAACAAAATCAATATCCTTTTGAACTTTAGCCTTTTCTTTTTCAAGTCTAGCCTTTTCCTTTTCAAAGTCAACAAGCTCACCCATAGGCATATAAACCTGAGCACCCTTGGTAACAACAGAAACCATAGATTCTACATTTGAAGGTGCAGCATCTACAAACTGAATTTCAGATGCATAAGCAAGCTTTGCAAAGAATGTTGAACCAGCCTCGTAAGCGTTGCGGTTTTCTGTAAACAGAATAACCTGTGCTTTCTTAGATGGTGGAACATTCATCTCAGCACGTCTTGCACGAATAGCACGAATTGTGTCCATAATAGTTTCAACCTGCTCTGTCTCTACAGCAAAGTTTAGACTTTCCTGATATTCTGGCCACTTAGAAATCATAATGCTTTCGCCCTCGTGAGGAAGTGCCTGCCAAATGGTTTCAGTGATAAATGGCATAAATGGGTGCAGAAGTTTCATTGTGTTAGACAGTACATAACATAGTACCTTCTGAGCGTTTTCGTTAGCCTGTACGTCGTCCTTATTTTGCAGACGAGGTTTTACAATTTCGATATACCAATCACAGAAGTTATCCCAAATAAAGTCGTAGAGCTTTTGAACCGCAAGACCAAGCTCATATTTGTCGATATTTTCGGTTACAGCCTTAACAAGGTCATTAAACTTAGCAAGTATCCACTTGTCTTCAAGAGCAAGTGTTTCTGGAAGTTCTGCCTTATCAATGGTAAGGTTCATCTGAATAAAACGAGATGCATTCCAAATCTTATTTGCAAAGTTACGGCTGGATTCAACCTTTTCAGTTGAGAAACGCATATCATTTCCTGGAGAGTTACCAGTAACAAGAGTGAAACGCAGTGCATCAGCACCGTATTTGTCAATAATCTCCAGTGGGTCGATACCATTGCCAAGTGACTTGGACATTTTTCTGCCCTGTGCATCACGCACCAGACCATGAATATAAACTGTTTTGAATGGTTCTTCCTTCATCTGCTCCATACCAGAGAAAATCATACGAGCAACCCAGAAGAAAATAATATCATAACCAGTTACAAGCACGCTTGTAGGATAGAAATAATCGAGTTCCTTTGTCTTATCTGGCCAGCCAAGAGTTGAGAAAGGCCAAAGTGCAGATGAGAACCATGTATCCAATACATCTTCTTCCTGACGCATATGAGTACCGCCACACTTAGGACAAACGGTAACATCTTCTCTAGCGACAACCATTTCACCGCAATCATCACAGTAATAAGCTGGAATACGATGACCCCACCATAACTGACGAGAAATAC
>CALWMO010000170.1 GCA_944381965.1 uncultured Butyricicoccus sp.
GCGGTCAATATATACCTGAAACGCTTATGAATGCGGTTATTGAGCTTGAAAAAGCATATAATTTTTATAAAAATGATGAAAATTTCAATAAAGAATTAAATACACTTTTTAATGAATATGCTGGAAGACCATCAAGACTATATTTTGCAGAAAAAATGACAAATGACTTGGGCGGTGCAAAAATTTACTTAAAACGTGAAGATTTAAACCATACAGGAGCACATAAAATAAATAATGTACTCGGTCAGGCTTTACTTGCTAAAAAAATGGGTAAAACCCGTTTAATCGCTGAAACCGGAGCTGGTCAACATGGTGTTGCAACCGCTACGGCTGCCGCTCTTATGGGCATGGAATGTGTAGTATTTATGGGCGAAGAGGACACAGTAAGACAGGCATTAAATGTTTATCGTATGAGGCTTATGGGTGCTGAAGTTATACCTGTTACAAGTGGTACTGCTACACTTAAGGACGCTGTATCCGAGGCTATGCGTGAATGGACTAACAGAATTGATGATACTCATTATTGTTTAGGTTCAGTTATGGGACCTCACCCATTCCCTACAATGGTGCGTGATTTCCAAGCGATTATATCTAAGGAAATAAAGGAGCAAATTTTAGAAAAAGAAGGACGCTTACCAGATTTCGTTATAGCTTGTGTTGGTGGTGGCTCTAATGCAATAGGAAGTTTTTATCACTTTATTGACGATAAAAATGTAAAACTTATAGGCTGTGAGGCTGCGGGCAGAGGTATAGATACTTTTGAAACTGCAGCAACTATAAACACTGGTAAACTTGGTATTTTCCATGGTATGAAGTCTTATTTTTGTCAAGATAAATATGGTCAAATCGCACCTGTTTACTCTATTTCAGCAGGGCTTGATTACCCAGGAATAGGCCCAGAACACGCTTATTTACATGACATATCCCGTGCTGAATATGTAGCTGTAACCGATGAAGAAGCGGTTTGTGCATTTGAATATTTAGCAAGAACAGAAGGCATAATCCCAGCTATTGAGTCGGCTCATGCTGTGGCTCATGCTATGAAAATTGCACCTAAAATGGATAAAGATAAGATTATAGTTATTACAATATCGGGCAGAGGTGACAAGGATTGTGCCGCTATCGCCCGTTACAGAGGAGAAAATATCAATGAGTAAAATAAAATCAGCTTTTGAAAACGGTAAGGCATTTATACCTTTTATAACTTGCGGTGACCCAGACTTAGAAACTACCGAAAAAGCAATAAAAGAGGCTATTAAAAATGGTGCAGATTTAATTGAACTTGGTATACCATTTTCAGACCCAACAGCCGAAGGTGTTGTTATACAAGGAGCTAATATAAGAGCTTTAAAAGGCTCAATTACAACAGATAAAATATTTGATTTTGTACGCAAAATTAGAAAAGACGTTAAAATACCGCTTGTATTTATGACATATTCAAATGTTGTTTTTTCATACGGTGCAGAAAGGTTTATTTCACTTTGTAAAGAAACACAAATTGACGGAATAATTTTGCCAGATTTACCATTTGAAGAAAAGGACGAATTTGAACCTATTTGTAAAAAATATGATGTTGATTTAATCTCCTTAATTGCTCCTACATCTAAGGATAGAATAAGTAAAATCGCAAAAAATGCAAGTGGATTTATATATATTGTATCAAGTTTAGGCGTAACAGGAACAAGAAAAGAAATAAAAACCGATTTAGATTCTATTGTAAAAATAGTAAGAGAAAATACAGATTTACCATGTGCCATAGGTTTTGGCATATCAACACCTGAGCAAGCTAAAAAAATGTCAGATATTGCAGATGGTGTTATTGTTGGTTCAGCTATTATCAAGCTTTTAGAAAAACATGGCACAAATGCACCTTGTTATATAGGTGAGTATATAAAACAAATGAAAGATAGTATAAAAAAAGTCACTAAATAGTATATTTGTTAATATAAAATATTTATTATTTTTCAAAATATAGTAAATAAGCGTAGCAGTTACTTAAAACTGTTACGCTTATTTTATTACAGCTTATCAGCATTAAATATATTATATACTTTATATTTTTAAATATTTATGCATTAACTAATTATTTTACATATGAAAACGTCTTATTATTTCAGAGATTATAATTTTAAATCTAAAAAGCAAAAACCATGCAATGATTATTATAGATAGTCCACTACAAATAAAACTAGGATATACTATGTTTAATTTTCCCAATAGATATAATATAAGAGGTATAAGCCAAATAAAACAAGTAGCCATAAATGTAAATATGAATGACTGTACAGAAATATTCAGTAATAAAGATATAATAAGCAAAGTTAATATACCAACGATACAAACACATGGTAAAACAAAGCTTATTGACCAGCCTTTCCAGTTTGTGGCATAATTTGAGTATTTACAAGCACACATATTGTACTTACAACAATGCATATAAGTGCGATTAGTCTAAGTATAAAACTTAATGTAAGTAGACATAAAAACTCCAAAACCTTTTATAAATTTATGTAAAGGCTCAGGAATTTTAAATTTACCTATATTAGATATCGTAGCCGTTTCATATAAATCTGATATACTGCCAGATATTCTTAAAACAGGATTTTTCAAAAAAAGAGGTATAGGTCTAAGTAAAAAACTATGCTCCAGTGAAGATAGCATATTCATATGAGAAGCTAGTTTTTCATGTGTAAGCTCATTTTTAAATGAATCAGCTGTATGTTTTATTATGCTTTCAAAATCATCACCTGATTGATTGAAATTATAAGCAATTCGAATAGTAGAAAAGAAATTTCTTGCTGTTTCGGTTGGAAAATAGCTTCTTAAATTAACTGGTACAGTAAGTACAATATTTTTTTATTGTTGTAATTATAATATTTTTGAAAACCGTCAGATGAACGTTCCGATAAAGTTGAATTTAATATATGCTTCACCCTCATCACGCAAAGGGTCATATTCAGCCGTTATAACCAGTGTATTTAGTTAGATTTCTGCAAACATTATTATATGTATTTATATTTTCTAAAACCCAACCCCAACCATGAAAAAATAAAATAAGATGGTCTTTTGTCTGCGCTTTTGGACGATATAATCTGACAAGAACTTTTCTTCCATTACATTCTATATTTTTATCAAATATTCTATATAATGGTGCTAACGTTTTTATCATTTTAAATGTTCTTGCTAGTTTATAAGTCTTTGAAATGTCAATATTTGATGAATAGGAAAGAGCATGTAAAGCTTTTTTCATGGCATTATTGATAGGCATTTTAAACTCTCCTTCTAAGAATCTTATAACTAAATTATAACATTTTTAGATAAAAGTAAACACCACAAAGTTATACATTAAAACAATGTATGAACTTTGAGGTGTTTTAATTTATAGTCAATTATTTAAATTAATTTGTTTGTTTTAAAATGAGTGTTATATTGACAAAAAGTTTAAACAATAATATAATTAACAACGTTAATTTGTTTTGAAAAGAGGATATTATGATTGATTGGCAAAAAATGCTTAATATGCATCAACAATTAAATCAATTTGCAAGAATTATGTTAGTAAAAAAGCAAAAAGAATTCCTAACATCTAGCGAAAGAGAATTACTCGCTTGGGTTTATTTAACACAAGATGATTGCACACCATTATATTTAAGTAAAATAAGTGGTATGAAAAAAGAAGCAGTTAGTCGCTCTTTAAAAGCTTTATATGAAAAAGGGTGCATTAAACGAGAAAAAAAATCAACAGATGAACGTAGTTACTGTATATATCTAACCGATAATGGAAATCTTGCTTTAAAACATGATTTTGAGATTATGCTTCAAAATTTCTATGATTTATATCGTCAAATGGGAACTGATTTCTG
>CALWMO010000171.1 GCA_944381965.1 uncultured Butyricicoccus sp.
CTTATTTATGTATTATGTAGCTCTTTCACAGAATTATAAGTTAATAAGATGGAATGCTCCTCAAAGCAATCGTTTAAATGGTGAGTCGTCATGGAATACAGGTATGGGTGCAAGGCTTAAGCTTATAAAAAGAACTTTAAATTACAGTTTTCAATTAAGAAAAAAGTTGAATAAAAAGTAGTGTATGTTATGAAGAAGAATGTATATTTACTAGTTAATATAATTATCATTATTTTGACAGCATGGATATTCTACTATCGATTTTTAGATGAAGATATAGATATTCAAAGCATACAGTTTTCTAGTATTGTAATATTGATTGTTTTTGCATTTATAATTATTTTTATAAAAGCGGTACGTTTTTACTTTGTTATACAAGGAGATTATTTAATAAAAGGAGCAGATTATGTAAAACAGTACAGCAAAACAATATTTATAAGTACAATAATACCCTTAAAATTAGGTGAATTGTTCCGAATATATTGCTATGGTTATAGTATGAATAGTTATTTTCGTGCATTTTTATTTGTGCTTATAGATAGATTTTTTGATACATTGGCATTGATTACAATATTATTAATAGTTAGTTTTTTAGGACCTTTAGAGCATATATGGTTAATGGAGATTTTGCTCACATTTGTATTTGCTACATTGATAATTTACATGACATCTCCCAAAATATGCAATTATTGGAAAAAATATTTGATTTGCAAACCTGCAAATAAACGTACTATAAAATGGTTGTCAGGAATTGAAATATTTAATTCTTTCTATCGTTCGATATCAAGTATATTAAAAGGAAAAGGTATGATAATATATGTTCTATCAATTTTAGCATGGATAGTAGAAATTGGAGGAGCATATTTATTCAATATTGTTAATAAAAAAGATATAAATATTAAATTGATGCAAGATTATCTTATAGCAACTATTGGAATTGGTAATTGTATCAATTTAACTTGGTTTGTAGTAGCAACTGTTATATTACTTTTTGTTGTGTATTTGATTATGCATTTTGTATGTAAAAGAAGGGAAAAAATATGAATATTGTAGTTGTTTATGATGACACTGTTCCCAAAAGTGAAAT
This sequence comes from uncultured Butyricicoccus sp., assembly GCA_944381965.1. Classification (GTDB taxonomy): domain Bacteria; phylum Bacillota; class Clostridia; order Oscillospirales; family Butyricicoccaceae; genus Butyricicoccus_B. Next base: position 1,088 of record CALWMO010000171.1, read on the forward strand.
TATTATGGATATTATAGGAGAAAAAGGATTTTCTGATGTAGTTGTAAAGAGATGCACATTGAAAGACCGAATTTATAATATTCTCACAAAAGAATATCCAAATGTACAGTTTATTTTGCTAAAGTCTAAATATGAATTCAATCAGCTTTCAACAGAGTTGGAAAAAAAATATGAAGATGGTAGTAAGGTACTACACATTTTCTCAAATATTGTAGTGTCTGATGAGGAAGCATTTTTACTTACAATGAAAAAAATATCTTTTATTGATGAGAGTTATATTTTATTGTGTGAAAATACAGTTGTTGGAATGATGTATCCAAATATTAAATCATACAGTGAATTTATCAGAATGATTAGTAGAGATTCTTCTGTTTCTTCGATAAAGGCAGCACGAATGATACCGGACACAATTTTGATAGATGGCATCATAAATATTGGTAAAATAGAAAATTTTATCCAGTGCATTACAGGTAATTTTGATGCACGATATTTTAATACGCTAAAAGGTGATGAATATACAATTGTAAAGAGCTCTTCAAATAAAAAGAAGATTAAGGCAGAATATACTTTTTTTCACCTATTACCAGAGGATATGCAAATGTGGTTTGTAGAGCCGTTTGGTTATCATGAAACCGATGATAAAGCTTCATATACCATGGAGAGGCTTCATATGACTGATCTTGCTATTAAATGGGTTCATGGTTCTGTAGATGAAGAAGAACTGGAAACAATTCTCGATAAATATTTTTATTTTTTTAACCATAGACATAAACGTAAAGTTACAAAAGAACAATATCAAAATATTGCAGATATGTTATATATAAAAAAAGTGAGAGAGCGTATAGATGAACTGAAAAAATTACCACAATTTGAAACAATTTCAAAGTTACTCAGTCTTAATAATGAGCAAACGATAGATAAAATTTATGATAAGTATTTGCAACTAAAAAAACGAATTGAAGAAACTGTGTCGCAAGACTATATTAATGTTATTGGACATGGAGACCCTTGCTTTGCAAATACTATGTACAATAAATCAACAAAGACTCTTAAGTTCATTGATCCAAAAGGAGCATTAACAGAAGAAGAATTATGGACAAATCCATATTATGATATTGCAAAACTAAGCCATAGTATATGTGGAAGGTATGATTTTTTTAATAATGGTTTGTTTGAAATTATTGTTAATAGTAACTTTCATACAGAATTACATATTGATTTTGATAACCATAAGTATATTTCTGTTTTTAAAAATAAAGTAGAAAAAAATGGATATAATTATTTACTTGTTCGAATTTACGAAGCCTCTTTATTTTTATCTATGTTACCACTTCATATTGATAATCCACACAAAGTATATGGTTTTATTTTAAATGCTTGTAATATTCTAAAGGAGATTGAAGAATATGTATGAAGGATATTCACTTGTTATGGATATAGATGGAACACTATGTCCAATCAAAAAAAAAGATGAAAACTATGCAGACTTAATACCATTTCCAGAAATGGTAGAAAAGTTGAAAGCATGTAAACAAGATGGTGCAAAGATTGTGTTATTTTCTTCAAGAAATATGAATTCCTATAAAGGGAATATGGGATTAATCAATAAGAATACACTACCAGTATTACTTGAATGGCTAAAAAAGTGGAATATACCATATGATGAGATTGTTTTAGGAAAAGTTTGGCCAGGACACAATGGATTTTATGTAGATGACAGAAGTGTACGTCCAGATGAATTTCTTCGTCATACACCAGAAGAATTAAATGAAATTTGTGAAAAATCGAGATGTAAACAAATCAAAAAGGAGGAATAACTGTGGATAATAAAATTGATGTTGTAATTACAATGGGTGGACTTGGTTCTAGATTTCGTAAAGCTGGGTATACTGTACCAAAATATATGATTGAAGCAAAGGGAAAAACTTTGTTTGAGTGGTCTATGATTAGTTTAACAGGATATTCAGATGTAGTAGATAAGTATATTTTTATTGCCATGAAAGATGATGTAAATGATGTTAACGCGTTTATCAGACAAAAATGTAATGAATTAAAAATTGAAAAGTATCAAATCATTTTGCTTGATTACTTAACAGATGGACAGGCAACAACAGCTATGTTGGCATCAAAGTATTGGAACAAAGAACACGCATTATTAATTTATAATATTGATACATATGTTGAAGCAGGAGAAATGAACAGCGAGGAGTTAAAAGGTGATGGATTTATTCCTTGTTTTCATGCAGATGGTGATCACTGGAGTTTTGTGCGATTAGGTGAAGATGGAAAAGCGGTAGAAATAAAAGAAAAAGTTCGTATATCCGATAATTGTACATTAGGTGCATATTATTTTAAAACCTGCGAGCTTTATGAAAAGCTTTATGATGAGTTTTATTCTAATCCTGAAGTTTTGGAAGATATTGTGAATGGTGAGAAGTATGTCGCACCCTTATATAATTATCTTTTGAGTAAGGGTGGAAAAATTTATATATCTAATATTCAACCAGAAAAGGTACATGTTTTAGGTACTCCAGAGGAATTAAAGATATTTATAGATAATTAGAATATTGGTGCTTTAAATAAGAAATTGATTGTATTATTATATAAATATAAGTTAATTTTTATATTTAGATTTTATTGAGCAGGCAGAGAGCAATAAATTCTCTGCCTGTTAATTTTTATTGAAAAAATTTTATCTCTATGTTACAATGTTATCT
>CALWMO010000172.1 GCA_944381965.1 uncultured Butyricicoccus sp.
ATGCTAGCCTTTTTATATGCAGGCTTTGCCATTACCTTTAAAACTCTCGCCGCCGAGCGTTTTACAGCTTTCTCGTCCATTATAGTATCGTTCAGTTTATGATAATTTAAAAGTACGCTTAAATTCGCAGTATGCTCTATACCACAGTCCATAGTGCAGCTTGGTTTTTTTATTATTGGGCTTGCCACGCATCTTTTATAGGTTATACTTGGCTCATCTTCTTCCAAACTACTTAGAAGTAAAGCCATAAAAGTCATATCGTAGCTTAAAAACATGGTATGAAAACTACCATACTTTTCTTTTATTGCATGACATAAGCCACAATAAACCTGTTTAAACCGTTCTACTTCACGCACTTTAAGTTCGGACTTTACTGGACGTATAAAACCAAACATTTGAGTATTCACTCCATTTTACAAGATTTTTAAGAAAAAAACAAGACTGCCTGCAAAAGCATATACAGGCAGAATTATTTCATTTTATATATTAACTGCTAAGATATATATAAGTATTTTTAATTTTTAGTTTATAATTTACTTAAAAGTATATTTTGTGTCTAAATTTTAAATTTTAACCTTTTTTAATAATTGTGAAAAAAGTTTTACCTTCTTTTTTAACTTTTTTATTATAAAGCACAGAAAAAGCGATACCTATTACAATGCCTATACAGCCGATACCAGTTGCGATACCCTCTTTCATTCCCGCAAGGCTTGCAATGATAACAAATACAAAAAACATAACAATAGGCATAGTATAAACTATTGCAGCCATACGAAGGATTTGTTTGTTTTCACCCTCAATGGTTACAATATCGCCCACCTCAGCTTGAACTTTATTTATTGCAACCGCTTTTATACGCTCTTGAGGTGCACCACAACCGCCACAGCTTGCACAGTCGTGACCACAAGCACTTTGACGCTGCACTTCAATTTCAGCATGTGTATTATCTAAAATTTTCTTAACTACAGCCTTTTGAATCATTATATTAAATCCCTTCTGAAGAATATTGCTCTAAAATACAGCTTGCAGCACGAATACCGTCTACCGCAGCGGACATAATACCGCCTGCATAACCTGCACCCTCACCAGTTGGTATAAGTCCATTTGCTGTAAGGCTGTAAAGGTTTTCATCACGGTTAATACGCACAGGAGAAGATGTACGGGTTTCTGGTGCGGTAAGCAGTGCATCTTTATCATCAAATCCACGAATTTTCTTACCAAACACACCAAGCCCTAATTTAAGCTGATTTACAACAAATTCAGGCAGACAATCAGCTATGCTTCCATATTCCACGCCGATTGGGTAAGTTGGTTTAACCTCACCACAGCTTTTGCTTCTCTTATCTTCAAGAAAATCTCCAACCGTTTGACAAGGTGCTTTATAACCACCAGTTGCCATAAAAGCAGCTTTTTCGATTTTTCTTTGAAAAGCGACGCCACCAAGCGGAGTGCCATTATAAAAGTCTGACGGGTCAACGCTTACCGCAAGTGCAGAGTTAGCATTTAATCCATCTCGTGCATGATAGCTCATACCATTTGTAACAACAGTGTTTTCCTCACTTTGAGCAGCTACAACCTGTCCTCCTGGACACATACAGAAAGAATAACAAGCTCTTCCCTGCTCTCTATGTGATAAATTATACTCAGCTGGAGGCAAATTAAACTTATCAGCCAAACTTCCATATAGTGCGTTATTTATTTTTTGCTGTAAATGCTCAATACGCACACCAACAGAAAAAGGCTTAGGCTCAAGCTGTATACCCTCTTTATATAACATTTCAAATGTATCTCTGGCACTGTGACCGATAGCAAGGATTGCTTGCTCGCATGCAATTTCTCCATTTTCGGTCTTAATAGCTACTAAATTACCATTTGAGACCTTAATACCTGTAAGTGCCGTTCTAAAATGAACCTGACCGCCTAAGCGTATAATCTCCTGACGCATAGCACAAACAACATTTTTAAGTATATCAGTACCTATATGAGGTTTAGCTTGAGTACAGATTTCCTTAGGAGCACCAAACTTAACAAGAATTTTTAAAACCTCGTCACATCGAGTGTCATTTATTCTTGTTGTAAGTTTGCCATCAGAATATGTTCCTGCACCGCCTTCACCAAATTGGATATTTGAATTAGCATCAAGCTTACCACCATTACAAAAACTCTCTACTTTTTTATCTCTTTCGGCTATTTTATCGCCACGTTCAATTACAATAGGTTTATAACCGTACTTTGCAAGAATATATGCCGCAAATAAACCAGCAGGGCCAAAACCTATAACAACAGGTCTGTTCTGTAATTTCTTTTTACCAAGTACAGGCTCAAATGGTTCTATTTTACGATATCTAATATTGGAATCGTTTAGCTTTTCTACAATTTTCTGCTCGTTTTGAACACCATCAAGAATTACAGTATAAACCTTAGATATTTTACCACGTCTTGCATCTATTGACACACGATAAATAAAAGCATTTTGTACATTTGTATGTGAAAGCTTGGTTTTTTTATAAGCTTCATCTATTGCTAAGTATTCGGGTTCATCAAATGGCAAACGAATACCTGATACATAAATACTCAACTTCCCACCGCCTCTTTTTGCATAACAATAACTTTAATTGTTGGGTTTTCATTTAATATTTTAACTCCAGTTATATCACATGAAATTTGACAAGGCACATCATGTGTACCTACTTCAAGTGTAGATGAATCAACTTTTACAGTGACATGTAAATTTTCTGGTTTAATATTAGCCATTACATTTGCTTTACCCTCAACTTTAACATCAAGCGAAGCATTTTCCAAATAAACATCTTTCTCACCAGATGTATCTTCTAATTTAATATTAGTAACAGTCAATGTTCTTGACACTCCATCTTTCATAGATAGTTTAACTCTTGCCTGTTTAGGTTCACCCTCCATAAGCTTTACGCCATCAGGCAGTTTAATTGTAAAAGCATGTTCTTCGCCATCTGCATTAACATCAGCAAGATTTATTGAGCCCAGATTTATTGAGCTTAACTGACTAAGAGCATCTTCTTTACCATAAACTCTAATCTGTTCAGGTGCAATAGTAACTGTGACTAAGTCCTTGCTTAATGTAGCTGATGAAACAACATTTATATTTAATGGAACAGTCTTAACTTGATTTAATCCAACGGTAACATCGAGAGTTTCAACTGCTGGCTTTACAAAATCAGAATCCACAAGTGCATCTTCTTCGGTATAAAGTGCAACTCTACAAGTTTGCGCCTTATTTTTTGTTATATTTTCTAAATCCACAGTTAAAAGTGCATAGTCAACAGTGTTTACCACACTTTCTGCACCAGTGATTTCTATACTTTCCTGACTTGGTGATAAATCATCTATAAGTTGATTTTCCCCAAGCGTATTCATTGTTGTAACTTTTACAGGCACTTCCTTAGTTATAACATTTTCTATTGTAATTTGCAGTCTTCTAGGCTGAAAAGATACAGATTCTATTGTTTTCTGCACAGTTATTGCTGGTTGAATATAGTAAACCCCAGCTTCTTGTATATTAGATAAATCCACTTGAGCTATAATATCTGAAGCTGTAAGGTTCGCCATATCCTTACTTGTGCCAGTGACTTTTAGAGTTATTTTTGCCTGTTCAGTATTGACCATCATAAGTCCACGTTCAGCCAAGGCTTCTTTTCCTATTTCTTGTACTGTTTGGTTTGAGAATGTTTGCGTTTTTATTGGATTCTCAGATAAAAGCACAAAAGACCATAGGAAAATTGCTATAAGCAAAGATAATATTTTCAAAAAGACAT
>CALWMO010000173.1 GCA_944381965.1 uncultured Butyricicoccus sp.
AATACCTCAAGAAAAGTGGTTATTTGATTTTTACGCAAAATTTGACTATAAACCAATATTTAATATATCAGAAATAAAATTAAATAATTATATAGAGTGTGAATATGAAATATCTATAACTAAAGCTTGGGATATAGATAATATGCAGAGCTTATATGATTTAGTAGCGGATAACAAATATCATATAATTCGTGATAAAATCGAATGGCAAAGACAGATTGATTTATTTAATAACTGCGGTGGACAGGCTATTTGTATGTATAATTTGCAAAATGAGTTTATAGGTTACGCTTTTGTCTGGTTAGATAAAAATAGCTTTTATGCTCAGGAATTTGTATTTAAACCAGAGTATAAAAATATTTGTATAGCCAATATGCAAAGATATTTTAAAATTCCAAATTGTAAATTATCAGGCTTGCAATTTGATAATGCGTATGCTTTAGGCTGTATTCGCAAAAATGATAATACAAGCACTGGTTATATAAATTTAATGCTCAATTAAAGGAGAGGTTTTATTATGGTATATGTTCTTCTAGCTGATGGATTTGAAGAAGTAGAGGCATTAACTCCTGTTGATTTACTTCGTCGTGCAGGTGCTGATGTGAAAACTGTTGGTATTACTGGTAAAACGGTTACTAGCTCTCATAATGTACCTATAATTGCTGATATTTTACCAGAAGATGTTTGCTTTGAAGATGCTGAAATGGTAGTTTTACCAGGAGGTATGCCAGGAGCTATAAACTTAAATGAATCTGAATTTGTTCATAAATTAGTGAGATATTGTGCTGATAATGACCGTTATATTGGTGCTATTTGTGCTGCACCATCGGTTGTTTTAGGCTCTATGGATTTATTAAAACATAAAAAGGCAATTTGCTACCCAGGTATGGAAGACGGTATGACATTAGCTACTGTTGTTGACCAAAATTGTTGTGTTGATGGTAAAATCATCACTGGTCGTGCTTTAGGCGGTGCTATGGATTTTGCTTTAGCTTTATGCACAGCTATAATGGGAGGTGCAGCGGCTAAACAGGTTGCTGATTCTATTTGTTATGGTTAAGCAGAATAAAAAATTATTACGACAAAAAATGAAAGAGCAGAGAAATGCTCTTTCTATTTATATAAGAAAAATCAATGATGAGAAAATTACAGAAAACATTATAAAAAGCTCTATCTTTAAAAATGCTAATTCTATTTTTTGTTATTGCTCGTTTGATACAGAAATAGATACAATAAATATAATAAAATATGCACTACAAAATAATAAAACTGTATGTGTGCCTAAAACCATTGGTGATGGTATAATGACTGCTCATAAGATATTATCTTTAGATGATTTGGAGATAGGAAATTATGGCATATTAGAGCCTAGTTTAAATTGTAAGCAAACTCTGGAAAATGCCATAGATTTATGTATTATACCTTGTCTTGCTGCTGATAAAAATGGTCACAGACTAGGTTACGGTGGTGGGTATTATGACCGATTTCTAGCGAAAACTAATGCTAAAAAAGCTATATTGTGCTATGATAATAGAATATTAGACAATGTTTTTGCTGAAAACCATGATATACCATGTGATTTTATATTTACAGAAAGTCAGGTGATTAGTATTTGATTAAACATAAATCAGCATTTTTATCTGGATTATCAATTTATATCTGTTTTTGCATACTAGTAGCATCTGATTCAATATCTCAAGCATTTAAAACTGGTTCATTCGCAATTAATATTTTATTTTCTGAAATATTAGCTTTTATTTTACCAACTATATTTATGATTGCATTAATAAGAGGCAATAATAAAATAATAATTCCATCTGATACAAAACAGCTTAAATCTAAAAATATACGTTTTGCTATATATTTAGGTATAATAACCTGCTTAATATCATTTCTTTTAAATATGCTTTTTTTGTATATCGGAAATCAAGACGTTTCTGGTGTAAACCATTTGGGTATTGGTGGACGAGATATTCAACGTAATTTTATTTTATATTTAATTAGTCTTGTTATTATTCCTGCTCTTACTAAAGAATTATATTTTCGCGGTATATTATTTACTGTTTTTTCAAGATATGCTGGAACTAAAATAGCTATTATATTATCTGCTCTTGTTTTTGCAATGCTTTATTTATCTTTTTATACTTTTGTAGGTGCATTTATTCTAGGTCTAGTGCTCGCTTGGCTAACCTATATATTTAAATCTATATGGTTTTCTGCTATAACCCACTCTGTAAATAGTTTGTGCTATTTATTTATGATTTGGCTTACTGATACATATAGTGCTTTTGGCATATGGAAATATATTGTTCCTGTATGCTTGTTTATATCGCTTTTATTTATATATTTAGCACTAGTTTGCACAGAGAAACTGCTTCTTTCCGGAAGAGTTCCATATTTTAAAGAATGCACAAGACCTACAAAACAAGCAGTCTGTATTCTAACACTTAATCTAGGTTCAATTATATTTATAATTTCTTTTTTTGCAAAAACAGTATTTAAAATCATTTAGGAGTGTTTTATGAATCGAAACAATATGCAATATGATGATTATGATGATGATTATTATGACTATCAAGAATCAAATAATCAAAGAAGTGAAAACAAGGGCTGTGCATCAACCTTGGTATACCTTATAACTATTTTAATAATTTCTATTGTTTTATCGTTTATTGCCATATTTGTTGCAAACGATGTATTTGCACTTGTTAAAGACGATAAAGATGTTATACTTGAAGTTGAAGAAAATACTAAAATTTCAAAGCTAAGCAGTCAACTTGATAAGGAAGATGTTGTAAATTACGGTCTTATATTTAAAATTTTTCTGCTTGTAACCGATAAAGATGGCGATGTGTTAGCCGGCTCTTATAAGCTTTCACCTTCCATGGACTATGCACAAATTGCTAGAAGTCTTAGAAATTCAGATACACAGGATACTGTTACTGTAACTATTCCAGAAGGTTATACAATAACTCAAATAAAACAGACTCTTGTAGAAAATGGTGTATGTTCACAGGAAGACCTCAATCAAGCTCTAAATAATTATCCTTTTAAACATGAATTTTTAGAAGATAAGTTACCACCATCTCAAAATTGGCTTGAAGGTTATTTGTTCCCTGATACCTATACTTTCTATAAAAATGGTGATGCTGTCAAAGATGTAATAAATAAAATGCTTAATAATTTTGATAATCGCTTTGATGAAAATATTATAAATGGTGCGGAAGAGCTTGGTATTAGTATAGAAGAGGCTGTTATAATAGCTTCACTTATTGAGCGTGAGGCAAAAGTTGCTGAAGAATTTTCAATGATTTCTGGTGTTATACACAATCGTCTTAATAGCTCAAGTTTCCCTTATCTTGAAATAGATGCTTCTCTACTTTATGGCTTAGGTAGAACAAGTGGAGAACTCACAAAAGCTGATTTGCAGACCGATACACCTTATAACACTTATTTGCATGAGGGCTTGCCACCTACTCCTATTTGCAACCCTGGTTATAATGCTCTTTATGCTGCAACTCATCCTGACGAGCATGATTATTATTTTTATGTTGCTATGCCTGATGGTTCTCATCTATTTGCATCTACTAATAGTAAACATGAACAAAATAAAGAAAAAGCTCAGGAGGCTTTTGCTGAAGCTAAAAATTCAAACTCTTAAAATTTATAAAGAACCTGTAAAATTTTGCAGGTTCTTTCCTTTGATTTTTTAATTTGATTGGAGAAAAGTTATGTTTAAACCTGAAATTTTATCACCGGCTAGTAACTTAAAAAAAAT
>CALWMO010000174.1 GCA_944381965.1 uncultured Butyricicoccus sp.
CGTTGAAAATCCTATAAACCAAAGTTCATATCTTTTAAGTGAAATACCAGATTTTTCCGGTGAGCCATATGCTGTAATAAATGATAACAAACCAGATTTTGATGAAAGCTTACTTGATACCGAAGCTTTTGAAGAATACAGCGAACTTGACAGTCTAGGACGTTGTGGAGTTGCAACCGCAAACATCGGCAAAGAAATTATGCCAGATGAAAATGAAAAGCGTGGTGACATAAGCAGTGTAAAACCTAGCGGTTGGAATAATAAAGAATATGATAAAAATCTTGTAGATGGTCGTTATCTTTATAATCGTTGTCATTTAATTGGTTATCAGCTAACAGGTGAAAATGCTAATGAGAAAAATCTTATAACTGGTACAAGATATATGAATGTTGAGGGAATGTTGCCATTTGAAAACATGGTTGCTGACTATATTGATGAAACTGATAACCATGTAATGTATAGAATTACACCAATTTATGATGGTGATAATCTTGTCGCAAGTGGTGTGCAAATGGAAGCATACTCTGTGGAAGATAGTGGCGAAGGTATTTGTTTCAATGTTTATGTGTATAACAATCAGCCTGAAATAACTATTGATTATGCAACAGGGGACAACTGGCTTTCAACTGAAGTACCAATCAGTAATTCTAACAATTCAACAACTGAGAGCTCAAACACATATGTTTTAAATACAAACTCTAAAAAAATTCATAAACCTGATTGTAGTGGTCTTAAAAACACAAAAGAAGAAAATAAACAAACTTATACAGGTGATATTCAAACATTATTAAACCAAGGATATGAAAAATGTAAAACCTGTAAACCATGATTTTTAACGGATACATGTCTGACATGTATCCGTTTTGACTTGACACATAGATTTATTTAGTCTAAAATTATTTATAATTGAATGTATAAAAGTGCTTATGTTTTTAATATAAGCTTAAAAGGGAATGGGGTGCAATTCCCCAGCGGTCACGCCGCTGTAAAGATGTAGTTTTATTCAAATATTGCCACTGTTTTTCGGGAAGGCAGCAATAAAATGTTGATATCTAAGCCAGAATACCTGCTTTTATATTTTGTTTACAGCAGTTACGAGCGATGACTGTTCTGTTGCTTTTGCCCTAATTTTATAGCTAGGGCTTTTAAGTTTTTTCTCAGAACAGTTTATTGTGTAATTTTGCACTTTAAACTGTATTTTTTTATATAAAAAGGATTTTTTCAATGCAAACTGTTTATAAAAATGGCAAAAAACTCAGATATGGTTATACTACTGGTTCATGTGCTGCGGCTGCGGCTCTTGCCGCTACTTTATTACTGCTTACCAATGAATGTCCTGATAAAATCAAACTAAACACACCAAAAGGTATATATTTGTTACTTACCCCAGAGGAAATAAAAATAGAAAATAATATAGCAAGCTGTGCCATTCGTAAGGATAGCGGAGATGACCCAGACGTAACAAATGGAATACGCATTTTTGCATATGTAAAAAAAATAGATAAAGAAATAATAATAGATGGTGGATATGGTGTAGGTCGCATTACTAAAGCTGGTCTTGCAAATCCCATAGGTTCAGCTGCAATAAATCCTAAACCTTTACAGCAAATTAAAAATGCAGTAAAACTTGCTATGAAAAAAGCAAATTATATAGGTGGATTATCTGTAACAATATGTGCAGAAAACGGTGAAGAAATCGCAAAACAAACATATAATCAACATTTAGGAATTATTGGCGGTATATCTATTTTAGGTACAAGCGGAATTGTAGAGCCTATGAGTGAACAAGCTCTTATGGATACAACACATTTAGAGCTTGACTCATTATATGCTGAAGGTCAAAAAATCGCCTTTTTATGCCCTGGTAATTATGGAGCTGATTTTGCAAAGCTTACACTAGGTCTTGAACTTGAAAAAGCAGTTAAATGCTCTAATTTTATCGGTGATGCTATTGATTATGCAATATTTAAAGGCTTTAAAAAAATTTTACTTGTAGGACATGCAGGAAAACTAGTTAAAATAGCTGCTGGTGTTATGAATACACATTCATCAGTTGCAGATGGCAGACAAGAAATATTCACTTCGCATGCAGCTATTTTAGGTGTATCACATGATAAACTTCAAAGTTTAATGAATGCTATAACTATTGATGAATGTCTAGATATACTAAAAAGTACAGGTTTATTAAATCCTATACTTGAAAGTATAGGTAAAAGCATAGAAAAAAGACTTAATATTCGAGTTTATAATAAAGTGCAAATTGAATATATAATGTTTACAAACCACTTTGGAATTTTATCAAAATCTGATGGAGCTTTTAAGCTTTGTAAGGAGTTAAAAAATGAAAAATAAAGGTATTTTATACGGTATCGGTGTAGGCCCTGGAGACCCTGAACTTATGACACTAAAAGCGGTTAGAATTTTAAAAGAATGTGATATAGTTGCCGCACCAGAATCTGATGGAAATGATAAAACAGCTACAAATATTGCTGCTGAATTTATTAAGAATAAAACAATCTTATATTGTAATATGCCAATGACAAGAGATAAACAAAAGATGCAGGAAAGCCATGAATTAGCGGCTGATAAAATATGTGCTTTGCTTGATAAAGGCAAAACGGTGGCTTTTTTAACTCTCGGTGACCCTAGCATTTATTCTACTTACTGGTATGTACATCGTTTAGTTTTAGAACGTGGTTATAATGCTCAAATTATAGCAGGTGTACCTTCTTTTTGTGCGGCTGCAGCATCATTAAATATGGCTCTTGTTGAAGGTAGTGAAATGCTTCATATCGTGCCGGCATCACATAATAGCACAGATGAAGGGCTTTCACTTTCTGGTACAAAAGTGCTTATGAAAGCAGGTAAATCTATACTAGATGTGCGTGAAAAATTAAGAAAACAGGGCAAACTTAAAAATGCGGCACTTATAGAACGTGCTACTATGCCAGAGGAGCGTGTTATAACTGACCTTGATACTCTGGATAATCCAACTGGCTATTTTTCAATTATAATTTCAAAGGAGAACTAAAATTATGATTTATTTTGTTGGTGCGGGTTCAGGTGCACCCGATTTAATTACTGTAAGAGGTGCAAATTTAATAAAAAAAGCTGATGTTATAGTATATGCTGGTTCTCTTGTAAATCCTGAAATCATAAATGATAGAAAAGATACTTGTCAAATATATAATAGTGCAAAAATGACCTTAGAAGAAGTTATGCAGGTCATGATTCCAGCTGAAAAAGCCGGAAAGCTTGTTGTTCGTCTGCATACAGGTGACCCTTGCGTTTATGGTGCTCACAGGGAACAAATGGACTGGTTAGACAAAGAGGGTATTAAATATGAAATTTGCCCTGGAGTATCATCTTTTTGTGGTGCAGCTGCCGCACTTAAAGCAGAATACACCCTTCCAGATGTATCCCAAACGGTAATTTTAACCCGTATGGAAGGAAGAACTCCTGTTCCATCTAAAGAAAAAATAGAACTTTTAGCCGCTCATAATGCTACAATGGTTATTTTCTTATCTGCTGGTAGACTAGAGGAGCTTTCTAAGCGTCTAATTGAAGGTGGCTACTCAGAAGATACTCCGGCTGCTATTGTTTATAAAGCAACTTGGCCAGATGAAAAAGTTATATATACAACCGTTTCAAAGCTTGCCCAAGATGGTCAAGGTATAACAAAAACTGCACTTATAACTGTGGGCAACTTTTTAGGAAATGAATATAATCGCTCAAAACTATATG
>CALWMO010000175.1 GCA_944381965.1 uncultured Butyricicoccus sp.
TTGAGAGTAACCAAGCACCATAAGAGCAGCTACTGCCTCTTGTATATGGTTTACACTGCCCTTTTGAGGCATATTTACCACACTACCCGCATTTGCTGCGGTTTCAAGCTGACCCTTGCTCATTTTATCTCTTAGTTCTAAAACAATTCTCTGAGCGATTTTTTTGCCAATGCCTTGAGCTTGAGTTAATAGTTTTTCATCTTCTGTAATAATCGCCAGTGCAAGCTGTGACGGCGGAGCGACCGATAAAATAGACAGTGCTGCCTTTGGCCCTACACCCGAAACACTTGTTAGCATTTTATAACAATTTAACTCCTCTTGGTCAGAAAAGCCATAAAGCTCAAAAATGTCCTCTCTAACATGCAGACAAGTATAAAGCCTTGCTTTTTCGCCCATTTGTATATTAGATAGTGTATTTTGTGATGTGTGACAGGCATAACCCACACCACCGCAATCAATTACAGCTAAACCTTGCTCAACATGAGCTACTAATCCTTCTACGTAATAAAACATTTAATTTATTCTCCTGCTTTCCCAAATATTGCTCCTTTTGGAGTGACCATGACAAATTGCAACTGCAAGTGCATCTGCTGCATCATCAGGTTTTGGAGTTTTAGTAAGCCCTAACATGGACTTTGTCATTTCCATCATTTGTTTTTTCTCTGCCCTACCATAACCGGTAACAGATTGTTTAATCTGAAGCGGTGTATATGAATTAGGCATAAGTCCCTTTTGTGCTAAGGCGAGCAAAATAACACCTCTTGCCTGAGCTACTTGAATACCTGTTGTGATATTGGTATTAAAAAACAGTTCTTCAACCGCAACATCATCTGGGTGAAAAGTATCAATAATGGTGCATAAATCATCATAAATTTCACATAACCTGTGGTGCATAGGCTGACCTGCTTTGGTTGTTATCGCACCATACTGAATAGGTGTAAATTTTCTTCCATCATATTTTACAACACCATAGCCAACTATTGCATAACCAGGGTCAAGTCCAAGAATAATCAAATATATTTTCACCCTTCTTTTATTATTTTAATTAAAGTTTCCGCCTGTTACTTCAAACATACGCTCTATTCTGTTTTTTAGCACAGGATAATTTTCTAAATTTTCATCAGTATTTAATATAATTTCCGCCTCATAACGAGCCTGCTCCATAGCCTGCATATCGGATATAATATCCACATTTTTAAGTGTAGGCAAACCATGCTGACGGTTACCAAAGAAATCCCCTGGGCCACGCTGTGCAAGGTCAGCTCTTGCAACTTCAAAACCGTCATTTGTCTTTGTTAAAATGCCAAGTCTTTGCTTTGCCATAAGACTTTTATCCGCACCAAAGAAAATACAGTATGATTTTCTTTTGCCACGACCGACACGACCTCTGAGCTGATGAAGCTGAGAAAGACCAAATCTATCTGCATCTTCAACCACCATCAGCGAGGCATTAGGCACATTTACGCCGACCTCAATAACCGTAGTCGATACTAAAATATCCAGTTTACCGCTTGCAAATAACTCCATAACATTTTCTTTATCTGACGGTTTCATTTTTCCATGAAGTACACCTATTCTTCTGTGTGGAAACACTTTAGCGAGTGATTTTGCATAGTTTTCTGTGTTTTTGAGCATAAGCTCTCCTTCTTCAACAAGTGGACACACAACATAAACCTGACCACCCGTTAAAATTTGCTTTTCCATAAAACCAAATACACGCCTACGCATTTTTTCTCCAACTGCATAAGTTTCGACTGGGGTTCTGTTTGGCGGAAGTTCATCTATAATTGATACGTCTAAATCACCATACATAATAAGTGCAAGTGTGCGAGGAATAGGCGTAGCAGACATAACCAGAGTATGAGGGTGGTCGCCCTTTTCTCTCAGCATTGCCCTCTGATTTACGCCAAAGCGATGCTGTTCATCAGCTACAACCGCACCAAGTCTAGCAAATTTAACACCTTTTTGAATAAGTGCATGTGTACCTATTACAACACTAGCAGTACCATTTTCTATTTTTTCAAGTGCCTCACGCTTTATTTTAGCACCCATAGAGCCTGTTAAAATAACCGTTTGTATACCAAGTTTTGCAAAAATAGGTGCAAGTGACTGCTCATGCTGCGAGGCTAATATTTCGGTAGGTGCCATAACAGCGGCTTGATACCCGTTTTTAACCGCAAGCATACAAAGAGCTGCTGCAACTGCTGTTTTACCCGAACCAACATCACCCTGTATTAGTCTATTCATTGGTTTGCCAGACTTAACATCTTTTATTAAATCGCTTACCGCTCTAACTTGAGCATTAGTTGGTTTAAAACCTATTAAATTCCAAAAATCGTCAAGATTTGTGTTTTTAAATACTGCACCTTGTTCATGTTTTCTATGCTGTTTCATTTGGTTTAGTCCACAACAAAGCAAAAAAAGTTCTTCAAACACAATACGTCTGCGAGCATTTGCTATATCATCCATAGTTTGTGGTCTGTGAATTTGGTTTATAGCCTTATCAAGTGGCAATAAATTATATTTTTCCAAAACAACATTTGGTATTGGGTCATTATCCTTTGGAAATTCACAATCTAAAGCATCATGGCTTAGTTTTTCAAAATCATATTGTGAAATACCCGCTGTGAGGGGATAAACAGGCACAATCTTCCCCTTTGTATTCTCATCACATTTTTCATGCACAGGTGAGGTCATAGTGAATCTATTTCCATACTGCTGCACACGACCATAAAACAAATACTCTGTACCACGTCTAAGGAGTGCCGCAGCATATTTATTATTAAAATAAGTTATTTCAAGTGTACCTGTATCATCATAGACCGTACATTTTGTAATATCCATTCCGTTTCTTATATGTTTTACACTTGGCTCAGTGCCAACAACAGCACGAATGGTCATTTTTTCGCCTTCTACAAGCTCTGATATAGGCGTAATATGTGTTCTATCCTCATAATCTCTTGGATAGGTATTCAAAACATCTTCTAAGGTATGAATATTTAGTTTTTCAAGCAGTTTGGCTTTTTTAGGACCTATACCTTTTGTATAGCATACATTATCAGTCAGTTTTTTCATATTACTCTCACATTAAAACTTTAAACATAATAGTCACGGTAAACAGCGGTTACAACTCCTAAAATTGAGCAATTTTCACCATTTATAGGTGGATAGTTTTCATTTTCTGGCATAAGCCAAACTTCGCCATGCTGTAAAATCAGACGTTTACAGGTTGCCTCATCTTCTATTAGAGCTACAACTATTTGCCCATTTCTAGCTGTTTGCTGTCTGCGAACGATAATAATATCACCGTCCATAATTCCCGCACCAATCATAGATTCACCGCTTATTCTTAATGCAAAATGCTCATGACCGGAAGATGCATTTTCATAAGGTATATAACCTTCCACTTGCTCAACAGCAAGTGCAGGCATACCAGCGGTTACTCTGCCGAGTATAGGCACTCTAGGGGTCATAGTTGCACCGCCTCTAACAGAAAGAGAGCGTGTTCGGCCATCGTCACGCTGAAGGTATCCAAGCTCACGCAATCTTTTTATATGGCAGTGAACAGTAGATGGCGAGCGAAGTCCAACTTCGTTACAAATTTCACGCACAGATGGCGGATAACCCTGTTTGAGTGTAAATTCATTTATATAATCTAAAATACGTTTTTGTTTTTCGGTTAGTGGTTTCATGTTATTTACCTCCTAAACAGC
>CALWMO010000176.1 GCA_944381965.1 uncultured Butyricicoccus sp.
AAAGCATTATAACGTGAAGAATATTGACTGTAATTTAAACTTACAATCTTTATCTGTCCGATTTTATCCAAATCATTTTTCAATGCTTTGTATGCCGGCAAATGATATAAATTTACCGCCTCAATCAAGTATACATCATTGTTTTTTGCAAGAGTTATAAGCTCATCAAGCTCGGCAAAATTAGATGTAGACGGTTTTTCTAAGATAACATGTTTTTTACTTTGCAATGCCTTTTTAGCAAACTCATAATGCAAATGATTTGGAAGTGCGATATATAAAACATCAACATCACTTTCAAGCATTTCATCATAATCAGTGAATACTTTTGAAATATTATGTTTTTTAGCTAACTGTTTGGCTTTTTCTATGCTTTTTTCGGTACTTAAAATATAAATACTTTCAAACTCAAACTCATTAACAAACTGCAAAACCTCTTTTGCAATCATTCCAGTTCCTAAAATGCCAAGTTTCATATTATCTTACCCCTTAGCTGTATACCAATCATGTCCATAATGTGCCTCAGCTACAAGTGGCACGTCCATTTTTATTGCATTTTGCATTTCCTCAGTAAGTAAATTTGTAACCTGTTCACGCTCGTCAAGCGGTGCTTCCAAAATAAGTTCGTCATGCACTTGCAAAATAAGCTTTGTTTTATATCCTTCTGCTTTTAGACGTTTCCAAACTCTCAGCATTGCAATTTTTATTATATCTGCTGCTGTGCCTTGTATTGGTGTATTCATTGCTATACGTTCACCAAATGACCTTATCGGAAAACTCTTACTTGAAAGCTCTGGTAAATATCTTCTTCTGCCAAACAACGTTTCAACATAACCCTTTTCTTTAGCACTAGCTTTTATATCCTTCATATATTTATCAACACCAGTATAGGTTTCCAGATAGCTTTTTATAAATTCGCCTGCTTGTTTACGGCTTATTCCTAAATCACCTGCAAGTGCAAAATCCGAAATACCATAAACAATACCAAAATTAACCGCTTTACAACTTGACCTCATTTGGCTTGTCACATCTTTAATATTTATTCCATAAACCTTAGATGCTGTTGCTGCATGTATATCTGCACCATGTCTAAATGCTTCAAGCATAGCCTCATCTTGTGCGATATGTGCAAGCACTCTAAGCTCAATCTGTGAATAATCGGCATCAATAAGCACATGGTTTTCATCTTGTGCAACAAACATTTTTCTAAGCTCTCTGCCTAATTCTGTGCGAACAGGTATATTTTGAAGGTTTGGGTCTACCGAAGAAAGTCTACCTGTTGCTGTTACCGTCTGCTGAAAATGCGAGTGTATTCTATCATCAGATGGATTTATAACTTTTAACAATCCATCTACATATGTGCTTTTAAGTTTTGTAAGTTGTCTATACTCCAAAACTGCATTTACTATTGGGTGATAACCCGCTATCGCCTCTAAAACCTCTGCATTTGTAGAATATCCGCTTTTTGTTTTTTTCTGTACTGGCAATCCAAGCCTATCAAAAAGTATTTCGCCAAGCTGTTTAGGTGAGTTTATTTTAAATTCTGTGCCTGCATAATCATATATTTCATTTGTTAAACTATCTATACGCTCATCAAGATTTACTCCAAACTCACGCAGTAAATTAGCATCTACTTTACAGCCGATTTTCTGCATATCAGCAAGCACAGTCATAAGCGGGAGTTCTAATTCATAATACAGTTTTTCAAGCTCTGGCTGTGCTTTTAGTTTTGGCATAACTTCATTATACAAACTTTCTATTGCCTGTGTCCAAAGTGCAAGCTGTTTTGACATATCTTCATTATCAATTAAACCTAAAAATGCATCTTCCTTATCAAATTCAGGTTCTTTAAGCTCTATTTGACAGTAAGACAGTACTACACGCTGTAAATCATATGAGCCTTCTGCCGGATTTAATAAATATGCAGCTAGACATGTATCAAACTTTATGCCATCTGTATTTATTCCTAAATTCATAAGATTTACTATCTGCTCTTTTGCATCATGCATAACGACATTTAGCTTAAATATTCGGCGTAAAATCTCAAACCACTCATCTTCTGTAAACTGATGAGCTTTAATAATATAATATTTATCATCTGTATGCACACAAACAGCTGATTGCGGTTTATTTATATGCACAAAAACAGGCTGTGACTCATTTTCTTGTTCTAGATTTTTTATATCATTAAAATCAGTAAGATTTATAATTTCAATTTCTTTTTGCTCAAATACATTATCATTTGATGAAACTAAACCCAGTCTATTTATAAATGTTTTAAGCTCTAGTTTATTAAAAATCTCAAAAAGTGCGGTTTCATCAATAAATTCATCTGGTAAATTCACAGGGTCTATATCAAGAGGTGCATTTCTATCAATAGTTGCAAGCCAATAACTATCTTTTGCACTTTGCTCACCTGATATAAGCTTGTCACGAACACCTTTTTTAATCTGCTCACTATCTATATTTTTATATATATTTTCCACACTACCAAAGAGTTTTATAAGGTCATTAGCTGTTTTTTTACCAATTCCTGCTACACCAGAAATATTATCCGATGTATCACCCATAAGTGCTTTTAAGTCTATAAGCTGAATAGGTTTAAATCCATATTCGTCTTCAAAAGTTTGCTCGTCGTATTTAGTTGTAGTGCTTTGCCCCATTTTAGTTGTGACAAGTCTAACGCTTGTGCCATTTCCTACAAGCTGTAAACTGTCCTTATCGCCCGTTACTATAACACATTCGTTTGAGCTTTCACTTACTATGCGTGAAATTGTGCCGATTAAATCATCAGCTTCATAACCCGCTTTTTCACATCTTGTTATACCTAGTTTATCTAATATATCTTTCATAACAGGAAGCTGCATTGCAAGCTCATCAGGCATACCCTTTCTAGTTGCCTTATAAGTTTCAAACTTTTTATGTCTAAATGTTTTTTCTTTTACATCAAAACATACTATAGTATGTTCTGGCATTTCCTCATCTTGTAGCTTAAAAAGAGTAGATAAAAAACCATAAATAGCATTAGTATAAAATCCTTCATGATTTGTAAGCAACCTAACACCATAAAATGCTCTATTAAGTATGCTGTTGCCGTCTATTACCATGATTTTCATTTTTTCTCACCTTCCTGCCTCGCATTTTCTATTTAAATAAGTATATCATAAACCAAGCTTTAAGCACAATAGCAAAAGGCGTAGCCATTTCTTGACTACACCTTTTACTACAAGATCAATGAGGAATGAAGTACCCGTATGCTTAAAAGCTTATGGGAACGATATGTGTTAATTTAGTTAGCAAGTGCTTTGCCGAGTGCCTTACATGCATCTAAATCTTCATCTGTTGGGGTTTCATGTACTTTTAAACCTTCACTATCAACGATATATGCACCTGCATTATTTGTGCGTTCCTGCCAGTCACGCATCCACTGACCATCTCCCCAGCCATAAGAGCCGAAAAGTGCAACTCTCTTACCAGTGAGATTGGATTCTAACTCTGTGAAAAATGGCTCAAATTCCATTTCTTCAAGCACTTCTGCACCCATTGCAGGACAACCAAGTGCTAATCTATCAAACTTTGCAGCTTCACTTGCATTTGTTTCTGATACGCTCATCAGGCTAACTTCTGCACCTGCCTCCTTTGCACCATCTGCAATAGCATTTGCCATAGCTTCTGTGTTTCCTGTACCAGACCAATAAATAACTGCTACCTTATT
>CALWMO010000177.1 GCA_944381965.1 uncultured Butyricicoccus sp.
AGCAGTCAAACGGGGCTTCATAAAAGCACTGTACATAGACTGCTAGCAACAATGTGTAATCGTGGATATGTTCAAAAGGACTCAGAAACAAGCATTTATCGTGCGGGTATGCATATTTGTGAACTTGGCGGATATATAACCGATAATATGGACGTTATTGAAAGAGCAAAAGCACCTATGGAAAGACTTGTCCAGCAAACAGGTGAAACAGTACATCTAGTTATGAGAGATGGAAATGATATTGTTTATATACATAAAGTAGAAGGTGAAACAGGTGGCATGCGAATGGTTTCCCGTATAGGCATGCGTAGACCGCTTTATTGTACTGGCGTAGGTAAGGCAATGCTTGCAACTTGGTCAGAAGATGAGGTTAAAAAGCTGTGGGAGGAAAGCGATATACAAAAGCTTACACCTTACACTATTGTAGATGAAAACCAATTTTTTAGAGAGATTGCAAAGGTAAAAAAACTTGGATATTCACTTGACAACCAAGAAAATGAGCTTGATATAAGATGTATTGCTGTTGCTATAAAGGATTATAGCGGTAAAGCAAATTATGCACTTTCTATTTCCGTGCCACTTAGCCGTATGACAGATGAGCGTATTGAGCAGCTTAAAACTCCTCTTTTAAAAGAGCGTGATATAATAGCAAGTATGCTCGGAGGATAAATAAAATATAAATAAAAAAGTGTATTTTCTCTTTGTATGAGAAAATACACTTTTTTTTAAGCCTTTATATCTTTATAATTTGGATTTCTAAGCACCTGAACTATAAGCGGAATTACCATAAGCACCCATACAATAGGTTCTGCAAGTATTATGCCAAAATAACCAAGCTTAGGGGTTAATAAAATTACAACCGCTATTTTACCTAAAAGCTCTATTGTGCTTGAAATAAGAGGTGTTTTTTTATCACCTACACCTTGAAGTGAATTTCTTAAAATGGATATGCCCGCTGTTACCCAATATAAAAGTGTGTCAACTTTTAAATAAAGTACAGCAGTATTTATTATATTTTCTGTTTTAGTACCTGTTACCAGATAGACTAAGTATGGTGATACGGTATATGTAACCAAAACAATAACAACCCATACACCAAGTGAAATACAAAATGATATTTTTAAGCCTTGCCTTATTCTTTCAGGCTTTTTTGCACCAAAGTTTTGGCTTGTGAATGTGGCCATTGTAGCACCAAGGGCAGAGAAAACCATCATAAATAGTTCTGTGAGTCTACGGGCGGCTGTATGTGCAATTATTATATCTTGACCAAAGGTATTTATTGACCCTTGTAAGATAACTGAACCTGCATTTACTAAACAATACATCATAGCCATAGAAAGACCGGTGCCATAAAGCTGACCTGCAACAGATAACTCTAAACGAAAATCAGAGCGATTTGGCCATAAATCATAAAAACGGCTATACATTACATATAAACAAAGAATAACCGATATAAGCTGTGCTAAAACGGTTGCAAGTGCTGCACCTTCAACACCTAAACCCAGTGGAACAACAAAAATTAAATCTAAGATTACATTTAAAAATGTTGATAACATCAAAAACAGCAGAGGAGTTAACGAGTCACCAACCGCTCTTAAAACAGTTGCACATACATTATAAAACATGGTTACAGTTGTACCAAGTAAAATAACCCTAAAATATCTAATTGATGTATTTATTAAATCATCTGGTGTATTAAGCAGTTTTAAAAGTGGCTCAAGACAAAAAAGTCCAATTATTGTTATTATTATTGCCGTGATAAAAGCTAAAATAAATATAGAACCTATTGACTTTCTAACACCATCTCTGTCTTTTGCACCATATCTTCTGGCTGTTAATATGGCAAAACCATTGGTCATACCTATTATAAGTCCGACAAGTAGATTATTTACCGAACCTGTTGCACCTACTGCTGCAAGTGCATTTTCACCAAGAAAAGTACCTACAATTCTTGTGTCTGCCATGTTATACAGTAGCTGAAACATATTTCCGAGCAAAATCGGTGCTGCAAAT
Organism: uncultured Butyricicoccus sp.; assembly: GCA_944381965.1. GTDB lineage: Bacteria > Bacillota > Clostridia > Oscillospirales > Butyricicoccaceae > Butyricicoccus_B. The sequence goes on from CALWMO010000177.1 coordinate 2,014, forward strand.
GATAGTATCAGTGGTAACGGTGAGCCTTTGGTTAAATCTTTCATAGTTACTCCCCTTAAATATATTTTACAATAACTTTACAATTATAGCAGTGTTTTAATTTAATGAAAAGACGAAATTTTCACAAGATTACTTAGCATATAAAATAAATATTGCATATATTGATAATAAAAACCATAATGAGGTGTTTATGATGGTTTCTGTTAGTCTTTGTATGATAGTAAAAAATGAACAAGATGTTATTGAAAGATGCCTTCAAAGTATTTATAAATTCGTTGATGAAATAATAATTGTGGATACAGGTTCAAAAGATGATACAAAAGAAATATGCAAAAAATATGGCAATGTCTATGATTTTGAGTGGTGTGATGATTTTTCAAAAGCTAGAAATTTCTCTTTTTCTAAAGCAAATTCAGACTATATAATGTGGCTTGATGCAGACGATATTGTGCCTGATAAAGAGCTTAAAAAGCTTATAAGCTGGAAACAAAATGAAAGTGATGCTGACGTTATAATGTTGCCTTATAAGTTAAATGATAGTTTCATTTATTATAGGGAGCGTATTTTAAAAAGGGAAAAGGGATTTACTTGGCAAGGCGAGGTACATGAGTGCATACAGCCAAGCGGTAAAATTATATATTTAGATGCTATAATAGAACACCATAAAATTAAAAGTAATAGCGATAGAAATTTAAAAATATATCAGAAAAATGAAAATAAACTGGATACAAGAGGCAAATTTTATTATGCAAGAGAGCTTTTAACTCATGGATATATAGATAAAGCTACTCAAATGTTTGAAATTTTTCTGGAAGATAAAAATGCATGGATTGAAAATAAGCTTGAAGCTTATAGAAATTTAGCATCATGTTATATTTGTAAATCTGAGTTTAATAAAGCAAAAGAAATTTTAATTAAATCTTTAGAGCTGGATATACCAAGGGCAGAAACTTGCTGTGATTTAGCAATGATATATATAAAACTTAATAAATATAATCAGGCTAAATTTTGGTATGAAACTGCATATAATTGCATACCAGATATGCAAAATGGCGGTTTTATATCATTAGATTGTTATGGTTATTTACCTTGTATAGGTTTGTGCGTTTGTTATGATAAACTAGGTGACAAAAAAAGTGCTAATTATTGGAACGAAAGAGCGGGTATATTTAAGCCAGATTCAGAGGCTGTTATATTTAATAGAAATTATTTTAACAGTTTAAAATAGATTTGCATAATATATATTACCGAATGATATATTCGGTAATATATTTAGGAGGACACAAAACTATGAATGATTATAATCATTTTGGTGGGTGCTATCCACCTGAAGATTTAATAAACAGACTTTGTGGTGAAAATGATAGCTGTTCGTGTTGCTGTAAAGGAGCTACTGGAGCAACAGGGCCAAGAGGGCCAAAAGGAGACAGGGAAACATTATTTTATGCACAACATTATTAAATATATCTATAATCACACATTAATTTTAAAATAAAAAGCCATGTTCCAATGAGTAATTTACTCAGTTTATATTATTCAGTAAATAGTTAATGGAGGAAAAATCATTGGAAACACAAATTATAGCAATAGCTAATCAAAAAGGTGGAGTAGGAAAAACAACAACCTGTGCCAATCTTGGA
>CALWMO010000178.1 GCA_944381965.1 uncultured Butyricicoccus sp.
TTTCGCTCTGTAATTGCTTAATAACAGAACTGGCTTTTGATGCACTTACTTGCAAAATCTCTTGAACATCTTTATTTCCTATTAGTTTCATGGTATTATGCCCCTCTCTCAATCATTGGCAAGTAACCAAATTCTTTAAGTTTTTCATAAAGGAACAATCTGCCCTTTTGTGTCCACTTGGTATTCATGACCACATCAGGAGTACCATCTTTATGAGTAATATTGAAAGTTTCAGAATGTGTATAACCATTGCTATGATACTTCTTGTAAAGTAGCCACTGACCGCCTTGCTTATACTGGATACCAATTTCATGCAAAATTTTATTCATTTCTTGGGCGGTCATACCATAATCTTTTGCAATCTGATTGATATTGACAACGCTCTTAGATTGTAAAATCATATCTGTGTAATCTGCCTTTGGCTGCATTTCATGAATAATCTGCTCTTGAATTGCATTTCTGCTTTCCAGTGCTAAGATTGCATCTTTTTGCTGTGCAATAGTTGCCATAGAAATTTGAACGGCTTTCGCCATTATTTCCTGTTCGCTCATTTGTGGAGTTGTTGGGATATAACCGCCTGTTTTGCGAATGGCGGGAAGAACTTCACTTGTTACCCAACGCTTGAACGCTTTGGCGGTTGGTAGCTCACTTCCAAAAGTTAAAGCATACAGACCAGATTCGTTTATAATAACCATGTTTCTATTTTGTCTGCCGTCGTTCACAGCGACACCAGCTTTATCTTCGTCATACACATGCTTAATCAAAGCATCTCTTGTGTTTTTATAACCTAACACTTCAGCTACATCTTTGCCGACAAACCAAGGTTCGCCATTTAATTCCAAAGTACGAATTAACCCAAACTCTGGGTTTTCAAATATTTTTAAACTGTTCATTTTTAATCTTCCTCTTTCGGTAAAGTTACTGATAATCTTTGATTCACACCTGCAATATCTTTGATACTGATATCAGCCAAGAAATTATCGCCTTTATCTTGATATGCAATCTGTAACCATTTCAAGGCTTTTATAACAACCTCATATGTAGCATTACTGCTTTTAATGACATTGTTTAACTCCTTTGTCAGTTTTCTGACTTCCATATCCGTGTTTTTTATAACACGTCTATTTGTTAATCTTTCTTCTTTCATAAAATCAACCTTTCCTTAAACTATAAATATTGTTACAATCTCCAAAATCTGTTATTATACATACAGGAAGGAGGCGAACTCTCATGGTTGAACGTACTTGTGATATTTACGAGAATAATGACCAAGCTCTACGCTCTCAAAAAATCGTACTTAGAGATAGCTTAGGAACTTTAGCTGTACATATTTTAAATTCTCGTGAAGATTTATCCTCTATGTCATACTCTGAAATGCTTGATAAGTTGTATGAGATAATTGATGAATTACATCATGAATATCACAATCACACTACTTTTTAAAATGACTTAAAGTATTTAACCTCTTGAATGTTGGCAGCATTTGAGGGGTTATTTACTTTTGTTCCATAACGCTGTTTGGTTCTGCTTCTTGCAAAATTCGATAAATTTTCTTGTAAGCACTTGCACCATGATTAAAACCACGAAACGCATTTTGAATTTTCCATAATTCTTCTTTTTCAAACTTTACATTATTGACCTTTTGGCTAATCAAATATGAATATTCGATTAAAGATTTAGCTATGCTACTGTTTACCATCTCTAAATTCTTATAATCTTTCGGATTCATCTTTGTAGGTTGCTTTTGAGCTTGACTCTCGACATAGTTATATAGAACCTGCAGAGCTAGAATATCAAAAGAAATATCCATCTTTTCAGCTTGTTTAGTTAATTCAGAATATAACTCATCAGCTACTTTTAAATTCAAAGTATAGTTTGGTTTTTGACTCATTAAATTTAACCTTCTTTCTAATTATGAAATTCTATTAAATGAGAATAATTTATCTTTTATTTCTTGATAACTCATACCTATTTCGATAAGTACGCCTATTTTATTCTCAATCTCAGACACTAAAGTAATCTCTTCTGATGTCATGTAGTTGCTCATATTAGCTTGTTTTTCTACTCCTCTTTCTTTACGGAGCTGTCTTGCAGTTTTACCAAGTGCTAATTTATAAGCAAGGTCTGTGAACTGTGCATATTTAAAATGCTTATGTGGACTTTCTGGAAGTGCCTTTATTGCATCTGTCATGCTTGCACGTACTGGCTTTCTAGTTGCCTTTGCCATCTGAACTTTGTAAAGCTCTAAACGCATAGCGTAGAATTGGCGTACAAGTTCAACTTTAAAATCTGCTACTACATCAGTGTTTTTAAGAAATGTAATTAACAAAGTCGCCTGCTGTTCATTAAGATGATAAACTTTCTTATTCTGTATACCACCATTAGTTACAAAGGGTGTGATTTCAAATCGCACCCTTCCAAACGTTTCTAAACGGTGCTTTTGCTTTTCAATTATTCGCTGAACAGAACGATAATTATTTCCTGTTGCTTCTGCTATTACATCAGATGTTGTAAACGGTTCTTTAATATTAGGGGATAAAAATACCATTTCAATCATTTTCAATTCTCCTTTTGTGAAACACCATCAACTTCTTCATTTGTTGCAAACAGAAAATAAAAACTTTTGTTAAAATAATTGCAAAGAGCTTTACATTCTTTAACATTAAAACGACCTGTTTTCATTTTTGTGTCAAATGAATTTCGACTAACCCCAATTATTCTTGCCATATCATCATTAGATAAGTGATGATATGCTTTCTGACCAAGCAAATTTGGATACATATTTACACACCTCCATTCTATTGGCGTATCGCCATGTTGTGCTTTTATTATATTGGCGTTTTGCCAATATGTCAATACTTTTTTTAAATTTATTTGACATTACGCCAACTATTTGATATTATGCAAATAAGGAGGTGAGAATAATATGGAATTTCATCAAGAACTAAAAGAGGCAAGAAATAAATTAAACATGAAACAAAGTGAAGTTGCAAAAGCTTTAGGGATTGATACAAGTACATACTGTGGTTATGAAACAGGTAAAAGAAGTCCTGATGTACTAAAAATAAAGAGACTTGCTCAGATTTTGCAAGTATCTGCTGATAAGCTATTAGACATAAAAAAAGAGGACATTTCAGAAACTATAAAAGTACCTGAAACGACCTCTACGGAAGAATTGTTAGAAAATTTTATTTTAAGCTTAAAAATTATAAACAGTGGTTCTGATTTAAATGATGATGATTATGCTGTTATTTCAAGTGTAGTTAAAATTTTAGACACTTGGTTTACTAAAAAACGACAGGAACATTCTTAGTTCATCACGGGAAGAACTTTCGTCTATTAACTTAGCTATTTTTTTAACATTACTAAGTGATTGTTTTCTTTCTGATAAATTTTTGTTTTCTGTATTTTTTTCCATTTTAACTACCTAATCTTTCTATATTTTACTTGTTCAGCCAAACAGTGACTAAATTATATAATATAAAAGCTCAAAAATATATACCTAAATTTAACAATATTTTTTGTTAATATTTCACAAAAATATAAATATATTTTAACAAATTT
>CALWMO010000179.1 GCA_944381965.1 uncultured Butyricicoccus sp.
TCAATATCGTTATCCTCAAAAATAGCCTTAATTTCCTTTTGTATATCAGTATCATCACGTTTTACAAGTATTTTTGTGCGTAGTCCATACTTTGACGGTGCATTTTCACTGTTTTGATGTGATGAGATATAATTTCCATCTGAGTCATAAACCTTTACAGCATTAACCATGCCATCAGAAGATATTGTATAAGTCATATTTTGCAAATTGCTTACACCCTCAATAATAGCCGAGCTTTTAGGCTCACCTTTTACAAAGATATAAAGTGCAGCACCTATAAATCTGGTCAAGTATTTGTTACCATTTGACTCACTAGCCAGAGTATAAGCAGTGTCTATAATTTGCTGTATAGATGTATTAGAAAACTTTCGACTAAAACTAAATCCAGTGCTTACTAGGTTGTAAATCGGTATGCTATATTCTTTGCAAACTCTCTGAGCTACCGACTCAGGAGTTACATTTTTAAAATTATAAGTACCATAGTTGTTTTTAAGGAAATAACCCATATCAAAAGCAGTAACAGTTTTTACACTGCTACCAGTCGCATGAGTTATAGTAAATATTGAGCCATAGAATATTAAATCACCATCATCATAAAAACGTATAAGCTGGTAAAGCTCAGGAGATGTGATAATAGCTGTATCATAAAGGCTTGTAATAATATCCACTTTTAAAGTCCTTGCACACTGCTTAATTGAGCCAGAAACAGTGATTTTACTGCACAAATTTATTATTTCCTTTTCGCCAAGTAACAATGATAAAGCCATTAAATCACCCCTTTACAAGCTATTTTTATCTGGAATACTGAGCGTATTTCCAGTATAAATTAAATCAGGATTTGGAATATTATTAGCTTTAGCCAATTTAGAATAAAGAGTAGGGTCGCCATAAAATTTTTTGCATATTGACCATAATGTGTCACCTCTTTGTATGGTGTACTGCTTAGGTGTTGCAATATTAAGTGGAGTTGTGCGAGTGCTGCTGCTTGCTGATATTGTTGTACCATTGCTGGTTGACTGTACCGCTGTATTAGCTGGCATATGCCTTCTAAGCGTGATTGTGTAATATACATCATTCGTTCCGTCCTGCTCGCCATACTGAAAATCCTCTATATATACATCTGCAATAGTAGGAGTATCAGAGATTGCAAAACGGCAGACTTGTTTTTTATCGCTTGTAAGCTGAAAGAAATATATATACTCATATGGATTGAGTGATGAACCAGCAAACACAAACGGATATTGCTGTCTTGGTAGTATACCTGTTATTTTGCAAGTAAAAAGTGTTCTACCGCCCACAATATGATAATCACCAATAGTGTGTAAATTTACCGTTTCAACGTGCATACCACGATTTATAGTGAATTTTTCGGGCGTAACAGGTAAAATAACCTCTTGTCCAGTCACATTGTTTTTAAAAATAAATTTACGGAGCATTATTTTTGCACCGCCTTTGCTACTTTTAAGTTTTGAGCAAGAGCAGCAGCAATACGGTCAATATCTGCATCTTCTCTCACTGTCATACCACTTATATTTATAGTGATATTTGCAGCACTTGAACCATTATCCATTTGTCTAGCTTGGTTTGCTGTAAGTACACGTTCGCCTTGGTGCAAGCGTACAGGATAATCATCATAAGGTACACGATTTATACCAAATGCAGCACCAATCATAGCAGAATTTGAATTAGGAGGCAGTGGTGGTTTAGATGTTGTAGTAGTTTCTGTGGTAGTTCCAGGTGGTGACATATTAGCTAGTGCGGTTTCCCAAGAACTTTTTACAGCTTCTGCAAGTCCCTTACTATATTGCTGTCCTATTCGATATCCTGCATTCCATGCAGCCTCGTTTGCTGATGCATTTTCTGCAACAGAATTAGCTAATGATATTTGTTTATCAACTATTTCCTTGCCAATAGTAGCATTATATTCATCAAGTGCAGCACTTTCAGCTTCCATCAGCTTTTCAGCTATTGTTACATATTCTTCAGTAGTATCAGCATTTTGAAAATCTTTGCTATTTATAATTTCTGACTGATATTCACGTATTAGTTCTTCTTTACCATTTTCAAGTTCGGCATAATAAACACCTATTGCATAATTAACCTTTTCAAGTGCTTCCATATTTTCCTTTTCAAAATCAATCTGGTCTTGAAGTCCAACTTTTCTAGTATCGTTGAAACCCTGACCATATGCCGCATCTGCTTGAGTTTGTAAATCTTGCAATGTTGATGTTAAACCATCAAATGTCAATTCTTGAAGTTTTGCAGCACCGTTATATGCAGCGTCCATACCATTCAAAATAATTTCAAATGCTTTTTGACTTTCAATTTCGCTATCAGAAATCATTTCCAACATTGCACCATAACTTACACCATAAGCATCAGCAAGCATTTGTGTAGCATTGATACCTCTATCATCAATAATATCTAATAGCTCTCTTGTTACAGTACCACCTTGATACATACGACCAAGTGATGTTGCAATTTCATTCATATCATATGTTTCCATACCAAGAGCAGCACCAGCATCACCAATCTTTTGGATTGTAGGAATCATATGACCTACACCCAGACCATAACTTGCAAATGTTTTAGAAATGTCTGTAAGTTCATCATATTGAAATGGTGTTTCACTTGCAACCGTCCATAAATCGTTCAAATAATTTTTTGCATATTGTTCATTTTTAAAAAGAGTATTGAATGATATAAGGTCTTTTTCTCTTTGAGCAGCTATGCTTGAACCGTTTTGAATAGACTGTTGTTCTTGTTCTAGAAGCGTTTGAGTACGGTCTTGTACATAACCTTTAAAAGCATCGTCTTTTTCTTCAAATATTTGAGTTGCACCAGTGATAACTCCGCCAACTGCACCAAGTCCAGCACCAACAGCCGTACCAATTCCAGGACCACCAACCATAGTACCAAGAGCAGCACCACTTGTAGCCCCACTAATGACACTACCAAACATAGTACCTGCATTAGAACCATAAGCAGAAGAAACTAATGTTTGGCTTGTGTTACTTAAAATATCTCCTGCATAAGACCAAACACCAGCCTCACCAAGCCTAGAAATTAACGAGTTTGTACTACCATTGACACCATCATCAATATCAACACCACTTGCAATACCACCACCAGCACGAGAACGACTTAATTCATCATCAGCATTTGATAAATCTGTTTCAGCATTGCGAGCTGCTTCACTTACATTTCTAATCTGTTCTGTAATATTGTCAAAATTAAGAGATGCATTTTGAAGTCTTTGTATAGATTCTTCTGTACCATCAAATGCATTTCTTGCATCTCTAAGCTCACGTCTAGCAATATCTAAATTCAATGGTGTATTAGATTCAATACCACCAATACCACCACCAGCACGAGAACGACTTAATTCATCATCAGCATTTGATAAATCTGTTTCAGCATTGCGAGCTGCT
>CALWMO010000180.1 GCA_944381965.1 uncultured Butyricicoccus sp.
TAATATTTTCAAAAAGACATTATGTTCTTTTAAGAAATTCATTTTTTATCCTTCCTACCCGCTAATAAGTTGCTTTTCTTCTTCTTTTTATCCACCGTATTTGTTATAAGTTCAGCTTCTAATATTTTTCTGAGAGTTTCTGAGTCAAGCTGACGTTTAAGCATACCGCCAATAGCCACAGAAATTGCACCAGTTTCCTCTGAAACAACAACAATTACTGCATCAGAAACCTCACTCATGCCTACAGCTGACCTATGTCTTGTGCCAAGTTCACGGCTTAAATTTAAATTTTTAGAAAGTGGCAATACACAACCTGCTGAATGTATTCTGCCATCTCTTAAAACCATTGCACCATCATGGAGTGGTGACTTAGGATAAAATATATTTTTTATAAGTTCAGCAGAAGGCTCTGCATCTATACGAGTTCCAGTTTTTGTAACTTCACCTAGTCGCTCCATTCTTTCAAATACCATAAGAGCACCTGTTCTTGACCAGCTCATAGACTCACATGCAAGCACAGTTTGAGTTATTGCATAATCAATTTCTGTTTGACCATTTTCACGACGCACAAGAAGTCTTGTGACATGACCCATACCAATCTGCTCAAGAAGTCTACGAAGTTCTGGCTGAAACACAATTAAAAGTGCAATTACACCGTAATAGAATGTTTTTTCGAGTACAAAGCTAATGGTGTTTAAATATGCTCTTGAAGCTATGAGCTGAGCTGCGAGCAAAATAACAACACCTTTTAACAGTCTTTCTGCACTTGTATTTTTAACAAAACGAATGAGATGATAGACTAAAAAAGCAACTATTGCAATATCTATTATATCTGTAATTGAGCCATTTTTGACAAGCAGCCAATAATTTTCCCAAAATTCCATTATTAAATACACCTATTTCATAAAGTTCCGTTGGGTGTATCCTGCCGAATATATCAAAACGGCAGGACACAACACATTATTTTTAAAATAAAATCATTTTTATTTTATCACATACTAATCTTACTGTGAATAGATTTCACTTATTTTTCATATTTTATCATTATTTTTTAAAATTTTTTTAAGTTTCAAAGCAAACTCATTTATATCACTCATTGTTGTGTTAAAGCCAAATGAAATGCGGACTGTGCCTGTTTCAAGAGTACCAGCAGATTTATGTGCAAGTGGTGCACAGTGAAGCCCCGCTCTTACACATATATCACTTTCTGCTAGGCTTTCGGCTATTTTTTCGCAAGGTATTTTTTTATGTTTAAACGACAAAACACCTGCTTGATTTTCCGCATTTTCAAAAACTTGTATATCTGGGATTTGACCTAACTCTTTGACCGCTTTTTTAAGCAGTTCTTGCTCATGTTTTAGGCTTTGCTCATAGTCCAATGATAAAATATAATTTATTCCCTCTGAAAGTGATGCTATACCAACTATATTAGGTGTGCCGCTTTCTAGCCTATCTGGTAACATATAAGGCTGATTTAAATCATTTGAAAGACTGCCTGTTCCGCCTTGCATAAGAGGGTCTAAAATTTCATCTGTACAAACAACTAAAATCCCTGTACCTGTCAAGCCTAAAAGTCCTTTATGCCCTGCTGTGCAAAGTGCTTTTACAGATTTTAGACTAGATAAATCTATTTTTCTTTTACCCGCCGATTGAGATGCATCTATAATCATGCTAGCATTTGCATCATATAACATTTTATCTATTTGTTCTATAGGTGCAATCTGACCGAAAACATTTGAAATATGATTTATTATAAACAAATCACACCCATTATCAAGTGCTTTCTGTACGCCTAATAGCATACTTTTTTCATTAAAAAGCTCACTTTCTATAATATAATAATCTATATTTCTTGCATAAAGAGGTCTTACAACTGAATTATGCTCATAACCTGTTATTGCAATTTTTCTAGCTTTAGGTGCAAATGAATAAATTGCCTGATTTAATGCATGAGTAGCATTTAACGTAAATACAGCCTGTTCTGCTGAATTAAGATTAAAGAGTTTTTGCACCATTTCTCTGCATTTATACACTATTTCACCCGCATATACTGCGGCTTTGTGTCCACTTCTTCCATAACCTGCCGCATTTAAAATTGCTTTATTAGCTGCTTTTATAACTTTTGGAGGTCTTATAAGCGTTGTCGCTGCATTATCTAAATATATCATTTTAACTCTCCGTTTCTATCCTGACGGGTTTAAAATTTTTCTCTTGCATACGTCTTAAAGCATTTTGCATATACTCATCTCTTATTTTTACTCCCCATATACATGCACTGTCTTTGTTTTTTCTAGGTGGTTTACATAAAGAACCGCTTATGCCTGCTCCTTGAAGCATTCTAAGGCAAGCAAACGCTTCTGTTTGTGATTTACAAATTAAAATTTTTTTAGCCATAAATTTTCTCCCTTCTAAATAATATTATTTATCCCCTCTTTATCATATGCATGTTTATATTCAGTTGCACATACTTTAACTTTGTGATATGCTAAAAGAAAAATAATCTCGGAGGTTTATTATGGATATAAATTCCCTTAAAATCAGACTTTCTCTTTTATCTTCTTTGCGTAACCTACTAGATACACCAATTATTTCAGCTTATAAAGCGGTTTTTGAGTCGAAAACTGCACAAGAGTTTGCAAATAATTATGCATCACTTTGCCATAAAATTTATAATACAGATGATGCTTGCATATCAGTTTTAAATGATATCTCATGTGACGAAAACGCTCTTACAGCAAATCTTGAAAACCCAAATGAAAATATTAAAAACTCTGTAACCTTAGATTTACAAACAATAAGCGAGATTTTAAAACTAAAAACAAAAGATTTCACTAAGTATATAAAAAATACTTTCCCAGAGCTTGTTTCATGTGCCGATTTTTTGCCAAACTTGCCTAAGTGCAAGGAATTTCCTTTTTCCTGTTGTGATGAGCTTATAGAGCATTATAAAAATAATGGCTTTGGCTTTTTTGCGAAATCCTCATCTTTTACGGTAAACGAAAACGGTAAAATCTTGCCTGTATTATGCCCTGATTCTATAACATTACAAGATTTAAAAGGATATAAACGACAAAGAGAGCAAGTTATTGCAAATACACTTGCATTTCTTAATAAAAAACCTGCAAATAATATCTTGCTTTATGGTGATAAGGGTACAGGTAAATCATCAACTGTCAAAGCGGTTGCACATGATTACGCTGATAAGGGACTTAAAATTATAGAGCTATCACCAAGACAAATACATGTTTTCCCTAAAATCTGCGAACTTGCAAAAAACAGTCCGTACAGAATAATTGTATTTATGGACGATTTAAGTTTTGATAGAGAAGACGATAATTTTGCAACTTTAAAGGCATTTATTGAGGGCGGTTTTTTATTAAGAAATGCAAG
>CALWMO010000181.1 GCA_944381965.1 uncultured Butyricicoccus sp.
TGATAAAAAAGGAAGTGAGATTTTTTACACAAAATTTATACTTTTTGTGTAAAGGGAAAGGAAAATTTAATATGAAAGAAAATACTAATTCTGTTAAAAAAACTGGTGGTATTTTAGGATGTATTGAACGTATTGGTAATGCTTTACCCCACCCTTTTATTTTATTTCTTTACATAACTTTAGCACTTATTCTAATTTCTACTGTTATGTCATTTATGGGTGTTGAGGTTATCAATCCTACCACTGGCGAAACTGTATCTGTTAAAAATCTGATTAGCTATGATGGCTTAGTTTGGATTTCTTCATCTTTAGTTAGTAACTTTTCTGGTTTTGCCGCTCTTGGTATCGTACTAATTATGCAAATGGCAATCGGTGTTGCTGAAAGCAGCGGAGTATTAACAACTGCTTTACGTCGTGCTATATTAGGTGTTCCTATGTGGGCATTAAGTGCTACTGTACTTTTTCTTGGCATAAATGGTTCTATCGCATCTGAAGCCTCTATTATATTTATACCACCTCTTGCTGCAGCTGCATTTCAGGCAGCTGGAAAGCATCCTCTCGTTGGTCTTATTGCTGGTTATGCCGCTACAAACGCTGGTTTTACTGCAAATATTATGATAACTGGTACAGATGGTTTATTATATGGTGTAACTCAAGAAGCAGCTAAAATGATTGACCCTTCTTATACAACCACTCCTGCTAACAACTGGTATTTTATGATTGCTTCTTGCTTCTTACTTACCATTGTTGGTATGATTGTAAATGATAAAATTATCGCTCCTCGCCTTGGAACTTATGAGGGTTCTGAAATTGCAAGTGAAAGAAATGTAACCGATATTGAGAAAAAAGGTCTTAGAAATGCTGGTATTTTCTCATTAGTATTTATTGCTGTTATTCTTATCGGTCTTATACCTGCAAATGGTTTTCTTCGTGGTGAAGATGGAACTGTTTTAAATGGCCCATTTGTTACTGGATTAGTTCCATTCCTTATTTTTTATTTTATATTTGTCGGTATTGTTTATGGCTTTACCGTTGGTACTTTTAAAACAGCTGATGATGTTCCTAAGGTTATGGCTGAATCACTCACATCTCTTACTGGTTATATAGTGCTTGTTTTTGTGATTTCTCAGTTTATTGCAATCTTTAATTATACCAATTTAGGTATAGTAATCGCAGTTAGTGCTGCTGATTTCCTTAAAAATGTTGGTTTTACTGGTATACCTATGATTTTATGTATACTACTTATAACTACACTTGTAAACTTTGTTATGACAAGTGGTACTGCTAAATGGTATATCTTTGCACCTATTTTTGTGCCAATGTTTATGATGCTTGGCTATTCACCTGAATTTGCTCAGGTTGTTTATAGAATCGGTGACTCTTGCACCAATCCTATAACCCCTATTTATCCATATCTGCCTATGATTATAGGTATGGCTTCTAAATATGATAAAAAAGCTGGTATGGGTACTATTATTTCTATGATGTTACCTTATTCAGTTGCATTTCTAATTTCATGGATTATTATGCTTGTCGCTTGGATGTTTTTTAATCTACCTCTTGGCCCTGGAGCATCTGTTTTCTTCGGATAACTTTTTAGTAGTATCAAATTGAAAAGTCTATTTCCGTCCGTCCTTCTCCTGCGGACGGAAAAATTATTTAGGAGGCTATAAAATGAATTATAAAAAAATTTTATGTGGCAAACTCTATGATGGTATACATGATGAACTTAAAAGCAATGTTCAAATTTTAATAGAAAATGATAAAATCATAGAAATTGGTTCTAATACTGCTACTCCTTCAAATTGTGAAATAATCGACCTTTCTGCCCTAACTGTTACTCCTGGTATGATTGATGCTCATGTTCATGCTTCATTTTTTGATTGGCGTGAAATTGATAAAGATGTTATCTTTTATTCAGATGGTATGCGTGCATTAGCTGTTAGTGAATGTGCAAGAAAAGCTCTATCAGGCGGTTTTACCTCCATTAGACATATAGGTTGGTTTCGTGAGGACTGCTCTTTAGATGTTAAACGTGCCATTGATGCTGGTTTTATAGAAGGTGCTAGAATGATTGTTGCACCTCATTTTTTATGTACCCCTGGTAGCCATGGTGATTCTACTCAAAAAATTGCTTGTAACCCTACCCTTTCACGTTTTCTTGAAACATGTTATCCTTCTATGGGCAGTGGTGCTAACTTCTTCAGAGATGCAGTAAGACGTGAAGTAAAACTAGGTGCTGATTTTATTAAAATCATGGCAACAGGCGGATTTTTCACTCCAAACGATTCTCCTGAAGACCAACAACTATCATATGACGAGTTAAAAGCTATCATTGAAACCGCTCATGCTCTTTATACTCCTGTAACAGCTCACGCATATACAAGCTCACTTATCAAAACTCTCGCTGAGCTTGGCATAGATGGTATTGAACACGCTTCTTTAATTGATAAACAAACAGCTAATTTGCTTGAAGAAAAAGATATATATGTTGTTCCTACATTCTGTCCTTATGATGAAATTGTATTGCTCGACGAGGAAAAACTTGCAGAAAAACCTATAGAATTCCAACGTAAATTACGTTATTATCGTGAGCAGCTTGTCGAAAGTCGTGAAATACTAAAAAACAGCAATATTCGCCTTGGTTATGGTACTGACCTTGTAACAGGCTACCAAAATTATGAATGCGGTCGAGAATTTTCTGCATGGCTTAGAAATGGTATGAACCCTTATCGTACTTTAAAAGCTGCAACCTCTGTAAATGCTAAAATTTTAGGTATTGATAATATAACAGGTTCAATAGAGGTTGGCAAAAGAGCTGATATTTCCGCTTGGGGTCGTGATATACTAACAGATGACAAGGCACTTCTTGATTGTGCATTTGTTATGAAAGACGGTAAAGTTTACCCCACTATATCTATACTTGATAACTATAAGGAGGACTAATTTTGTTATACAATAAACATTTAAAAAATATATCCTCTATAAATAATGAGTTTAGATATTATAAGACTGTAGAATCACTTTTTGAGCTTGACCAGTGGTCATCTCTCCCAAGTGAAGGCGGAGCATATCGTCAACATGTAGCTGCCTACATCGCTGACCAAAAAGCTAATTTATTTTTCTCTGATACTTCAAAACAAGCTGCCGATTACTTTTTAAATTCCGATTTAAATTCTATTGATGACGATATAGAACGTGCTTTAGTGCGTACATTTTTATTTAGATATAAAAATGCTGTCAACACTCCTGAAGAGCTTATAAGAAAATATAATCTTATTAAAGCAGATACTATGAACGCTTGGAAACTGGCTCGTGAGAAACAGGACTTTCAAATATTTTTACCATAT
>CALWMO010000182.1 GCA_944381965.1 uncultured Butyricicoccus sp.
TTCCTTTTGGCATGATAAAGCACCTCACTTGTTATCAGTATACCATACTGTCTAACAAATGGGGTGCATATCATTTAGTCCCAAGGTCTTTTTTTATAGTGTCATTTGCTGCTCTGGCAAATCTTCATCTTTTAATACTGCACCGAGTGCTGGTATGTTTTTTGCTTTATAGCGTTCTGGCTCATTTAAATTAGGTGTTAACGTAGCATCTATAACTGTATGCTTACCTCTTAAAGTCATAACTTGCACACCTTGTGTAGAACGTGTGGATTTTATATCAAGCATACCTGTATTTATTGTCAGTGCTCGTCTGCCCTGTGATGATGTGCCAAAAATAGTTATCTCTGTTTCATCTGTAACAGGGGTGAAAAATGCAACAGCCTTAGATTTATCTGAATATGCACCAGTAAGTCTACGTCTATTTGTCTTAGTTTCAAAAGATTCAAGAGAAAATCTTGCAACCTTACCATTTTCAAAAACAATAACCATTGTGCTTTTATAATCAAGTGGTAAAAATGCAAATACAGGCACTTCTCCCTCTTCCATACCGAGTTTTTGCGGTAAATAGTCACCTAAAACCGATGCTTTGCTATCCTCAAAATCATATAGCCTTGCTTTATATGCTTGATGCTGATTTGTCATAAAGATAATTTCTTGTTTATTGCTTGACTCGGTTTGCCAAGTAATTTTATCGCCGTCCTTTAGCTTATGTTCACTAGACATACGCCAAGATGCAGGAGTAATTTTTTTAAAATAACCCTGTTCAGTTAAGAACAAGAGCACAGTATAATCTTCAATATGGTCATCTGCATCAAATTCTTTGACTTCATCAGCATAAATAATTTTAGAATGACGCTGGGAAGGATATTTTTTAATAACAGTCTCAAGCTCTTTAATAATAATATTACGCTGTTTGGTTTTGCTTTGTAAAATACCCTCTAGCTTATCAATCTCTTTTTGAAGTTCGTCAACCTCTTTGGTACGCTTTAAAATATATTCTTTGTTTATATTTCTTAATCGAATTTCTGCGATATACTCAGCTTGAATTTGGTCGATTTCAAACCCGCTCATAAGATTTGGTACAACATCACTGTCAAGCTCGGTGTCACGAATAATTTTAATCGCTCTATCAATATCAAGTAAAATTTTTCTAAGACCTAAAAGCAAGTGCATTTTATCTTTCTTCTTATTAAGGTCAAAATAAACTTTACGTCTTATGCTTTCAGTTCTCCAAGCAGTCCATTCTTCAAGTATACCGCTTACACCTAATACCTTAGGCATACCACCTATAAGCACATTAAAATTACATGAACATGAGTCCATAAGTGGAGTTAACTTAAACAGTCTATCCATAAGCTTGTCGGCATCAGTGCCACGCTTTAAATCTATGGCGATTTTTAAACCGCTTAAATCTGTTTCATCACGAATATCTGCAATTTCTCTGATTTTACCACTCTTAACCAGCTCAGCGATTTTATCAATAATAGCTTCAATAGTTGTGGTGTAAGGAATTTCTGTAATCTCAATGATATTTTCTTTTTTAATATAATTCCAACATGCACGAACTTTAAATGAACCTCTACCAGTTTCATAGATTTTACGCATTTCGGTTTCATCAAAAATTATTTCTCCACCTGTTGGGAAATCTGGTGCAGGCAGTGTTGATAAAATATCATGCTCAGGATTTTTAATATATTCAATAGTGGTTTTGCAAACTTCACTTAAATTAAAACCACAAAAACTAGATGCCATGCCAACTGCAATACCAGTGTTAGCAGAAACTAAAATATTTGGGAAAGTTGTTGGCAGTAAAACTGGCTCTTTCATTTCTCCGTCATAGTTATCCACAAAATCAACTGCATCAGCATCTATATCTCTAAAAAGCTCTTGACATATTGTATCAAGTTTAGCTTCGGTATAACGTGATGCAGCATAAGCCATATCACGGGAATAAACCTTGCCAAAGTTACCCTTAGAATCAACAAAAGGTGTTAAAAGTGCCTCATTGCCACGAGTTAAACGCACCATAGTTTCATATATAGCTTGGTCACCATGAGGATTTAATTTCATGGTTTGACCTACTATATTAGCGGACTTTTTACGAGTACCGTTTAAAAGCCCCATTTTATACATTGTATATAATAATTTTCTATGAGAAGGTTTAAAACCATCTATTTCTGGAATAGCACGAGATACAATTACACTCATTGCATAAGGCATATAATTTTTTCTAAGTGTATCTGTAATAGGCTGTACAGTTGGTTCTAATGGTTTTATAGCTTCTTTTTCTATTTTTTTTGCCATTAGGCTCTACCTTTCTAAATAATTATTAAGAAATATCGGCAAATTCTAAATATTCGTGTCCATTTTCTGCAATATATTCTTTTCTGCCGGCTAGATTATCACCAAGCAGTAAATCAAACATATCACTTGTAGCTTTTGCTTCTTCCATTTGGACTTTAATTAGTCTGCGTGTTTCTGGGTTCATAGTAGTTTCCCACATCATATCAGCTTCATTCTCGCCCAGACCTTTGGAACGCTGAATAGTTATCTTTTTGCCATCTAATTTTTTAAGAATTACAGCTTTTTCTGTTTCATCAAATGCAAAATAGCTTTTATCTTTATAAGTTATTTCATAAAGTGGAGATTCAGCGATATAAACATAACCTTGCTCTATGAGTGTAGGTGTAAGTCTATAAAGCATGGTTAAAATAAGAGTTCTAATCTGGAAACCGTCAACGTCGGCATCAGTACAAATAATAACTTTATTCCATCTAAGACTGTTTAAATCAAATGCTGACATATCCTTTGACGCTTTAGTTTGAACCTCTACACCACAACCGAGAACTTTTAAAAGGTCGGTTATAATATCATTTTTAAATATTTTGCCATAATCGGCTTTTAAACAGTTTAATATTTTACCTCTAACCGGCATAACCGCCTGAAATTCTGCATCTCTACCCTGTTTAACCGAGCCAAGAGCAGAATCACCTTCCACGATATAAAGCTCACGTCTACTGGTGTCCTTTGTTCGGCAATCTACAAACTTTTGTACTCTATTAGACACATCAATATTACCAGATAATTTCTTTTTAATATTGAGTCTTGCCTTTTCAGCTTGCTCACGACTGCGTTTATTTATTAAAATCTGCTCGGCGATTTTATCAGCCTCGGCTTTATTTTCAATAAAATAAACCTCTAAACCTTCCTTTAAAAACTCAGTCATAGAATCTTGAATAAATTTATTAGTAATCGCCTTTTTAGTTTGGTTTTCATAAGAGGTGTAAGTTGAGAAACAGTTTGTCACCAGAATAAGTGAATCGCTTAC
>CALWMO010000183.1 GCA_944381965.1 uncultured Butyricicoccus sp.
TATACGATCTTGCATATCTACTGGTGTATTTTCCCCATTTGTTTTGGTTTCGCCCTTATTTTCAAAGCTTAATGCACCCGTTTCGCCAGCTTGTCAACGAATATCAGTTTTTAAATAATTGCCGTTTTTATATTCCATTGTGATGCCGTCATCTTCATATAAAGCAAACTCAGCATCTTTATCATTTGAGCAAAGGATTTTAATTGTCTTTGCAGATTGAGTTTTGAGGTTTGTAAGTTTATCCTCACTTGTAACCACAATAGCACCAGAACAGATAAACATTGGTATACTTGAAAGGTCTACATCAAATGTTATCTTTTGACCGCCTTCATAACATTCTCTTGTATAGTAATCATAGAACTTTTCACCCTCTGGCAAGTAAACCGTTCTAGTTTTCGCACCCTTTTCAACAACGTTTGCAACTAAAAGTGCATCACCAAACATAAAGTCAACACCTTCATCATATACGTTTTTATCATGCTGGAATGCAGAACAAAGTGGCTCCATAATTGGCAGACCTGTTTTATTTGCTCTGTAAACAAGAGAATATAGATAAGGGCTTAATGTATAACGTAAATTTATTGCATCTCGTATAATATCTACATAGCCTGTATACATCCAAGGTTCAGTAACAGTGTTATCTGTATTGGTAGAGTGAATTGAGAAACGTGGCTGGAAAATACCATTTTGAATCCAACGCACAAACAGTTCAGCTTCAGGAGCTGGGCCATAGAAACCACCGATATCACAGCCTTGGTTTGCAACACCGCAAAGACTCATACCTAAAATAGTTGCAATATTATACTTTAAAGCGTCCCAACAAGTGAAATTATCACCTGCCCAAGTCTGAGCATAACGCTGAATACCTGCATAACCAGAACGACAAACAATATAAGGACGTGTGTTAGGGAAAGAAGAATTTATAGCTTCCTCAGTTATATGACACATAATACTTGACATAACAGACTTTAGCTGACCGATTGTTCCGCCTTTGCCCTCAAAGTCACAACGACAATCTGTATCAACAATACTGTCATATTCACAGTTATCATTCCATACAGAGCTTGTACCATAATCAAGCACATGTTCTTTTAAAAGCTTTTTCCAATACTCACGAGTTTCTGGCTTGGTAAAGTCAGCAAATACACCCTTGCCGCCCCACCATGTGCCAACGCCTGCCTCATCACTATCGCTTGCACGAACAAAAATATCCTTCTTTTTCATTTCCTCAAGCATTGGGTGAAGTAGTAATATACCTGGTTTTACATTTGGAGAAACTCCAACCCCTCTTTCTTCCATCTTCTTAAAGAAATCTGCTGGGTCTTTAAAGCGTTTTTTATTCCAAGTAAACACACATCTTTTTATACCTTCTTCGGTTTCAACTGTACAGTATCCAGAAGAAAGCTGGAAACCATCAACAGGGATTTGCTCCTCAATGGTTGTGTCAATAAAATCAACAATTGCATCATCACAATTTTCATCAAGCTCAGGATAATACATAGAACTTCCAAGATAACCAAGGGCATAACGTGGTAACATTGCAGATTTACCAGTTAAATCTGTGTAACGCTCTACAACCTGTCTAATTGATGGGCCGGCAATTAAGAATAAATCAATATCACCGCCATCTACTCTATAACGGCTGTGAGGTTTCCAGTAGTTACTTCTCTCACGACCCATATTAAAGTCACATTCATATGTATTATGATAAAAATAACCTATTGCTTTTTGAGTGTGACGACTGAGCTTAATATAAAATGGTATATGTTTATAAAGTCCATCTGTTTCCTTTGGGTTATAACCCATAGCGTCGGTTGCACGAATGGTCATAAACTTTTGACATTTATTGAAATCGCCTGATTTTTCACCGAAACCATAGAAACAGTCATCATTTGACATTTCACTTGTGTGAATTCTTCTACCATTGCTATCAAGCATATAAGCAAGGTCTACAATATCCGCATGGAGTAAGGTGTTATCCAAATCATAAACACAAATTCTAAAAGGCTCTTTTTCAATTACAACCTTTAGTTTTTTACCCTCTATAATTGCAGTATCTTCGTTATCTTCTAAAACCGCATCACTAGGGTTTATACGTTTTCTGTAACCCTTCATAAAATCGTCCATACGGTCTTGCCAAGCGGTTGTTACCAAACAGTATGACTCCTCGGCAAAGTCTGAATCAAAGCCTGCTCTAATTCTAACAATATCATCAGTTACAAACATAATGCGAATTTGTGCACCATTTGTTTCAACTGCAAAATATGTATCTTTTTTTGAAACGCTTATAGCTTTAGTAGATACTTTCATTTATAAGTTCTCTCTTTCATTGATTTTCATTATGTGAAACATTTTAAGAAAAAACTTAGTGCAAAACAAGATAATAATTGTTATAAATTCGTTTAAACTTGACATATCTTGCACTGGTAATTATAATAAAAAACAGTGTTTATGTAGCTTAAACAAATAGTTTGTTATAAATTTATCTATTTTGCCAAAAGGAGATTTTATATGATTGATAACGCTGCAAACTATATGAAAGAGGGAAATTCAGTTGCTTGTGAAAAAATATGTGGTGTAAATGACAATATGGTTAAGGCTCATTATCACGATTTTTTTGAGATTTATTATTTAGATAAAGGAACAAGAAATCATGTGATTTATAACAAGCTATATAACATAAAAGCTGGTGAGCTTGTAATTTTTGCTCCTTATGTTATGCATTATTCTTATGGCGATATTGATATTCCATTTGATAGAACGGTTTTATATTTTAGACCAAGTAAAATAATGTCTGAAGCCCTGCTTGAAAATTTAAAAAACGGAACAGGTGTTTATAATCTTGATGACAAATTAAAAGAAAAAATTAAAAATACACTGGATTTTATATTAAATGAACAGAAAAACAACAATAAATACAATAAAGAATACATGTCATTACTTTTAAATCAACTGCTTATAGAGATAGTAAGACATGTTGAAAATCCGATAAAAGCCGAAAAAAAAGAGCGTTTTTCCGATGTTATCACATATTTGCATGAACATTATCAAGAGGATATAAAATTAGATGATATTGCAAAGCATTTTTTTATAAGTCCATATTATCTTTGCAGAGAGTTTAAAAAATATACAAATACAACAATAGTAACTTATCTAAACACTATTAGAATAATGTATGCACAAAGAAAACTAATTGAAAGTAAAATGCCTATAACTGATATCAGTCAACAGTCTGGTTTTGCAAATGTAACACACTTTAATCGTGTATTTAAAAAGATAACAGGATTTTCACCATCTGAATACAGAAAAAGCAGATTATCATG
>CALWMO010000184.1 GCA_944381965.1 uncultured Butyricicoccus sp.
AAACCGTTTTTGTTACGCCTGCAACTCGTACTAAAAGTGCAGGAGATGCAGTGTTCAAATCAACTCCAACCGCACTTACACAGTCCTCAACCACACCGTCAAGTGTTTCACCAAGTCTTGCCTGTGGCATATCATGCTGATATTGTCCGACACCTATGGCTTTAGGGTCTATTTTTACAAGCTCTGCAAGCGGGTCTTGCAAACGTCTAGCGATAGATACCGCTGACCTTAACGAAACATCATAATCTGGAAATTCTTCTGCACCTAGCTTAGATGCTGAATAAACAGATGCTCCCGCTTCGGATACTACCATATACTGAATGTCTCCGCCGTACTCTTTGAGGAAATCTGCAACAAACATCTCAGATTCTTTTGATGCTGTACCATTACCGATTGCAATGCAGCTTATATTATGCTTTTTACAAAGTTTTTCAAGTACCTTTTTAGACTCATCTATTTTTTTATGTGGTGGTGTTGGATAAATTACACTTGTTTCTAATACCTTGCCTGTTTCATCTACAACCGCAAGTTTACAGCCTGTTCTATAAGCAGGGTCAAAACCTAATGTAACTTTACCTCTAACTGGTGGCTGCATTAAAAGCGGTCTTAAATTTATAGCAAATGTATGAATAGCTTGTTCATTTGCATTATCTGTTAAATCTGAACGTATTTCTCTTTCAAGTGATGGGAAAATAAGTCTTGTATAACTGTCCTCACAAATAGCACGCAGTTCATTTTGATACGGGCTTTTAGGGTGAATTATAGCTCTACGCATAATAATTTGTGCTTGCTCATTATCCACAACTAGACTAACTTTGAGTTTGTCCTCTTTTTCACCACGATTTATTGCAAGTATTCTATGACTTTGTATTCTCTTAACTGGCTCGGAAAAATCGTTGTACATTTTATATACTCCGTCTTCTTCTTCGCCTTTTGTTTGTATTATTCCTGTTTTCCAGATAAGTTCTCTAAGTTTTGCTCGAAGTGTTGCATCATCGCTTAAGTTTTCGGCTAAAATATCACTAGCACCAGCAAGTGCATCTTCGGCTGTGTTTACTTCTTTTTCCTTATTTATATATTCTGATGCAAGCTCTAAAGCTGGCTTTGCATTTCCTAAGGTGTCTTTTATAAGCTCCGCAAGAGGTTCTAAGCCTTTTTCTCTTGCAATCATAGCACGAGTTCTGCGTTTTGGGCGATATGGTCTGTAAATATCTTCTATTTCGGCAAGTGTTTGAGCATTAACTATTGCCTGTTGTATTTCATCGGTTAGTTTTTCCTGTGCTGCAATAGCCGCAGATACTTCTTCTCTACGCTCTTGTAAATTTCTAAGATAAGCTAAACGGTCAGCAAGCTGTCTTATAGTTTGGTCGTCCATTCCGCCATGCATTTCTTTTCTGTATCGTGCTATAAATGGCACTGTATTTCCTTCATCTAATAGTTTTATTACCTGTTCGACAGCATTTTCTTGCTGTTTAAGTTCATCTGATAAAATCTTAATTATCGACTGCATAACTATTTTTCCTCCTACATGGCTATTCTATTTATACACAAAAATTTTACCACATTTTATATAAAACTTCTAGGCATTTATTATTATAAAATGATGCTTTTTAAATATAAACTATTTGATTTTTAGTATTAGATGCAGTAAACTTAAATTTAGAATTAAAGTATAAAGGAGTATTCTTTTTTATGGATTACAAAATTAAGGGTTATAAGCCTGAAAAGTTATTTAACTTTTTTGAAGATATTTGTGCTATTCCTCATGGCTCAGGCAATGAAAAAGCTTTAAGTGATTTTCTTGTTAAGTTTGCAAAAAATCGTAATCTTGAGGTTTATCAAGATAATAGCTTAAATGTTGTTATTAAAAAACCAGCTTGTGCTGGCTATGAAAATGCACCAACCGTTATGTTACAAGGTCATATTGATATGGTTTGTGAAAAGCTAGCAGGTGTCGAACATGATTTTGAAAAAGATGGTCTGGATTTAATAGTAGAAAATGGTATACTTCGTGCAAATGGTACTACTTTAGGTGCGGATAATGGTGTAGCTGTTGCTCTTATGATGACTGTACTTGATGATGATAACATTAAACATCCTGCTTTAGAATGTGTATTTACAACCGAGGAGGAAATCGGTTTAAATGGTGCTAATTCACTTGATAAGTCTATGCTTAACGCAAAAATTATGATTAATATGGACTCTGAAGAAGAAGGTGTAGGCACTGTAAGCTGTGCAGGTGGTATGCGTTACTCTATGCTTAAAAACGCTAAAAGAGAGCAAAACACAGGTTATGTATTATCCCTTTCTGTGCGTGGACTTTTAGGCGGTCACTCTGGTATGGATATTGACAAAGAACGTGTAAATGCTATAAAGCTTATGGGCAGAATCGTGAATAATATTCAATCTAATGCTAATCTTATATCATTTGCTGGTGGTACTAAGGATAATGCAATCCCTCGTGAATGTGATGCCAAGCTTTTATTTACAGATAAAACTGAGGCTGAAAAAGCTATTGATTGTTTAAAAGTTATCTCTGATGAGCTTAACGTAGAAATTCACCCAACCGAGCCTAATTTTGCACTTAATTTTGAGCTTTCAAACGATATACAAACAGTAAATACTATTTGTGATTCTAAAAGCTTTATAAATGCAATTTGTTTAGCACCAAATGGTGTAAGACGTAAAAATCCTAATCAGGGAAATTTTGTTGTAACCTCTTTAAATCTTGGCATTGCAGACACCGAATGTGAGCCAATGCGTATTGTTTTTGCTCCTCGCAGCTCTATAAATTCTCTGCAAGATGATACCGTTCAAATGCTAGACATACTTTCTGATACTTTTGGCTTTGAAACACAAATTGCAGGCAGATACCCTGGTTGGGCTTTTGCTGAGGTTTCACCTATTCGTGATGCTTTCATAAATAGCTATAAAAAGTTATTTAACAAAGAAATGAAAATAGAAGCTATTCATGCAGGTCTTGAATGTGGTTTATTCTGCGATGCCATGGACGGACTTGATGCAATAGCTGTTGGCCCTACCCTTTGTGATGTTCACACACCAGATGAACATGTAATTCTTGACTCCTTTGAAAGATTTTACACTCTGCTTACCGATGTTCTTTCAAATATATCATAATTTTTTGTTAGATTTTAAGCATTTTAAGTCAATATTTTGGTTATTTTACCCCTTCCCTTTAGTCCAAAAAATTGCTATAATGTTACACCGTTAGCTCTTATGGGTGAAAAAAGATAAAAAGAAAGGATTGTAGACTTATGTCTAACAAAAACAACGATTTTAAGCCTTATATTCCGGCTA
>CALWMO010000185.1 GCA_944381965.1 uncultured Butyricicoccus sp.
TATAAAGGCACAGATGCAGAAATTAAGCTAAAACGCAAATATTCATTCTCTGACCGTTGCCGTTATTATATGCCAACCGAGCCAGTTGAAAACGCAAAGAATACTCTTATTAACAACCTAACAACATATGGTATTCCACTAAATCTTTTAAGCCAGTTTATGCCTATTCAGTATACTAAGGTGCGTGAAGGCTTACTTGAGAACAATCCAGAAGCACTGATTATGGATAGAATTATTAACACTATGGACGAATATTTATATGCAACTCATCAAAAAGAGCTAATTTAAGTATACATAATTGTTTCCCCATATGATAAAATAAGTTATTATAGGAGGTTTTACATTATGGCAAATATTTTTATTAGTCCTAGCAAATATGTACATGGTGCAGGTGAGCTTAAAAACATAGGTAAATATACAAAGATTTACGGTGAAAAAGCTCTGGTAGTTATAAGTCAAAATGGTCGCAAAAGAAGTGGTCAGGTAATCTTAGATAGCTTTGCTGAGGCTGGTATTTCTTGTGCTTTTGAATATTTTAATGGCGAATGTTCAATGAGTGAAATAAATCGCTTATGTGATATTGTAAAAAAGCAAAACTGTGATATGGTAATTGGTGTTGGCGGGGGTAAGATTTTTGATACAGTCAAGGCTGTGGCATATGAAGCTAAAACACCAGTTGTAATTTGCCCAACAATCGCATCAACCGATGCACCATGTTCGGCTCTTTCTGTTATTTATACTGAAGATGGTGTGTTTGAAAAATATCTTTTCTTACCTCAAAACCCTAATCTTGTGCTTATGGATACAGAAGTTATCGCACAAAGTCCTATGCGTTTAACAATCGCTGGTATGGGTGATGCACTTGCAACTTATTTTGAAGCTCGTGCATGTGCAAATTCTGGTGCAACAAGCTGTGCAGGTGGCAAAATCACAAATGCAGCTCTTGCACTTGCTAAACTTTGTTTTGATACTCTTATGAAAGAGGGTTTAAAAGCTAAGAGTGCTTTAAGAGTCAAGGCTAACACACAGGCTGTGGATAAGATTATTGAGGCAAACACATTGCTTTCTGGTATAGGCTTTGAGTCTGGTGGACTTGCTGCCGCTCATGCTGTGCATAATGGTCTTACTGTGCTTGAAGAATGCCATGAGAAATATCATGGCGAAAAAGTCGCATTTGGCACACTTGTTCAGCTTATACTTGAAAATGTATCGAAAGATGAGCTTGATGAAATTGCGGTTTGGTGTGCAGAGCTTGGACTGCCTATAACTCTTTATGAGCTTGGAATTGAAGATGTAACCGAAGAAAAAATAATGGCGGTTGCAAATGCTGCTTGTGCAGAAGGGGATACAATGCATAATATGCCATTTGAGGTAACTCCTAAGATGGTTTATGATGCAATTTTAGCAGCTGATGCTTATGGTAAAACTTTAGTTGGTATGTAAAAACAAAAAGCGTGTTACAAAAAATTGTAACACGCTTAAATTTTTATTTATTTTCTTCTAAATGTTGTTTACGATACTGTACAGGTGTCATACCTGTCATTTGCTTAAATGCTTTTGAGAAAACAAGTGGGTCACGATAACCAACCGACTGTGCGATTGCGGCAACGGTTGCATTAGTAAGTCTTAACTGCTCTTTTGCACGAGTAAGACGGAATGTCGTTAAAAATTCCTGTGGTGAAATTTTAAGCACACGCTGAAATAGTGTGAAAAGATAACTGCGGTTTAATGACACATACTTTGCCATATCAGACACTGTTATATGGTTTGCATAGTTATAATGCACAAACTCAACCGCACGACGCACATAGAAGTTTTCTCTATCGTTTTTAGGGACAGAAGAAAGTGGCATGGAGAGCGAACGTGCAAGGCATGAGAAAAATCTGCAAAGTAAACCTTGAAGCTGGAAGTCATTTTCTATGCCAGCGGTGTTATACTTTAGCATTTCTTGCACAATATCACGAAGTGTTTCACCATCAGGTGAGCGGAAGGTAAATTGCCCTTCATCAAGACCGATTGCACTTAAATATTCACCGCAACGGGTGCCATCAAAGCCAATCCATAAATAAGTCCATGGGTCAGCCTCATCAGCTTGGAAAAATGCTTGTTCATTTGGTCTTATGATAAAGCCTTCACCAGCATGAAGTGAAAACTGATTGTCACCAGATTGGAAAATGCCCTTTCCATCGGTGACAAAATGAATAAGATAATTAGGTCTTACGGCAGGGCCAAAGTGTTGGAGCGGCTGGCATGAACCATAGCCGCAGTAGCATAGATAAAAATCTGAAAAAATCTGATGCTCGAGCTTTAGTACATTTAAGTTTTCCATACAAACCCTCCTCATAAATTATGTTTAGATGTTAAAAAACATAATTTTAAATTATAACATTAAATCTAATAAATACAGCTTTTTTGTTCTTATATATATTTTACCAGTAACCGCTTTGATTCGCAACTGTTAGTTTAAATTTAATATTTAAAAAACAAAACACCAGTTTCTGTGCATATATCATAAACCTTTTAATAATGCTAAATGTTAAATAAAGTTATAAAAGTACAATTCATTTAATAACATTTAATGGAATAATTAAAAAAGTATATAAAATAGGCAAAAATTTTTACGATATGTTCATAAAAAAGAATGTGAAAGCCTTTGCAAAATTGGCTTAGATAAGATAAAATAGTATGAGACTGTAAGAATTTTTATGGGAGGTTAAAACAATGGACACTCCAAAGTATAAACGTGTACTTATCAAAATCAGCGGTGAGGCTCTTGCAGGTGACCGCAAATTCGGTCTTAACTTTGAGGACGTTATTGGCCCTGTATGTGATGTTATCAAGCGTGTGAGCGATATTGGCTGTGAGGTTGGTATCGTTGTAGGCGGCGGTAACTTCTGGCGTGGTGTTAAAGATGGCGGCGGAAAAATGGAACGCACCAGAGCAGACTATATGGGTATGCTCGCTACTACCATTAACTCTTTAGCTCTGCAAGATGCTTTAGAGCAACGTGGTGTTGACGTTAGAGTTCAAACCGCTATCGAAATGAATAAAATTGCTGAGCCTTATATTCGCTCTCGTGCAACTCGTCACCTAGAAAAGGGCAGAGTTGTTATCTTTGGCTGTGGTACTGGTTGCCCTTATTTCTCAACTGATACAGCCGCTGTACTTCGTGCGGCAGAAGTAAATGCTGATGTTATTTTACTTGCTAAAAATATTGATGGCGTTTATGACTCAGACCCTGCTAAAAACCCTAATGCAAAAAAATATGATAGCTTAACCTATATGGACGTATTAAATCAAGGCTT
>CALWMO010000186.1 GCA_944381965.1 uncultured Butyricicoccus sp.
CATCTATTTTGTTGTGGATAAAAAACAAAAGCAAACAGATATTATTTATATTTTTATACATTATTTTTATAATAATGAAATATTTACCTAAAAATAATATCACAGAAAGATTTGATTTCTTGTCAAAATGTGTCTTATAAAGTCTAAAATTGTATAAAAAAACGACCAACTTTTAATGTTGGTCGTAATCAAAAATTTATAAAATTATAAGCTCATCTTTAATTTTTTCCAATCAGTTGTTGTTTGCATTTCAATTCCCATATTTAATGCTTTAAAATGTTCTTTACCACAACGAATTTTTAACTGTTCACTTGTTTTAAGATGCATAAAATTAATATCACCCTTCGTTTCAAGAACAAAATACAGCTTTTCTTCTCCATTTTTATTTAAATACACAGCCCAATCGGGATTATATGTGCCTATTGGAGTTTCAATTTTAAATCTGCTTGGAATTTTAAAGAACATCTTTACATCTGGGTCATTATCGAGTGCAACAGCCATTGGTTTTTCAACTGTACTACTATCATAAATAACATAATCATATACGCTATGCTCTACTTTTACAGCATTTTTATCAAGATTTGCTATAAGTTCTGATGTATCAAAAATCTCTTGTACATAATATTCTTGTCCATCTAACTTAACATATCTAATGCCATCAATAGCTAAAGCATGACGATGATTTCGTATTAAATCAATAGCTTGTTCAAGAAATGCCTCTGGATTGTTGAGAAAATCTCCACAACGTCCACTTTCTACTAAAATACGTTTAATTGTCGCTGGGGTTAAAAGGGTTTCATCACTGATTGCAGTAATAATATCTGGTAGTGACTGATAATCATTATATATATCAGTTGTTCGCATTTCCCTTTCAATATGACTTATACCTGCTTGTTCAATATAAATATCTGCTGTTTGTGATACTAATCTTGTTTTAGGTATATTAGACATATCTTGAAATGCTTTTACACAGTTTTCAACCAGTTTTTCAGTGTCAATAGTTACACGATATGCAGTTTTTTGCTTGATTTTATTCCATAATTCTAAAAATTCTGGTGATAACATAACTTGCTTATTAAGTCTTACGATAACATCACGAGAAGCATCACGAATAGGTGGTTTTCTATCCGCATTTGCAATAATTCTTTCAAAACGTTCTCTTGCAGCCTCATATTTTTGTGGTAAATCAAGAGTTCCAGTTTTTAAGGCATTTTTCATGGTATCTTTAATCTTACCTAAACTTGTTATATAACCTTTTTTCTCAAAATGCTCCATAATCTCAGTTGCATCTTCATATGTAACTTCTTTTTCTTCTACCACAGTTTCTGTATATGTAGTTCCTACAAATGAATCAATCTCAACTGGTTGTGCTTTTTCAATGACTTCCCTAACAACTTCTTTGACTGGTTCTAATACTTTAGGTAAAACAATTTCCTTTGGTTTTATATCTGGAGTAACCTCTCCTGTATCATCAATAACACCAGTTTTTTTCAAAACCTCAATCACTTGTTTAGCTTGGTCATGTGTAACCTGTTTTTCTACTTCTTGCCTATCTTCATAAACAATTCCCGAAAATAGATTTAGTTGTAAAATACCAAATTTTACACCTGTTTCGTCCTCTATTTCCTTTTGAAGTGTATCTGCAAACTCTGCAAAACTTTCATTTGCCATAACATGAAGTACATTTATATGTTTATCTTCAATACGTTCGCCATCTTGATTTACACATAAACGAAGTCCACGACCAACCTTCTGACGACAAGTAAAAGTAGATTTTTGTTCTATTAAAGTACAAACTTGAAATACATTAGGGTTATCCCAACCCTCACGCAATGCTGAATGTGAGAAAATAAAACGTAAAGGACAATCAAAACTAAGTAACCATTCTTTATCTCGCATGATTGTATTATATGTATCATCATCAGCTTGAGTATTACCTTTAGTATCTTTTAAACGTCCCTTTTTATCTTGCGAAAAATAACCATTATGTATTTTGCTTATATCAGATGTAAATTTTGATTGCAAAACTGCATATTTAGGTTTATTTATTAACTCCTGATAACATTCTTCAAACATATTAGCATAAATACCTTTTGAGCCGTCCTCATGTCGGTACTTATCAACCTTATCAATAAAAAATAATGATAATACTTTTATGCCTTTTTCTAAATATCGCAACTCTTTATCAAGATGAGTTTCAATAGTTCGTCTAATTTGAGCTTTTTTAATAATATTTTCATCAATATCACCTATTGCTTTCCCTAGTGTCACTTCTTCAGTATTACTAAATTCAATATGCTCAAATTCTGGAGTACAATCAATACCTGAAACTATATATCCCTCATAAAGCTCACGTTGTCCAGACAATATAAATAAATCATCATTAGGCTTAACTGTTATTTTCTTTCGTGTTACAGCTCCCGTTTTACCCTTTACATCAATTTCAATCTTAGCTTTAAATCCATTATCATTCGATACAGATAGCAATTTTACATAAGCCTGATTAAATCCACCTGCAATCTGGTTAGAAGATACTGCAATTTGTTTAACTAGCCCCATTTGATAAGCATCAACTGGTGTTAATCTATAAAGCAAATTGATTTTTTCACGATGTGTAGCAGAATAACGTAAAACACAAAGCGGATTAAGTGAGGAAATAGCCTCTTTTGCTTTTGGAGTATTATCAACACTTTGTGGTTCATCAATAATAACAATAGGGTTAGTATCACGAATAAACTTCATAGCTGTTTCGCCATTTAGTCTATCTTGTTCTTGATTGATAATATTTTCAGCCTTTTTAAAAGCATCAATATTTATAATCATAATTTCTATATTATTACTTGTTGCAAATTGCCTAACATCTGATAATTTAGATGAGTTATATATAAAATATCTATATGGTACATTATCATATTGCAAACCAAAATGTTCTTTTGTAATATCTAATGATTTATATACACCCTCACGAATTGCAACCGATGGTACAACTATAATAAACTTTGTAAAACCATATTTACGATTTAATTCAAATATAGTTTTTGTATAAACATAAGTCTTACCTGTACCAGTCTCCATTTCAATACAAAACTGACAATCTTCTGCTGAATTTGTTAGTTGTAAGTTATTACGCTTTTGTACAGCGTGCATATTTTTAGTTAGAGTTTCATTATCAATATAAAGTGCATTGCCTTGACCAAAATTAAACATAGAAGTTTGATTTTCTTGTGTTACAGAAAAAGTGCTATGTGTTTTTTCTTGACCACAAAA
>CALWMO010000187.1 GCA_944381965.1 uncultured Butyricicoccus sp.
AATAAAATCAGCTTTTGATAGTATTCATGCAAATTATAACCTTAAAAATCAAACCTTGAATTTTATTGAAAAAAAGACACATCATAAGCACTATATTCTACGACCTATATGTGCTACATTTGCATGTTTAGCTATTATAGGCTTTGGAGGATATAAAGCTTATTTTACTCCTACATCTGTAATAAGCATAGACATTAACCCCTCCATTGAGCTTGATGTAAATCGTTTCAACAAGATAATATCGATTGACTCTTATAATTCTGATGGTGAAATTCTTTCAAACTCTCTTAATATTATGTTTAAAGATTATAACTCAGCTATTGATGAAATTCTTAAAAGCCAAACTGTTTTAAACTGTTTATCTAATGATGAAGATTTATCTATTGCTGTACTTCCAATAGATGAAAATCAAGGCGAAAATATACTTGAATATGTATCTCATTGCACTTCTCAACATCAAAATATGCATTGTTATTCTTTAAATTCTGATGAAGTCGCTGATGCTCATTCATTAGGTCTATCATACGGCAAATATAAAGCTTATTTAAAGCTTAAAGAATTAGGCATAGAATTAACTCCTGATGAAGCAAATCAAATGACAATGAGAGAAATTAATGATTTAATTTCCGATGCAAACCAAAACACTAATTCAAATCACTGGCAAAATCTTAATCAAAATAGCAACGGTCATCACCAATATGGCAATCAAAACAGACATCATAAAAACAGCAGTAATTGATTTTACCGCTGTTTTTTGTCTATAAATTTAACTTCATATTCTTTTAGATTATATACATTTGAAAAAAAACTTGTAAGTATTGTTTTTGCATTTTCTTTTGCATTATTATACAAACCATTATCTATTGCATTTTGCTTTGCATTTTCTTTTAAATTCTCTTGAGCTTTATTATTTTCTGACAAAGAAATAGGTCTAAATATGCTTTCTTGTTCATGGTACACTTTAAATGAACCATCAATTATTTCATTGCTTAAAATTTTAACTTCTGGTAATAGAACTGTTATAACATTATCTTTGACATTCCAACTTATATCTTTAAAATTATAACCCGCTTTTATTATCACATCATAACTATAGATATACTTACTTTGTGTAAATGGTATCTCAATACCCCATAATTCTCTTGAAGCTTCTATAACATTTACTTCTGTACAATATACCGATTGAGTTACAAGCTCACCAATATTTTCAAATCCTATTTCTACAGTTCTACTATTATTTAAAATATAATTTTTACCTCCTGCAAATGTTAAAATACCAACTAAAACTATCAATATGATAATCTTGATTTTCATAATCGTTTATCTCTCCTTATAACAAGAGGTAAAAAAGAGAAATTTAAAAAATAAATTTAATGATTTAATTTTTTATATAAATATCTCTTCCTATATTTTAAATCAACAAAACTTATTATTTTATTATAATATATTGGATTTGAAAGACCTCCTATAACACCTATAATAGGTAAACCCTGTATAAACTTCATAATTAGCATTTCATCTGCAAATACGTTTGATGTCTTTATTATTTGATTTTTTATATCTTCGTCATTTATTATAAAATCATTTTTTATAACATCATTTATTTGATTATCTATATTTATAAATTCCTCACCTTTTTGCATAGATGCTTGTAAAATTTTCAAAATAAACATTCTTTCTTTTGGTAAATTATAATCTATGCCATATTTCATAGATATCTCATAGACACCCTTTAAAATCATACCTGTAAATAAAATTATATCTGGTAAACCTATTCCAAGCAGACCAAGACCAACCCCTTCCGCTGTACTCAATGCTATATTATTTATATTCTTAGCCTTTAACTTTTTTATTTCTTTTTTATTTGGATTATTATCAAATATAAAATCTCTTATTAGGAAATCTTTTTCTTTTTCAGATTTATTGTATGTCTTTTCTATTATTCCCGTACCTTTATTAAAAACAGTATCAAAAGCTGTATTAAATGCTTTTTTTAGAGTATCACTAACTTTTTCAGGTATATTAAAATTTGAATTTGTTGGTTTGTATGAAAGTCGTTCTTTTGTTATCTTATTTTCTATTTTTTCTATTTTATTTAATTCTACTTGCAAAGGATTTTTATATAGTCTTTCTTTTATATAATTTAACATTTCTTTTACCTTTCTTTTTTATATTCACAGCATGTATATCGTCTCTTTCCCTTTGTAGCTTTTCCATACTCAATAGCACCAACTGGACAATATGATATACATGCCATACAATGTGTACAATCATTTCCCCATACTGGTTTACCATTTATCAATTTGATATTATCAAGTGGACAAACCCTTTCACATTTACCGCATGATATACAAGTGTTTTCTGCCTTAAACTTCTTGGTTTTAATAAAGAATTTATACATTCCAGTATTTATTGCACCAGACTTTAAATTATCAAAAGCATTTGTATCTAAAGGTGTAAAATTATCAAGTTTTTTTATTATATTTATGTTGTCCTCTATCTTTTTATGAGTATTTTTAAGCATTTTTAATATTTGTTCATCTCTTGGTGCTTGAAACAAAACTATATAATTATCTGGCATTACTATAGGCAATAAACCTCTATATCTAAATCCTTTTTGCACACATAAATCCATAATTTCTTTTTGTGCATTGCCTGTTTCTCCACCACAAGTCATAATAAAATATGCATTATTATTCCCTAAAAAACTTGATTTTCTTATAAAATCAGCAAACACTTTAGGCACTTTCCATGCATATGTTGGACAAACAAATATTAAAGGTTTTTCTGAATTAAATTTACTCTCTTTTTTTATATAGTCAGCTGTATTTATAACCTTATCATCTAATTTATCAGCAAGTATATCTGCACAATATTTACTATTACCTGTTCCACTAAAGTAAAAAATCATAACCAACACTTCCATATCATTAATTTACTATATTATACACCAAAAAATATTTTTATAAATATTTTATTTGTGCTAATTGATATATTTTTTACAAATTGATATTGGTATTAGTATAGAAGAACGTAATAATTTTTATCGTATATATCATGTTGTTGTATATAATAATGCAGCTCAACACTTTATAGTTGATAATATAGATGCTGTACTTGATTTTAATAGAAAATAAAAATTTTAGTAAATTAGTAAACTTTATACCTCAGCTTGCATAGTATATTATCGAGCGAAAGCTCAAATTAATATAAACCAAGGAGCTGAAGTAATTATGGGAATGCCAGTT
>CALWMO010000188.1 GCA_944381965.1 uncultured Butyricicoccus sp.
ACCATGGCTGTGTGCCTTATGCATGTGAAAATGGTATTTTATTCTTACCTAAATGCACACCTGTTGGTGTTGATATTAAAACCGTTCTGGGTCTTGATGAATATGTTGCAGAGTTTGAAATCACTTCAAACCGTCCTGACTGCTTAAGTGTTATCGGTCTTGCAAGAGAAACCGCTGCTACTTTTAATCGTCCATTTAATGTTAAAACTCCAGTTGTTAAGGGCTGCGGTGAAAACATCAACGATTATGTATCCGTTCGTGTAGACGAGCCAGAGCTTTGCCCACGATATACCGCTAGAATTGTTAAGAATATTAAGATTGAGCCTTCCCCTGCTTGGCTGCGTGAGCGTCTATTTGCGGCTGGTGTACGCCCAATTAACAATATTGTCGATATTACAAACTATGTAATGCTTGAATATGGTCAGCCAATGCATGCATTTGATTATGCGTGTTTATCCGATAGAAAAATCGTTGTAAGACGTCCACAGGCTGGCGAGACTATTCAGACTCTTGATGGTCAGGACAGAGCAATCACTGATGAAATGCTTGCAATTTGTGATGGTTCTAAGCCTGTTGCTATTGCAGGTGTAATGGGTGGTGCTAACTCTGAAATCACCGAAAACACAAAAACCGTTGTATTTGAATCAGCTTGTTTCCATGGAACAACCGTTAGACTTACTGCAAAGGCTCTAGGTATGCGTACAGAGGCATCTGGTCGTTTTGAAAAGGGTCTTGATGCATCTTTAACTCTGCCAGCACTTGAGCGTGCTTGTGAGCTTGTTGAAATGCTTGGTGCAGGTGAAGTTATCGACGGCATTGTTGATGTTTGCTCTGCTGATTTAACTCCAAATACTCTGCCTTTCGAGCCTGAGAAAATCAATGCTTTACTTGGTACTGATTTATCTGCTGAAACTCAAAAGGAATATTTAGAGCGTTTAGAGTTTAAGGTTGAGGGCGATAAGGTTATTATTCCATCTTTCCGTATTGATATTGAGCGTATGTGCGATATTGCGGAAGAAGTTGCTCGTATTTACGGTTATGATAATATCCCAGTGCGTCTATATGCAGGCGATACAACTCAAGGCGGTTTATCACCTCGTCAGATTTTAGAGCGTATGGCTACTGATGTATGTCTGTCCGCTGGTTTTGACGAGTCTATGAGCCATTCTTTCATTAGCCCTAAGTTCTATGATAATATCAATATGCCTGAAGATGATAAGCGTAGAATTTCAACCACCATTTTAAATCCGCTCGGCGAAGATTTCTCTGTTATGAGAACAACTGTACTTCCAAGTATGCTGGATTCTCTTGCTCATAACAATGCACATAGAAACGCTACTGCATCACTTTATGAACTTGGCACTATTTACACACCTGTACTGAAGGAAGATGGTACAGTTGATGCTGATAAACTGCCACATGAGGAAAAGATTTTAACAATCGGCACATATGGCAAGTTTAATTTCTTCCAGCTCAAGGGACTTGTTGAGGCTATTTTAACAAAGCTAAATATCAAGGACGTTAGCTTTACAGCAGATAAGGAAAACCCATCTTATCACACAGGCAGATGTGCAAAGGTTTACTCTGGTGAAACTCTACTGGGTACATTTGGTACTATTCACCCAGTCGTTGCTAAGAAGTACGGCTTTAGCTCCGAAGTTTTAGCCGCTGAGCTTGCTATGGATAAATTAGCTGAATGTGCAGATGCTGTAAAACTTTATCAGCCACTTCCAAAATTCCCAGCATCTACCCGTGATATTGCGGTTATTGTTGATGATGAAATTCCAGCTGCTGATATGCAAAATGCAATTAAGCAAGCAGCAGGTAATATTTTAGAATCTGTTAAACTGTTTGATGTATATAAGGGCAAGGGTATTGCAGAAGGCAAAAAATCTGTTGCTTACTCCATGAGCCTTCGTGCTGCTGACCGCACTTTAAAGGACGAAGAATGTGATAATGCAATGCAAAAAGCAATCAAGGCTCTTGAAGAAAAGTTTGGTGCAACTCTTAGAAGCTAAAGTATTTTTTGAATGTTTTTTGCAGTATTTCCGAAGTTTTCCCCTTTACATTTTGTAATTTCTGTATTATTATATCATTAGTAAGCATATAATGATAAGGAGGACGGGATATATGCTAGACGGCACTAGAAAGTTTAATCTTGTGGACGATTCAAATGCTGAAATGAAGCGAATTCTAACCACAGTTTATGATGCTCTTAAAGAAAAGGGTTATAATCCAATCAATCAAATTGTTGGCTATCTTCTATCTGAAGACCCAACATACATCACAAATCACAATAATGCGAGAAGTCTTATTCGCAAAATTGACCGTGATGAACTGATGCAGGAGCTTGTTTCTTACTATCTAGATAACTAAGAATATGTTAAAAATCCCTGTGTCTTTATGGCATGGGGATTTTTCTCTATCTGGAAAGGTATGGTTTTTATGACAAAGATTTATTCGCCATTGAAACGTTATTTTTTCTCTTTATTTTTTACACTTGTTTTATCTCTTATCTCGTATATAATTTCAAATGATGTTATGACAATAGCTATTTCGGCTGCATCTATAATTTTTACTATTATTCAAATTCAAGCCATATATGCTATGCGTAATTCTTGTGAACGCATAAGAAAATCATTTAACTTTTTTATACTAAGTCTTGTTGGCATGATTATAACACTTATAATCACTATTTTAAGTGTTTTCAAACAAAATATAGTGCTGGCATTAGTTTCAGTTATTATAATGTTTGTTTTTGCTTGTTTTTCTATTGTCGCAGACTTTCAATTTATATGGGGACTTGACGAACTTATAATTAAAAATGGCTATAACTATCCACAAAGCAAAATTAAATGGATATTTTGGTTTAGTATTATCAATGCTTTAATCTCAGGTTCTCTTGTAAATATAGGTGCAGTCGTGCAAGCTTTAATCATTAGTACAGTTTGTAGTGTATGCTCTCTATGGCTTCTTTATGAATATTTGCAAGCAGTCCATGATAAAGAAAATAGTGTGCTTTAAAATAAAAAGGGCATGGATTTTTAAGTCCATACCCTTTATTTTTTTATGTGTTTTCAGAAAATTCAGCAAGTTCTAAACCTTCATTTCTATCGAGTGCCCAAGTGATATTCCAAGGGCTAGTAAATAACAGAAGATAATTATTTCTCATATCCTGAACAACCTTTGTATCACTTGTCAGTGTCAGTCTATGATAATCAAATGTTT
>CALWMO010000189.1 GCA_944381965.1 uncultured Butyricicoccus sp.
CTTTTGTACGCTTTGCAATACCTGATATAACCTTACCTTGAACACTTTGGCTGTCAATTCTTCCTTCACCTGTTAGTACAAAATCGGTATTTTCCAATAGTTTATCAAATTCAATAATATCTAAAATTGATTCAATACCCGATTTTAATTTAGCACCTAAAAATGCTATACAACCTGCACCCATTCCGCCTGCTGCACCTGCACCCTCTATATTTGCAATATCTTTTATATTTAGCTCTTTTTCTATTATTTTTGATGCGTATTTTAAGCCTTCATCAAGCCTTTTTACCATTTCATCATCTGCACCTTTTTGAGGGGCAAATATACAAGCTGCACCATTTTCACCGTAAAGTGGATTTTTAACATCACACATTGCGGTTATTTTTATATCTTTAAGATATTCTTTAGCCTTTGAAACATCAATATTTGCAATATCTTTTAGTGTTTTGCCAACAGGTATAAAAGATTGACCGTTTTTGTCAAAAAATTTAACACCTAACGCAGCTGCACAGCCACAACCCAAATCATTTGTTGCACTTCCGCCAAGTCCTAATAAAATTTCAGTTGCTCCGTTATTTATTGCATGGGAAATAATCTCTCCCACTCCATATGTAGATGTAAGCTCTGGATTTTTATTTTGTCCAACCATTGGCAATCCTGCTGCTGATGCCATTTCAATAATTGCCTTATGCCCTACTTTAGCATAATTTGCAATGATTTTTTGATTGTATGGATTGTTTACATTTGTTTTAATGATTTTTGCACCGATAGCTTTTTCAAAGCAAGTCACAGTACCCTCTCCACCATCTGCAATAGGTATAGCTATAACCTGACAGTCTGGAAACATATCTTTTATAGTTTTCTCTGCTATTTGACATATCTCTATACTTGATAATGTACCTTTAAATGAATCAGAAATCACAATGCATTTTTTCATTAAATTCACCTTTTATTTTAGGTTATCATCTGGTTGTTGACCATCATGTGCAAGCCATTGACATTCAAGCATTTTCATATTTGTAAATGTAGCTTTAAATGATGAGTTTTCCGGACTACACGCATAAATTCCAAATTTTATTTTGCCATCTGCTTTAAATAGATGACAAACTCTCATTTGACTAAACTTTTCTCCATCTTGTGAACATTCAATGCAAAAGTCATCTTCTCTACGACTTAGCCTATACCACATAGATTTTATATTTGCTTTTATCTCTGTTGTTGCCCAGTCTGAATAACCCATATTTGTTACTACGCTTCCGAGATGCTGAAAATCATCATTTTCATATTCAATAGAGCCTTTTATCCAGTTTTCACTATCCAAATAAACCACAACTCCGCATTGGTCAAAACGATGTTTGCTGTCAAATTCGGTCTTAACTACAAAAGAAAAATACTTTTCTTCTGTTTCCATTTGTAAAACTGGTGCGTTGTCATTTCTAAAATGATAGTATGTTCTTTGCCATAAATCTGTATTTGGTTTTGTTACTATTTCAATTTTATCATCGGTTATATTATAACTTTTTGGCTCTCTAGTCCAAGTTAAATTATTAAATTCCATTTTTATTTCCTCTCAAATATCATTTATAATCAACTATAATCTTATTGCAATTTTTGCATATATGACCAGATATTCTATCACCATTTACAAGTGCAACAAATTTAGGTTCATCATTTAGTCTGATTTGCTTCTCGCTATCTTTCCAGGTAAGCCCTGCATTTTTTCCTAATGAGCATATTTTTCCGCTAATCATTTCATTTTCACAATATGGACATTTCATAAAATCACCTTTTTAAAGTTTAGCTAAATCTTTCGACTGTTTTCCGGTCATATTGTCAATACTAATTTCTACACAACATAGAGCGTTCAACCACTGCTTTATCTCTTTTTGAATAAATTCTTTGTCATCATTGTATTTAAGACCTAAACTTTCTGCTGCATAAAAAATTTCTTCATCGGTTTCAAGTACTCTTGCTGTACCAAATACAATAACGCTTCTATAATATGTAGTTAATTTTTCTTTTACAACATCATCTCGCTCTATAACACAAAATGAAACTTTATTATTATTTTTAATTGCATCTATTTTGTGACCTGTTTTAGCACAATGAATATAAATTTTATTATCTTGATACACATAGTTTATTGGTACTGTATAAGGGTAGCCATTATCACCAATAACGCCTAAAATACCCGTTTTACATACCTTTAATATCTCAATTGTTTGTTCTTGTGTAAGCTCTTGCTTAAATCTTCTCATCTTACGAAACATTTTAATCACCTATTTGCATGGTCAATAAGTTTTTTATAAACTAATACTGCTGCATTTATGCATACAATTTCTATTAAAAGTGGAATCGATACAATAACAACTGCTATAACTGCATCGGTATGCATGAAATGCTTAAATTGCTCTACAATACCCTTTTCATTAGAAAATGAAATCATATACATTACATGTGAAAAAAGAAAAATCATTGACAAAATAAAATTAAGAAAAAATACCCTTGAAATTCGTTTGTTAAATATAAGGTCAATTACGGCAAAAATAACTGCAAGCACAATGGGAACTAAAAAGCACTGTGGAAAACCAAATAATACTTCCATAACTGCACCTCCTAAAACCAAATAAACATATTTATATTATTATGCCATCACAATGGTCTATTTCATGCTGTATAATCTGAGCTGTCCAACCTGTGAATGTTTTAAATCTAACCTGAAATTTATCATTTTGGTATTTAACCTTAATTGATTTCCAACGTTTTGTTGGCCTAACGCCGGTTAATGAAAGACAACCTTCCTCTGTTTGATATGCCTCTGATTTTTTGACAATCTCCGGGTTAAAC
The DNA here is from genome assembly GCA_944381965.1 of uncultured Butyricicoccus sp. Lineage (GTDB taxonomy): Bacteria > Bacillota > Clostridia > Oscillospirales > Butyricicoccaceae > Butyricicoccus_B. The sequence goes on from CALWMO010000189.1 coordinate 2,848, forward strand.
ATAACCATATATGTCCCTTCATTATCAAAAGCAATTATACGCTTATTTACACCAATCATATTAGCTGCCATACCTACACAACCCGCTTTGTGATGCTCTAATGTTTCCAATAAATCTTGAGCGATATTAATATCTTGTTCGGTTGCTAATTCGGCTTTTTGTGCTAAAAACTTTTCATCTTTGCAAATATCTCTAATCATATATAATTTACTCCTAGTTTTAATTACCTAAATTATACAATGATTTTTTTAAAAAATAAATAGTATAAAATAAAAGCTGTGAATATTACTACACAGCTTTAAATCTTTTCTATATATAAATTAGGTACAAAATCGGTTAGCCAAACATTATTTTTTGAAAGATAA
>CALWMO010000190.1 GCA_944381965.1 uncultured Butyricicoccus sp.
ATCCAAAATTAAATTTAAAAACCGTATGATTTAATTAGAATTTATACTCTAAATAGGTCATACGGTTTATTTTTTATGCTACGAATTTTCTTGCGTAGCAGAATCGTAGCACTTTTTTAATTCATCTATTGCTGAAGCTAATTCTTCTTGTTTATTAGGATATAAATGACTGTATGTTTGTAATGTGGTTTTAACATTTTCATGTCCAAGCCGTTCTGCAATTAAAAGGGGAGAGTAACCCATTTCAATTAACATAGATGCGTGGCTATGTCTTAAATCATGCACCCTAATACGTTTTACACCAGTTTTAGCACAACCTCTTTTTATAATATTTCTACAATATTCTGTACCATAAGGAAAAAGTCTATCATCATCATTCAATCTATAAAGTTGATCCATATAATCTTCTAACATATCTACAAGAAATTGAGGTATAGATATTACTCTATTACTTTTTGGTGTTTTAGGCTCTTGAATAATATTAACCATATTGATTCTTGCATAAGTTTTATTTATGTGTATAGTTTTATTGACTAAATCTATATCTGATTTTGTTAATGCTAACATTTCTCCTTTTCGCATACCTGTCCAGAACAAAACATTCATACATAGATACTGTACTGTATTATGTTTTATCGCTTGAGTAAACTTTTCAAACTCATCAATAGTCCAAAATTGCATTCTGTCTGCATTGGATTTGCCTATACTTCCAGCAAGCCTTACAGGATTGTTTTTCAATCCATAATACTTAGTTGCATAATTAAAAATTGCCGATACTTCAGAATTTAGTTTTTTTAAATAAGTTTGAGAAAAATTTAAACCAATTATATCATTTTGCCATTTGCGAATAACCGACGGTGTTATTTCATCAATCTTTAAATTGCCTAAGTATGGTATGATTCGTGTATCAAATAGAGATTTCTTCAAGGAAAATGTTGTAGGCTTTAAACGTGTTTCGCAATCTTCCATGTAAAGTTTATACATAGAATTAAATGTCATACTGGTAGAACCACTTTTACGGTCTAAAAAGTCACGCTCATATTGCTGTGCATCAGCTCTACGGATAAAGCCTTCCTTTTTATGCTGTCTTGTCGTTCCGTCCCAGTCTTTGTATCTGATAAATACATACCAGCGTTTACCGTCTTTCATTTTTGCAACTGACATAATAAAATTAACCCCTTTCGTCATTCAAAAAATTATGATAAAATAAGGGTACTGATTGTTGTCGAAGATTATCAGTACCCAGTCCCGTTTTGGTGTGTCAGACCAGAGCGGGATTTTTAATTTTTTATCCTAGATTTGCTATTGCATAATCAGCTTGTTCAGCTGTAAATTTTTCGCCATATTCAGAAACTAGTTGTTCTCTTACAGCATCTTTAGACATGCTCATGTCATTATAATATGTTTTAGCTGTTTCTAATGCGTTTTGATTGTAATCAGCTACTAGATTATCAACTGCATATTGAGCTTGGTCTGGTGTAAATTTTTCACCATGCTCAGAAATTAGTTGGTCATAAATGCCTTGCTTTGACATATGCATGTTATCACTATAACTTTTTGCTGATTTAAGAGCATTTGCGTTATAATCTGCTTTTAAATTATCAATAGCATATTGTGCAGCTTCAGCAGGGAATTGGTCACCATATTCAGATATTAATTGGTCGTAAATACCCTGTTTTGACATATGCATATACTCACTGTAAGTTTGAGCTGATTTAAGAGCATTTTTATATTCTTGTGGTACATTATCTTCTGGTTCAGCAGGCTCTTCTGTATTATTCTGAGTATCTTGAGCAGATTGAGTTTGATTGCTTGATACAGAGTTTTGGTCTAATGATGAGTTATCATCTTTCTTATCGCTACCTTGTGAACCAATAGCACCAATGATAATAATTACCAATACCCAAAACCAAATTCTCTTATAAAATGGTTTTTTGACCTTTTGATTATCCTTCATGTTTTTACCCTCCTGTGATTGACATTATTCGCCAATCTTATATAATATTGTTAGAGGTTGCTTAGGACTTCTGTTTTTTATCCTGCCTTAGTGTAACGGACTAGGGCGGGATTTTTTATTTTAATGGATAACCAGCTTTATCAGTAAAGCTACCAACAAGAATCATTATAAAATCAACTAATATACCAAAACCACAAAGACCACCAGTACAAAGCCATATAAGACCCGTTCCTATTTTGCCAACATAAAATCTGTGAACACCAATAACCCCTAAAAAGAAACATAGTAAAGCAGCTACTACTTTATTTTTATATGGGTAATATCCCATGCTGCTATTAGCGTTATTATTTATAATCACATTTGGTTTAGCTTGTGTGTAGTTGTCAGTTGTTGCTCCACAAGACGGACACATTATAGCAGAATCATCAATTTGTTTACCGCATTTTTTACAAAACATATTTTTCCCTCTATCTTTTTCTTGAAATTCGTTTTGTTGTTTAAAAAATTCTTTTACAATTTTAACCGTTTTTTCATTACCGTTAGGGTTATAAAAATTATAAGAATTTTTTGCGTTTAGAGAAGTGAGAAATTCTTGATTATTACAATAAGTATCAGCAAATAAATCAAATAGTTTTTCTTTATAATGTCCAATATGAAAATCTAAATTTTCTTTATTCAAGTAACACCAAATGCAATAAGCATATAGTTTACATCTTTCTTTTGTATTAAAATCAACATTTGTTGCAATATTCCATGCAGATTCCTCGGAAAGATAGGCGGAAAAATGAACACCTTGTGAACATAAATAGTCAGCCCATTTTTGTGAGCACCCATCAAGTGGTTTAAAATCCACATCTTCGGGGTCTTTATTGCCATCTAACATTCGTCCAAGAATAACTGATACATCATTTTTGGTTGCACCTTCTGGAATGAATACATGAATTTTATTTGCAAGTTCAAGCTGTGGTTCGGTTGGTTTATCAAAAGGTATGCATACAGCTTCAATATCAGTGAAACTAAATTCTTTTTCCGCTTTTATAATTGCATCTTGTTCTGTTGGTGCACTAACTTCTCGTTTGTTTTTTCGTCCAGTTTTTGGGTTTATTCCTATAATTTTAAATCGTGCAGTATTGCTAAACCCACCAGATGGACTTATATATTCATCTTTGAATTTTATTC
>CALWMO010000191.1 GCA_944381965.1 uncultured Butyricicoccus sp.
ATCTGTTTTTTTATTTATAATCCGATATAAAAAGTATTTTTTGTGAAAATTTATAAAATACTTGACAATTAAAAATATTCAAACTAAAATTACGTAGTACGCTACTTAATTTGTGGAGGTGAAGATGTGCAAGAAGAATTGCCATACGGTTTAAAGATAGCAATAATAGACAGAACCTTTAAACGTATGATGGACAAATGGGCAAGTGAGATGGAATTAACATTTGCACAGATTAGAGTTTTGGGAGAAATAAGTGATATGGAGGAGGAAGGAATAACAGAAATAAATCAAAAGGATTTAGAAAAATTTGAAAAAGTTTCACACCCAACTATGACAGGTATCATTAAGCGTTTGGAAAGTAAGGGCTTTGTTAAATGCTGTCCAAGTGATATTGATAAAAGGCTTAAAAAAATAAGCTGTACAGATAAATCTAAAAATCTGTTAAAAAAATTAGATACTAAAGATTATGAGGTCTTTCATGATATGTGTAAGGGATTTTCACAAGATGAAATAGAAACCCTTAATTCATTTTTTGATAGAATGATTGCTAATATCTCACAAGATAAATTTAATTTATAGAAATTATTTAAAAGAAGGGAGCATATAAGACTGTGATAAAAAAATTAATGAGAAGTATTCGTGAATTTAAAAGCGAATCACTAAAAACTGCTTTATATGCAGGTCTTGAAGTTATAATGGAAATTATAGTTCCATTTTTAATGGCAAAAATAATTGATAAAGGTATTTATGGCGGAAATTTAAGTGTCTTAGGCAAATTGGGCATAGCTATGATTATATGTGTATTACTTGGCATGCTTTTTGGTCTTTTAGCAGGTGCAAAAGCTGCAAAGGCTGCAACAGGATTTGCAAGAAACTTGCGTCAGGATATGTATTTTCATATTCAAGGTTTTTCATTTTCAAATATTGATAAGTTTTCCTCAGCAGGTCTTGTAACACGACTTACAACAGATGTAACTAACATGCAAAATGCTTATCAAATGATAATTCGTATAGCTGTTAGGGCACCATTACTTCTTATTTTTGCACTTTGTATGTCATTTACTATTAGTGTAAGATTAGCATTAGTGTTTCTTGTTATGATACCTATACTAGGTGGTGGTCTTGCACTTATAGTACATAAAGCACACCCTATTTTCGAACAGGTATTTGACACTTATGATTACTTAAACAGCGTTGTACAAGAGAATTTAAGCGGTATTCGTGTCGTTAAATCTTTTGTTCGTGAGGAACATGAAAAAAAGAAATTTAGCAAAGTTTCAACTGACTTGTATAACAAATTCTTAAAAGCAGAAAGTTATGTTTCTTTAAATGCTCCATTAATGCAGTTTGTTGTATATACATGTTTAATTTTAGTTTTTTGGATTGGTGCTAGAATTATTGTGCTTTCTGGTGGTGTAGACCTTACAACAGGTCAGCTTACAAGTCTTATCACTTATGCAATGCAGATTATGATTGCTCTTATGATGCTTTCTATGGTGCTTGTAATTGTAACTATCGCACAAAGTTCATGTGAACGTATTGTAGAAGTGTTAGACGAAAAAAGTGATATCACAAACCCAGAAAATCCAGACATGAAAGTTAAAGATGGCTCTGTTTGCTTTGAAAATGTGGATTTTGGTTATTATAAGAACAAAGATATTTATGCACTCCAAAATATAAATCTTAATATACCATCAGGTGCAACAGTGGGCATAATTGGTGGTACTGGTTCTGGTAAAAGCAGCTTAGTTCAGCTTATACCTAGACTTTATGACGCAACTCATGGCAGAGTTTTAGTAGGTGGAAAAGATGTAAAAACTTATGATATTGAAACTCTAAGAGAGAACGTTGCTGTGGTTCTTCAAAAGAATGTTTTATTTTCTGGTACAATTAAGGAAAATTTAAGATGGGGTGATGAAAATGCTAGTGATGAAGCTATAATTCATGCTTGTAAACTTGCTCAAGCTGATGAGTTTATTCAGACTTTCCCTGACAAATATGATACACATATCGAGCAAGGTGGTTCTAATGTATCTGGTGGTCAAAGACAGCGACTATGTATTGCAAGAGCATTGCTTAAAAAACCTAAAATTTTAATTCTTGATGATTCTACATCTGCTGTTGATACAAAAACTGATGCACTTATCCGTAAGGCTTTCCGTGAGGAAATTCCAGACACAACCAAAATTATTATCGCTCAACGTATTTCTTCAGTTGAAGATGCAGATATGATTATTGTTATGGATAATGATAAAATAGATAGCATAGGTACTCATGATGAGCTTTTAAAACATAATAAAATATATCAAGAAGTTTATAAATCACAGCAGAAAGGAGAGGAATAAAACATGGAAAGAAGATATACCAGTGCTACTATCAAGCGTCTTTTAAATTACATTATAAGCCATGCTAAGATTGTATTTGTAGTTGCATGTATATGTATTTTAATTTCAACAGCAGCAAATGTAATTGGTTCTATGTTTATTCAGGTTTTAGTAGATGATTTTATTGAACCTTTACTGCTGGAAAAAAATCCTGTTTTCACAGAGCTTGCAAATATGCTTTTAATGTTAGCGGGTATTTATTTAATAGGTGTTATATGCACTCTGGCATATAACCGTTTGATGATTAAAGTTTCTCAAGGCTGTTTGAAAAACATTCGTGATGATATGTTTAATCATATGCAAGCACTGCCAATTAAATATTTTGATACTCATACACATGGCGATATTATGAGCCATTATACCAATGATACTGATACACTTAGACAGTTTATTTCTCAGGCACTTCCACAGCTAATATCTTGTTCTGTAAGTGTAATTGCAACATTTATTGTTATGCTCAGATATAGTTTAATACTATCTTTATTAGTTGCAGTAATGTCAGTTTTAGTCTTTGTAGTTACAAAATTCATAGGTGGAAATAGCACTAGATACTTTATTAGTCAACAGTTTGCATTAGCAGATATAAACGGATATATAGAAGAAATGATTGGCGGACAAAAAGTAGTAAAAGTGTTCTGTCATGAGGAAAAAGCAAAAGAAAATTTTGTAAAGAAAAATGATGCATTATTTGGCGAGGCT
>CALWMO010000192.1 GCA_944381965.1 uncultured Butyricicoccus sp.
ATAACACGCCATAGAACTTCAAGTGTATCACCTGTTAACTTATATCCGATTTCTAAACGAAATTCAAAAGGATATTTAATCACTGTGTTTTCATTGCTTTCAATATAAAACCATATTTCATTTTCCGTTTGAATTAAAACATTAAACTCCATATCTCTTGCAAAACCATGTGCGGACATAGAATAACATTTATTATCTATATGATACTGCATATTGTTTGTTTTGCCGATGAATGGAAATAAAATAGGAGAAACTCGTCCCCAATACTTAGGGTCAGCAGACCACATATATTCTATTTTGCCTTTAAGTGAGCGAAGTTCTGCACCTTTGCTTTCGATATTTGCTGACACTAAATCGTTTTTTATGGTATATACTGCCATTTTATCTCTTCCTTTCAGAATTTATATAAATAATATAACTATAATTTATATCAAATTACAATATAAAATTTTCTCAAACTGTTGACATAGTCAAAAAGCAGTGTTATATTTAAATTGTTCTAAAGTGAATAAAACTTTCTGAAATATTCGGATTGTTACTGGTAATGCAGGCAAGACCAAGTTTTCAAACAAAGTATACCTACTATTAGTATATATGTTTGGGCTTAGGTCTTTTTTTGTTGTCTTTTAAAGGAGTTTGAGTTATTATGAAAATCATCAGAGCAAAAGATTATAACGATATGAGCAGAAAAGCTGCTAATATCATTTCTGCACAGGTTATCTTAAAGCCTAATAGTGTATTAGGTCTTGCAACTGGTTCTTCACCAATCGGTATTTATCAGCAGCTTATTAAGTGGTATGAAAAGGGTGACATTGATTTTTCAGAAGTTACCACTGTAAATCTTGATGAATATTATGGACTTAGCCCTGAAGATGAACAGAGCTATCATAATTTTATGTATACTAATTTCTTTGACCATGTAAATATCCCTAGAGATAGAATTAACCTTCCAAACGGTATGGAAACAGACGAGGCAAAAGAATGTGCAAGATATGATGCACTTCTTAACAGTCTTGGTGGCGTTGATATGCAGCTTTTGGGTATCGGCAGAAACGGTCATATAGGTTTTAATGAGCCTAGCGACTGTTACAGCAAAGGCACTCATTGTGTAGAGCTTGCTGAGTCCACAATCGAGGCTAATAAACGTTTCTTTGCAAGTGCTGATGATGTTCCACGCCGTGCTTACTCTATGGGCATACACACTATTATGGCGGCTAAAAAGGTTATTGTTGTTGCAAGCGGTGAAGATAAGGCTTGGGCAATCAAGGAGTCTTGTTTTGGCCCTGTAACCCCTCATGTACCTGGTTCTATTTTACAGCTTCATAATGATGCTATTGTTATTGCTGATGAAGCGGCACTTTCTCTAATTGATAATATCTAAAATTTAACACATATCTACTACCCATTCCATTTTACTTCTGGCTTGTATTTGCTTTTTATAGGTGAATGCAAGCCATTTTTATTATGCAGCATTGACTTTTTGGTTATAATATAGCTATAATGTAGCTAGGTATGATGTGATTTGGAGGAATAGAAATGGATAAGAAAAAAATCGCTGGTGATAAGGCAGCTGAGTTTGTAAAAGACGGCATGATTGTAGGTCTTGGCACAGGTTCAACCGCTTATCATGCTGTAAATGCAATAGGTGAAATGGTTAAAAATGGTCTTAAAATTAAGGCTGTACCTACATCTAAGGCAACCGAGGAACAGGCAAGAGCATTAGGTATTCCACTATTAACTATTGATGAAGTTGATTATATTGACATTGATATTGATGGTGTAGATGAAATCGACCCACAGTTTAACGCAATTAAAGGCGGCGGTGGTGCTTTATACCGTGAAAAGGTAGTTGCTGACATCTCAAAAGAGGTTATATGGGTTATGGACGAATCCAAACTTGTAGATGATATTGGTGCTTTTCCTCTTGCAGTAGAAATTGCTCAATATGGTTATAAGCAAGCTATGCAGAAAATGACCGATTTTGGTCTAAAGCCTGTGCTTAGAATTAGAGATGAAAAGCCATACATCACCGATAACGGTAATTTTATAGCTGACTTACAGCTTGGTGCCGGTTTTGATATTGCTGATGTTGCAAAAAAACTCACCGGTATGGTTGGTGTTTTAGAGCATGGCTTATTTTTAAACACCTGTAAAAAGATTGTTGTAGGCACAGATAACGGTGCTATTATTAAAGAAAATCCAGCAAAATAAAAAAGTAAAAATATATTGACAAATGTAGAAATGTGTGTTATTCTACATAAAGCCGCATCAAGTGGGGTAAATGAAGTTTGCCCATGTGTGGCAACACCCGCAAGAGCGTGACTCTAATAATGAAAGAGAGGTGCTACCGAAATGTATGCAATTCTAGTAACTGGTGGCAAGCAGTACAAAGTATCCGAAGGTGACGTAATTTACGTTGAGAAGCTCGGCGTAGAGGACGGCGAAACCGTAACTTTTGACAAGATTCTGGCAGTAGGCAATGGTGCTGAGCTAAAGGTTGGTGCTCCTTACGTTGAAGGTGCAACTGTTACCGCTACAGCTGACAAGACTGGCAAGCAGAAGAAGATTAACATCTTCAAGATGAAGCCAAAGAAGGGCTACCGTCGTCGTCAGGGTCATCGTCAGCCTTACACAAAGGTAACTATTGGTGCGATTAAGGCGTAATGACTCGTATTACGTTTTTCCTGTCGCAAGGTAAAATAAAGGCAGTCGATATTCTCGGTCATGCAGGTTATGCAGAAGAAGGCGAGGACATCGTCTGTGCGGCAATCACAAGTGCAGTGAAGATGACTCATGCATTACTGTTTGATGTTCAAAAAATAAACGTTGATGCATTAATCGAAGATGATGGTGCTCATATCCGTTTGACTCTGCCTGCAAATCAGCTAAACAAAGGTCAAGATGGTATGAAAGCTCTTAAAATCTTTTATACCGAACTTGCAGCTGAGTATTCTGAATTCGTAAGCGTAATGGAGGTGCAAAACGATGCTGAAGATTAGTTTACAGTTTTTCGCTCACAAGAAGG
>CALWMO010000193.1 GCA_944381965.1 uncultured Butyricicoccus sp.
CTTAATTATTATACCAAAAGCCTTTTTACTTGTCAACATCTTTTTTGATGTTTTTCAAGTTTTTTCTTTTGATTTGCTGTCCTCAGCAGACAGCTTGATTAGTATACGACATTATTTCCCCTTTGTCAAGATGTTTTTTCAATATTTTTCATTAATTTTTTTGTATTATATTTCTATTCTTTCATATCGATATAAGTGTCAAAGGAGGTATTTTTATGAAAGTACAGTCTAATACAAATGTTAAACCATACACCAAAACTGTAAGTACACCCAAATCACCCGATTTGCAAAATCAAAATCCTAGCTATGATTCTATAGAAATATCAACTGATAAAACGCAAGAACAAAACGCAAATGATTCCTATGTAATGTATATTAAGGAGATGGTAGCAAAAAGCCGAGATAATTCTGCATTATCTAATATGTTAAAAAATGTTTCTGGTCAAAACAAAAAATCTCCTTCTCCAGAACAAGTTCGTAGAATTTGCATGAAGATAGCTGCACGTATCAAAAAAGGTGACAAAGTACCAATAAAAGACATTAAATATCTTTTAAAGAATGACCCTCAATTATATCAAACGGCAATGATGAGTAAAAAACATAATGATAATCCAAAGAGATGGAAGCAGTTATCACCTGATGAAGATGATATTGCTTTATCAAATAAATTTAATGAAAACAATTCTTCCGAAAGTTCTGGAGTTTGTCAATCTCCATCTATAAATGTATCAGCATCGTCTAGTGAAACCAACTGAAAGGTCGCTAAATCAGCGACCTTTTTTATCAATTTAAATTTTATATATAAAATGAGAAAAAAAGACAGTCAACTTAATGACTGTCTTGTATAATGTGATACTGAATTAAACTTCAGCCTTAATTTTCTTGAGGTTAGCGAACTTAGGCAGACCATTTACCTTAGGGCCATTGTTTTCGCCAGCGATTAGAGGCATAGCGTAATCTACGAAGCCCTGAGTGATACCGTTACCCTCTTCGTTAATCCATTCACGAGGAACTTTTTTCTCAGTGTTAGCAACAGTAGCAAGTGGAAGAAGCTCGATTTCGCACTTGTAGCCGTTTTCGTCACGGGTGCACTTAAAGCCTGGCATATAGTCAGTCTTACCAGCAACAGCGTTTTCAACAGCAGCCTTACCAGCCATATAAGACTCATCAACGTCAGTCTTAGAAGCACAGTGAGCAGCACAACGCTGAAGCAGGCTAAGCTCGATACCACGAACCTTAGCACCAGTTTCGCTCTTAACCTTTTCAGCTAGCATAGCAGCCAGACCACCAAGCTGAGCATGACCAAAACCATCAGTAGCAGAAGTCTTAGCTTCAGAAACGAAAGAACCGTCAGCATAGTGAATACCCTCAGAAACAGCAACTAAGCAGTTACCCTTCTCAGCATAAACTCTCTTAACGTCAGCGATAAATTTATCCATATCGAAATCGGTTTCTGGTAGATAGATAAGGTCTGGGCCAGCACCCTGAGCGGTAGCAAGACCAGCAGCAGCAGTCAGCCAACCAGCATGACGACCCATGATTTCAACTACACAAATCATACCAGTATCGTATACACGAGCGTCCTGATAGATTTCCATGCAAGAAGTAGCTATGTACTTAGCAGCGGAAGCGAAACCTGGGCAGTGGTCAGTGCCGAACAGGTCGTTATCGATAGTCTTAGGAATACCCATTACACGGCACTCATAACCAGACTTCATCATATACTTAGAAACCTTGTTACAAGTATCCATGGAGTCGTTACCACCGTTATAGAAGAAGTAACGGATATCATATTTTTTGAACATTTCAAGGATACGCTTGTAATCTGTGTCATCAACATCTGGGTCAGCCAGCTTATAACGGCAAGAACCAAGAGCAGAAGATGGAGTATAACGCAGAAGAGCTAGCTCATCACGGTCTTCCTTATCAATATCATATAGATTATCATCAAGTAGACCACGGATACCATGAGCCATACCGAATACACGGGTAATGGAATCGGAGTCTAAAGCAGCCTCCATAGCACCTAGAACAGAAGTGTTGATTACTGAAGTTGGGCCACCGGACTGACCGATGACGCAAGCGCCTTTTAATTCGCTCATTTTAAAATACCTCCTAATAAACTTATAGTCTTAATGCATAAGACGTTTCAAGTCATTAAAATGATATCACGAAACGCATTAAAAATCAATTTTTTTCCCTAATTTCCGCAAAAAATCGCTTTGTTAAAAAATGAACGAGAAAATGCTTGATTTTAGAAGATTATACTGGTAATATAATGATAGAATTGCTTTAAACAGGAGCAAATCAATAATTTTATATTCGAAAGGAAGTTATTAAGAATGCCATTAGTAACTACTACCGAAATGTTTAAGAAAGCATACGAAGGCGGCTACGCTGTTGGTGCTTTCAATGTAAACAACATGGAAATCGTTCAGGGTATCACAGAGGCTTGTCAAGAGCAGAAAGCTCCAGTAATCCTTCAGGTATCCAAGGGTGCGCGTGCATACGCAAACCACACCTATCTAGTAAAGATGGTAGAAGCAGCAGTTCAAGAGTGTCCAGATGTTCCAATCGCACTACACCTTGACCACGGCGATGACTTCGAAATTTGTAAGGCTTGTATCGACGGCGGCTTTACATCTGTAATGTTTGACGGCTCTCACATGGACTACGAAGACAACGTAAAGGTTGCAAAGCAAGTTGCTGAGTACGCTCATGCACATGGCGTTGTAGTTGAAGCAGAGCTAGGTCGTCTAGCTGGTGTAGAAGACGAGGTTTCTTCTGACGAGCATCAGTACACCGACCCAGCACAGGTTGAGGATTTCGTAACTCGTACAGGCGTTGACTCTCTTGCAATCGCTATCGGTACATCTCACGGTGCATACAAGTTCAAGCCAGGTCAGAAGCCACAGCTTCGTTTTGATATTCTGGAAGATGTATCCCGTCGTCTACCAAACTTCCCAATCGTTCTTCATGGTGCATCTTCTGT
>CALWMO010000194.1 GCA_944381965.1 uncultured Butyricicoccus sp.
TTATGGTCAGAATAATACATAGTAATACGAATACCACCAAATAAAGATATTTCAGGCATTTTTTCACCACCAAACTTCATTATTTTAATATTCAAATTTCTAATTTTATAATAAACTATATATTTTATAAAATCAATAAAATTTCCACACTAATATATAGTTTTTAGTTATTACTTGTTATTATTATTTATTGATAATAATTCACTATTTATGATAGGGAAATCAATATTTGGTAATTTGACGCTAGAACTTATTAAATCACCAATTTTTTTATATTCACTTAAAGCACTTATTGCACCAGATTGTACTAATTTACTATTAGCAGCAAAATCAGACTGTATTTGACCAAAATAAGAAACTGCACCTTGTAATTGGTTATCAGCGGCAAAAGCCGATTTATATTCATCATTATATAATAATGATAAAACATCGCTTATTTTATTATTATCTCTAAAATCAGATGTATTCTTAATCAATTCACTTAATGCATAAAATGTATTATTTTTTGATTGATTATTCCTGTAAGTTGGATATATTACTTTATCTTCAATTATCTGAATAATATCTTTACATGAAAATTTTCTACTGCCGTAATCTACAATCCAATCTTCGGAATTAATAGTGCTAGATTTTATAATCTCTATTTTAATATCACTTATATCATTATGACCTGAATATTCTTCTGTTAATAGTTTCAGATTGCCATCTAATGCTATTAATAGTTTTTTATGCTTATTACTCTCTGTAAATATCACATCTGAAACAATACTAATATCAAGTTTAACATAATATATTATTTTTTTACCTTCTTTATCTACTGATATATCAGCTATATTCCAATATATATCGTCATCATAGTTTGTATATTCAAATGATTCATCTAATATTATTTCAAAATCTATTTCAGAAGCAAAATCAGTTATACAATCATATATTTCAGAATTAAATTTACTCAAATTATTATATATGTATTGTCTAGCAGATAATTGCAATGCACTTTTAGATTGACCTATTTTCAATTCTTCTGACAAATATGAAAAAAATCTTTCCAAAGTTAAAAAATGAATATTTAAATCATGGTTTATTTCTTTAAATTCTTTTAATAAATCATCTCTTACATCTGTCGGCAAATTATTATCAATTTTCCACCAATCTTCTTTAATATCATTGCTTATAAATAAAATGTTACAATTTTCAGATTTAGCAGTATTAATAATACTTTTCCAAACAAATAAATCACCGTATTTATCTGAACCCTCTTTTTCACAGTCCATATATCCAGGTGGAATTAAATTTTCAAAACGAAGTTTCCCTTCCTTTAAAATATCCATCTTTTCTGAAAACATAAATTCTTTTCCTACTTTGTTTTCACTTAATAACCATTCTACAAATATATTTACTTCATCTTTTTTTAAAAAATCTGTATTTAATTTAATATCTTTTTCATGATTTTTTTCATAATCTTTTATCAAATCATTTATTTCTTCTACTTTTTTATTTAAGTGTTCTTGTAATTTTGAAATATCTGTATAATTATGATTTCTATAATCATTAAATTTAGCATCAATATCCTGTTTTAGTTTCTCAGCTAACTTAGATAATTCTTGACGAACTTTTTTATATTTCTTTTTTTCATCACCACATACTTTTTGGTAATTTTTTAAATATTCTTCATATACTTGTCTTGGTATAAAAATATTATTTGCAATTTTCTTTAATCCATCTATTATATCTAAACTTATATTAGCTGGTTGACGATACAATTCCAACAATATATTTGTATCCAATACTATTTTATGTTTTTTATTTCTAAACGATCTAAATTCATCTATATTTATCATATATTAACCCCAACTTATTTATATTTTAATAACAATTTAAGTATAATACATACATTTCGGACAATCAAATAAATTACTTAAAATAATTATATTTGTTTACACTCTACACAATACAACTCCCCCTTGTTTTCTGACACAAAAGCCTTTGTGCATTTTCTGCATAGCTTTAGTCCTGAATTTTCATCGGTCAGCATAAAACTAAACATCATTTGCATAACAAGCAAAAGTGAATGAAAATCCCAAACAAGTGTTGGTTTGTCCAAAAGCTCTATATGATAAGTGGGGGTCAGCAAATCACAGGTTATCATACTTTGTCTGTAAAGTTCTTTTTCATCTGGAGATAAAAACTCAAAATCCTCATAATATAAATGGAAAGAAAAATTTTAAATAATCATCGGTTTTTATAGTTTCTCTATTTATAAAACGTTTTTTAGGTATATAAACAGTGTCATAATCTATAAAATTAACCGTTGTAGGAAGTGCAGTCATAAGCCCTAAAAGTCCATATTTACACGCAAACTTTTGTATTTTTGCCTTTAATATTTTATTGTCTATATCTTTTTTCATGCATAATCTGCCTATATTAATGGCATCTACAACTATACTTTCCATGCTTTTAAATGGATTATATAAAGTCGGTATAACATTTTTAGCTGGCATTAAATAATCGTGTTTCCATTCGTATTTATCATATTTCACCCAATATGCACTGGATTTCTTAAGTAAATCTTTCATTTTATACCTCTATTTAAAAATTCTTTCTCATTTAAAGTTAAATTTTGCTTATCTTTCTTATTTTTTAGAGAGATAAGCATTTTTTTATGTATCTTTTTAATTATTGTATTTCTAACTTTTCTGATATTTCTATCGCTTTGATTTTTTATAATTGCTATTTTTGCAGTGCTATAAGTATTTACGGCATATAAAAACAGCAATTCT
The DNA here is from genome assembly GCA_944381965.1 of uncultured Butyricicoccus sp. Taxonomy (GTDB): domain Bacteria; phylum Bacillota; class Clostridia; order Oscillospirales; family Butyricicoccaceae; genus Butyricicoccus_B. Next base: position 2,781 of record CALWMO010000194.1, read on the forward strand.
TTATGATTTACTGATAATTCTTTTAAAATTTCGCTTATATATTCTGATGTCACAAGCTCATGTATTTGATATGGGCAATAAAAAATAAAATCTATAAAATCACCCTCCTGAATTTGTTTATCTAACACTGAGCTTACTGGAAAACTTAAACCGTCTTTGACTGCTCCAAAATCAAGCGGTAACTGCTCACCACTTCGGCTTATTTCGTG
>CALWMO010000195.1 GCA_944381965.1 uncultured Butyricicoccus sp.
AAACACCTTGGCAAATTCGTAGAGCAGGTATAACTTCACTTGAAAAAGGTAAAACATTCTATACATCTAACTGGGGATTAGCAGAACTTCGTGCAGAAATTGCAAATAAAATTAAGCAAAAACATGGAATAAGCTATGACTCGGATAAAGAGGTTTTAGTAACAGTTGGTGGCAGTGAGGCTATTGATAACACCATTCGTGCGTTTGTAAGTGCAGGAGATGAAGTTTTAATTCCAGAACCATCTTTTGTTTGTTATACTCCACTTACAATTATGGCAGGCGGTACACCTGTAACTATACCAACAGTTGCAGAGGACGAATTTAAATTAACCCCTGAGAGGTTAAGAGCAGCTATAACCCCTAAAACAAAACTTCTGGTTTTACCGTTTCCTAATAACCCAACAGGTGCTATTATGAACCGTCAGGAGCTTGAGGCAATAGCTGAAGTTATTCGTGATACAAATATTCTTGTATTAAGCGATGAAATTTATTGTGACCTTACATACGAAGGTGAACATGTTTGTTTTGCGGAGCTTGACGGCATGAGAGAACGCACAATAGTTGTAGGTGGTTTCTCTAAATCTTATGCAATGACAGGTTGGCGTCTTGGTTGGGCGGTCGCTCCAAAAGAAATGCTTGCACCAATTTGTAAAATACATCAGTTTGGTATTATGTCTGCACCTACTACCGCTCAGTTTGCAGGTATTGAAGCTATTAGAACAGGTGATGCTGATGTTCACCGTATGCGTACACAATATGATATGCGTAGACGTTATCTTGTTGAAGAACTCAGAAGTATGGGACTAGATTGTTTTGAACCAATGGGTGCATTTTATGTTTTCCCATCTATTGAATCAACTGGCATGACATCAGAGGAATTTTGTAACCGTCTGCTTGAAGAGCAAAAGGTAGCCGTTGTACCAGGTAATGCATTTGGAGAAAGTGGCGAGGGTCATGTTAGAATTTCGTATTCTTATTCTATGGCACATCTAAAGGAAGCTATGAAACGTATGAGAGCTTTCCTTGAAAATATAAAAAAAGCGAGTGAGTAAAAAATTTTTATGGAAGTTGGAACATTTAATATATTAAAAACTGAAGGCAAGGCAAGACGTGGCGAATTTCAAACCGCACATGGTACTGTTCAAACCCCTGTTTTTATGAATGTAGGTACAGCGGGGGCAATTAAAGGTGCAGTAGATGCATTTGATTTAAAAGAGCTTGGCTGTCAAGTAGAGCTGTCTAATACTTATCATTTGCATGTTCGCCCAGGAGATGCTATTGTTAGGCAAATGGGTGGACTGCATAAATTTATGCGTTGGGACGGCCCAATGCTTACAGATAGCGGAGGATTTCAGGTTTTTTCACTGTCATCTCTGCGTAAAATCAAAGAAGAAGGCGTTTTCTTTAACTCACATGTAGATGGCAGAAAAATATTTATGGGTCCAGAGGAAAGTATGAGAATACAGTCTAATCTTGGCTCTGATATTGCAATGGCATTTGATGAATGTGTGGAAAATCCTGCACCATATGAATATGTTAAAAATTCTTGTGAGCGTACAACACGTTGGCTTGAGCGTTGCAAAAATGAGCTTGAAAGATTGAACAGTTTACCAGATACAGTAAACCCTAAGCAGATGCTATTTGGTATTAACCAAGGCGGAACATATGACGATTTACGTATTAAGCATATGGAAGATATTAAAAAGCTTGATTTACCAGGGTATGCTATCGGAGGCCTTGCAGTAGGTGAGTCAACTGACGTTATGTATCATATACTTGATGTTGTACTTCCTCATGCACCAGAGAATAAGCCTCGTTATTTAATGGGAGTTGGTACTCCATCTAATATTATTGAGGCAGTTTCCAGGGGGGTGGACTTCTTTGACTGCGTAATGCCTACCAGAAACGCTAGACACGGTCATTTATTCACATGGAATGGTATTATAAATATAAATAATGCTAAGTATCAAACAGATGATACACCAATAGAAGAAGGATGTCAGTGTCCAACTTGCCAGAAGTTTAGCAAGGCTTATGTAAGACACCTATTAAAAGCAGGTGAAATGCTGTCACAAAGATTACTTGTGCAACATAATCTATGGTTTTATAATAATCTTATGGTTAAGATTAGAGAACATATTGAAAATGGTACTTTTGAGCAGTTTAGAGCTGAATATAGCGAAAAATTAGCTAAGAGAATATAGTAATCCATGGAAAGTAAAAGCTATAATGCTTTTACTTTCTTATATTTATTAATTTTGGTGAGAACAATGGTTATATTTATATCGGGTGCATCACATACTGGAAAAACAGTACTTGCACAAAAACTACTTGAAAAATACAAATATCCATATTTATGTATAGACCATTTAAAAATGGGATTAATTCGCAGTAAAAATACAGAGCTTACGCCTATTAGTAGTGATGATGAACTTACCCAATATTTATGGCCAATTGTGCGTGAAATTGTTAAGACAGTTATAGAGAATAATCAAAATTTGATTGTTGAAGGGTGCTATATACCTTTTGATTGGCACAAAGATTTTGAAAATGGTTATCTTTCACATATAAAATACTACTGTCTTGTAATGAGTGAGAAGTATATAAAGAAAAACTTTACAGATATAAAGAGATACTCTGGTATTATCGAAAATCGTGTAAATGATGATTATTGTACCATGGAAAATCTTATGTCGGACAATAATCGTTTTTTGGAATTTGCCAGAAAGTACAATGTAAACTATATATTCATTGATGATGAATACAATATAGATATTGATTTATGTTAAAAAAGCAGAGTTTTTTAATAAAACTCTGCTTTTTATTGTGTGTAATGTAGTTTATTGTTTATTTTTCTTTATGACTAACCAAGTACCCGCAATCAAAACAACTACTAATGCACCCACAAATATGAACTGACCCCAAAAAGTTAGACAATATTTTTTAAGTAAATATGTTCAAGCGGTCGAAATGGCTTGTTGTCT
>CALWMO010000196.1 GCA_944381965.1 uncultured Butyricicoccus sp.
TTTGCTCTTATTTTTGTGTCCAGTTTATTATACCATATCCAATTTTTTTTTTTTTTTTTTGTCTAACTTTTTGGAGTCACTTCAACTTTTAGTTGACTTTTTTTATACTATCTTTCATTTGTTTTATATACTCACCTATATAACAAGGTGCATTTGTGCCATATTTTTCTAAAATTTTTATTATAGCTGAACCTACAATAACACCGTCTGCAATATCTGACATCTTTTTAGCTTGCTCAGGTGTTGATATGCCAAAACCTATGGCACATGGCAAATCTGAGTTTTCTCTTACTACTTTTACAATAGAATCTAAATCGGTTTTTATCTCTTTTCTTGTACCTGTTACGCCCAAACTGGACACAATATATATAAATCCACTTGCATTTTTTGCGATTTTACTTATTCTATCCTTAGATGTAGGGGCAATTAAGGAGATTAAATCAACATCATATTTTTTACAAATAGGTTCAAATTCGTCCTTTTCTTCAAAAGGCAAATCTGGCAAAATTATTCCGTCAATTTGTGTTTCTTTACAAAGTGAAATAAACTTTTCTGCTCCATAAGAGAAAATAACATTTGAATATGTCATAAATACAAGTGGAATTTTAACTTCTTTTCTTATTTTGCGTACAAAATCAAATATTTTATCTGTTGTTATTCCGCCTTTTAAAGCTCTTATATTAGCTCCTTGTATAACAACACCTTCGGCTGTTGGGTCAGAAAACGGTATACCAAGCTCGATTAAATCTGCACCATTTTTAACAGCCTCTTTTATAGCTCTTTCAGTTGTTTCTAAGTCTGGGTCACCGCAAGTTATAAAAGGTATAAATGCCTTACCGTTTTCAAAAGCTGATTTTATTTTACTCATTGATATTTTCTCCTCTGTAACGGGCAATAGCTGCACAGTCCTTGTCACCTCTGCCCGATATTGTAATAACTATAATCTTATATTTATCCATTTTAGGTGCAATTTTCATAGCGTGAGCCACAGCATGAGCTGACTCAATAGCTGGGATTATGCCTTCTGTTCTTGCTAAATATTCAAATGCACATACAGCTTCTTCATCGGTTACAGCCACATATTCAGCACGGGATATATCATGTAAATAAGCATGTTCTGGACCTATTCCTGGGTAATCAAGACCAGCTGAAATAGAGTAAACAGGTGCAATTTGACCATATTTATCTTGACAAAAATAAGACTTCATACCATGGAAAATACCAAGTCTACCAGTATTTATAGTTGCCGCAGTTTCAAGAGTGTCTATACCTCTGCCCGCCGCTTCACAGCCTATAAGTTTTACATTTTTATCGTCAATAAAGTGATAAAAGCTTCCGATTGCATTAGAGCCACCGCCAACACAAGCTATAACAGCATCTGGAAGGCGTCCTTCTTTTTCTAAAATTTGCTCCTTTATTTCCTTAGATATAACTGCTTGAAAATCACGCACCATTGTAGGGAATGGGTGAGGTCCCATAACTGAACCTAAACAATAATGAGTATCATCAATTCTGTTAGTCCATTCACGCATAGCCTCGGATACAGCGTCCTTTAGTGTTGCAGTACCGCTTGTAACAGGTATGACTTTAGCACCCATTAACCTCATACGATAAACATTTAATGCTTGTCTGATTGTGTCCTCTTCGCCCATAAATACTACACATTCCATACCCATAAGGGCAGCAGCCGTAGCGGTCGCAACACCATGTTGACCAGCTCCAGTTTCAGCTATTAAACGGGTTTTACCCATTTTTTTAGCAAGTAAAGCCTGACCGAGTACATTATTTATTTTATGTGCACCTGTATGGTTTAAATCTTCACGTTTTAGGTAGATTTTTGCACCGCCTAAATCATTTGTCATTTTTTCTGCAAAATATAGTCTTGATGGTCTGCCAGCATATTCATTAAAAAGTGTATTTAATTCTTTATTGAAATTTTTATCATTTTTATAAAAATTATATGCTTTTTCAAGCTCAATAACCGCATTCATAAGCGTTTCAGGTATATATTGACCGCCATGTATGCCAAAACGTCCATTTTTCATTGCTCTTTAAATCCTTTCATGTTGTCTAACCGTTTGTATAAAAGCTTTTATTTTTTCAGGGTCTTTTTTACCACTGGTTTCTATGCCAGAGCTTACATCTAAGGCATAAGGTGAAAGCATATCAAGTGCAGTTTTTATGTTTTCTATACTTAAACCACCAGCTAAAAAATATGGTCTTTCAAAATTTTTTATAAGTGACCAGTTAAAAGTTTCACCTGTTCCACCTGTACCAGAATCTAAAAGCACAAAATCAGCTTGACTTTGTTTTGCTTTTTGTATATCAAGAGCATTTTCAACTTTAAAAGCTTTAATTATAGGTTTATTTGTAAGCTTTTTGAGGGTTTTTATATAGTTTTCGCTTTCATTTCCATGAAGTTGAGCTATATCTATAATATTTTGATTTAATAGCTTAACCACTGTATTTATATCTTCATTTACAAATACACCAACAGCTAAAATGTTTTTATTTAGTGCATTTTTTAATATTTTAGCCATTCTATAATCTATATAACGTTTGCTTTTTTTGTAAAACACAAAGCCTATATATTCAGGGTTATATTTATTTATAATTTCTATATCGTCCAGACTTTTTAGTCCGCAAAGTTTAATTTTTTTCATAGCATTGATTTTAGTTCTAAAAGTTTTTGTTTTTTATCCTGTGCTTTCATAAGCGTTTCACCGATTAGTACGCCATTAACATTATTATTTTTGAGATTTTTTATATCTTGTGCATTAGTTATACCGCTTTCAGCTATAAAAATAATGTTTTCTGGAACCAATTTTCGTAAATTCTCGCTGTTTTTAGTATCAACAGTAAAATCCTTTAAATTTCTGTTATTAACACCGATTATTCTAGCACCTGATTTTATAGCGGTTTTTATTTCGTCATCATTATGAGCTTCTACAAGTG
>CALWMO010000197.1 GCA_944381965.1 uncultured Butyricicoccus sp.
ATAAAAATCACAATCAACACACGCACGCTTTTTCATTTTTTTACGCTCTTTATATCCGAATATCGTTCGTTTAGCTATGACCACATCGTCACGATTATATGTTATTGTTGTTTTATTGGTGAAAATATTTACAGAAATACTATCTAAAATTTGATTTCCGCAACGGTTGCAATATTTCGGGGTTTTTGCCGCATCTATTATGTGCAGCTTTCCACACTCTCTGCATTTAAGCATTTCCTGATATTTCATTTTAAAAATCCTTTCTATTATTTTTCTCTATAAAAGCAACTTTTTAAGCAATCTGGAATGACTGTTTTTTGCTTATTAACTATAATTGAAACTTTCCATTGAAGTTTTATATTTTCCTGTTGTTCAAAACATACTTGACGGGCTTTATCATATGCATGTTCAAATAAGTTATTTTCTTCAGGCATTCCTTTTGACCAATACGGGATACCTTCACAATCAGTTCTTGTCATTACAGAATCATTTATATATTCCGTTGAGTATCGTTCCCATAGAACACAAAATGGAACTGTCCTTGTCTTATCTGTACCAATCAATCTACAAATAAAATTTTGGGGATTTATTATTGCTATGTGTTCTGAATAAACAAGTTCTGCAAGTGTATCGTAATAAAAACATGGATACCACCAAAAATTACAATCGTGTTTTGGAGGTATGTCTTGCAACCATAGTATTCTTTCAGTTTTTGCCTCTTTGCAAAACTTAACAACTCTTTCTAGCTCATTTCTACGCTCTTTAGGTTTTATTTCTACCCAAAGATTTAATTCTGGCAAATAGAAATCTGGAAGATACTTTGTTCCGTCCTCAAGTTCAAAATCTTCTGACTGATGATATTGATACTCTATACCAGCAGCATCAAAGAAAATCGCCCATCTAGCCTCTAATCTGCTACGAAATTTATAACCGTTGTATTCTGTTTCTATTACTTTGAGAGCTTCATTGCGTTTTTGCTCTAAATAAGTCATATCTACCATTTTTACTTACCTCTCTCTTATTAAACCTTCATTTTGTACCATTCATTTTTGCACCACAGAATGGGCAATATTTAAATCTTGAAATATTCGTTCTCCATTCAGTTTCGCCACAGTTAGAGCATTCATATTCTGATTCACCACAAGCATAGCCTTTTTCTATCCAGTGTGCATTTTTTCTTTCGAGTGATTTGATTTTATTTTCTTGTGACTTAATAATTTGAATGGCGGCTTTAAATTGCTTTATCAGTCCTGCTTGATTTTCTTCAAATAATGAAAGCATTGTTTCTAATCCATATTCATTGGTTTTATTTCCTAATTCTATGCCATAAAGTGCTTTTATCTTATTTTTTACATCATATGGAATTGCTTTCTTTTCGTTTTCATATGTTGAAAGTTCAGCTGATGAAATGTTTAATTCTTTCGCCATGTCATAAAGCAACATATTATGTTCAATTCTGTATGCTTGTAAGATTTTAGTGGTTTCTGGTTTTTGCATAGTTATTTCTCCTCCACATAATTACAAAATCCATTTTCACTTACTCCTTTATTTCAAACGCCAAACAGAACATCTGTTTCGTCCGTTTTCTTCCTCCAACCACCAGTTATTATCTCTTTCTCCATCATCATTTACACCGTAGCCATATCTTACATAGCCTTGTTTGATTTCAGTTGCTGTTGAACCACTTTCGTGCTCAAAGATTGCTCTTGCCTGTTCTTTGGAATATTTCTCAATATTTGCACAAAGAATGCCATATCCCATGCCGTCCCAAAACCAAGCATGGTCAAAACTACTTTTTTTACTCATCGGTCTCTACCTCATTAAGTTTCAACTGTGCATTTTTATTTGTCTGTTCTTGGAAATACTCCATGTCCGCTATCCGATATAAAGACAATGTATTTCCGTTACTTTTCGGCTGTTCCAAATCATAACGACTTAGATAATTGCATATTCTCCATACTTCATGTCCATACAAATAATCTTGTATAAGCTCTGGATTTAAACATATATGACTTGCATTTGGCTCTATCTGTTCAAACCAGTTATTTACTCTAAATATGCAATAATGTGGTTTGCTTTTAACCTCTTTTGAGTTTATGATTTCTTTTCTTCTTCTACATTCTTCCTCGCTCATAGGCTTTAGTAAACCTTGTTCTATTAATCGCTGTCTATGACTCACTTAGAAGCATCTCCTATCTAAGCATTGCATTAAGCAATGTTTCATGTTCAGTTTTTACTTTCTCAAGCTCATTTTCAAGCTGTTCTATTTTTTGTAACAACTTTTTATTTTCATCAAGTGCATTAACAGCCTTTAATATAGCAATCCTTACACCATCGCTATATAAATAACCGTAAGTCTTGGAAAAATGATTTATTTTATTTTTAGCTTGACTGTTTGTCATCAAAATCACCTGTTTATTAAAAATCTTTCTATCTTTTATCATTTCTGTATGCGGACATCTGATAATATGTTTTGGTCTACGCATTGTGCTTTCACAGATGCCATATTCGTTTAGCATGACACAACCTTTAAAACATTGCATAGTCACTGCTCCTTAAAAAGTTCCTCTTATACTCATGAATATACCTCCTGTTCTAGCAACTTTAAGAAGTCTTCCTGTCTATAATCTTGATATAAAGCTACAATCTTGCTTAAAAATAAAGCAGTTTCTTGTATATTCATTTGTTTAAGTTTTTTAAATCTTGTCATTTTGCAACGATAATTTCCACAATTAACATAATTTTTACCTTGCCCAGCATTTGGACAATGTTGGATACAAAATTTACAATTCATTTTTTGCCTCCATTGCTTTTAGAGCTTCGTTATACTCCAAAAATACCGAATTTCCGATACTGCTTTCATAGAAATTGCGTCTTACGCCCTTATCCACTGTGACTGTATGGAACGTTATACCGACTTTATCAATCACTATTCTGATTATTCTTGCAAGTA
>CALWMO010000198.1 GCA_944381965.1 uncultured Butyricicoccus sp.
TAGACTTATACTAGGTGGTTTATTAGTTGGAATCGTATCTGGATTTATTGTTATGCTTTATCGTATGGTTTTACAATATGCAGAGCATATATTACAGTTTATTGTAAAATTTATAGCAGGTTCTACGATAAAAATAGCTTGTTGGATAGTGATTTTAATGATAATAGCAGTTATTGTAGCTAAGCTTATAAAATTTGAGCCTATGATTTCAGGAAGTGGAATCCCACAGATAGAGGGAGAAATGACAGGTAAATTAAATCAGAAATGGCACAAGGTTTTGCCTGCTAAATTTATCGGTGGGTTTTTGTGCTTGTTATCTGGTTTGTCATTAGGTAGAGAAGGTCCATCTATTCAGCTTGGTGCTATGAGTGGAAAAGGCATATCTAAATTATTATCACTAAATAGAACTGATGAAAAATACATGTTAACATGTGGAGCAAGTGCGGGCTTAGCGGCAGCGTTTAATGCACCACTCGCAGGTGTTTTGTTTTCTTTGGAGGAGATACATAAGAATTTTTCAGTATCTGTTTTAATATCAGTTATGACTGCATCGGTTACAAGTGATTATTTAGCTTCTAGTGTTTTAGGCAATGAGCCTGTATTTAAATTTAAAATTATACAGGAATTACCTATGAAATATTATGGATTGATACTTATTTTAGGTATAATACTCGGTTTTTTTGGTGTATTTTATAATTGGTTTACACTCAAAATACAGTCTTTATATCAAGAGTGTAAATTTTTAAACCAAACAACAAAGATTATTGTACCGTTTTTTATTGCTGGTATATTATCATTTACCATGCCTGTACTTCTTGGTAGTGGTGGAAATTTAATAGAAATAATAACAATAAATAAATTAGGTATAACAGCTGCCATAATAATCCTTATGGGAAAATTTATATATTCGGGTGTTAGTTTTGGTTCTGGTGCACCAGGAGGAATATTTTTTCCAATGCTGGTTTTGGGTGGTTTTACAGGCGGTATTTTTGCTATGATTTGTATAAATTTATTTGGACTACCAGCTGAGTATTTAAATAATTTTGTTTTATTAGCTATGGCAGGATTTTTTACAGCGATTGTTAGAGCACCACTCACGGGTATTATTTTAATTTTTGAGATGACAGGTTCACTAAGTCAGCTTACATCTTTACTTGTTATATCGGTATCAGCATATATAATAGCAACATTTTTAAAGTGTGAGCCTATATATGAAAGCTTGTTAGCAAGAATTTTAAAACGTCAGGGGCAAAAAATAGATAATAAAGAAAAAGTATTAAAAGAATATGTAATAATGCATAATTCACCTATTGATGGAATGAAAATAAATGAAATAGATTTGCCTTCAGATGTGTTAGTTATGGCTGTTTGCAGAGGAAGTGAAGAAATTTTACCAAACGGTGATACAATATTATGTGGTGGTGATATATTATTGATAATGTCTAGTGAAAATGGTGATATATACGATAGTTTAAATAATTTGTGCATGGAAAACAGAATATGATAATTTTAAAAGCCGAAATCCTTTGAGATTTTCGGCTTTTTTATTAATTCAGCTCATATATTATATTGAAATTCATTTAAGGGGCTGAAAATTTATATGAAAGCAGCTATTTATTGCAGATTATCCGAGGAAGATAAAAACAAACAATTTAAAAATGAAGAAAGTAACAGCATACAAAATCAAAAATCTATGCTTATTGAATATGCAGTAGAACATAATTGGGAAATTTATGGTATATACAGTGATGATGATTATACTGGTGCTGATAGAAGCAGACCTGAATTTAATCGGCTATTAAAAGATGCTGAAAATAACAAATTTGATATAATATTATGCAAAACACAGTCAAGATTTACAAGAGAAGTTGAAATAGTGGAAAAATATATACACGGTTTATTTATAGATTGGGGAATAAGATTTGTAAGCATTGTAGATAATGCAGATACCAATAACAAAGGAAATAAAAAAGCAAGACAAATTAATGCTCTTATAAATGAATGGTATTTAGAAGATATGTCAGAAAATATAAAAAGTGTGCTTACAAATAGACGAAAAAATGGATACCATATAGGTTCATTTGCACCTTATGGATATAAAAAAGACCCAGAAAGAAAGGGACATTTAGTTATAGATGATGAAGCTGCAAATATTATTCGTGAAATATTTAATTTATTTTCTATTGGTTATGGTAAATATAAAATAGCTCAAATGTTAAATGATAAAGCATTGCCAAACCCAAGTGAGTATAAAAGATTAAAGGAATTAAATTATAAACCGACAAAAAATAGTAAGATATGGAGATATTCAACTGTAAGCGATATACTTAAAAATGAAGTTTATATAGGTAATCTAGTTCAGGGGAAATATGGAAGCATATCATATAAAACAAAGAAAAATAAACCAAGGCAAAAAGAAAATTGGTATAGAGTAGAAAATACACATGATGCGATAATAAACCAAGAATTGTGGGATAAAGTACAAAAACTTATTAAAAAGAATAATAAACCGTTTAAAGTTGGTAAAATTGGTTTGTTTAGCGGTAAGGTATACTGTATGTATTGTAAATCTCCGCTTCGTTCAACAAAAACTAAGGATAAGTACTATTTAAGGTGTCAATCAAAATATATAGTACCAAACTCATGCATTGGTTCATTTATATCTGTTAATACACTAGAAAATATGGTATTAAATGAGCTTATAAACAGAAAAATTAGTAACATCGAGAAACTTGATAGGGAAACTGTTGAAAATTTAATTAATAAAATATATGTAGGCAAACGAATAAAAGGTACTAAAGAAATTCCGATTGAAATTCATTGGAATTTTTAAAGTTTGTTCTTATATGGTT
>CALWMO010000199.1 GCA_944381965.1 uncultured Butyricicoccus sp.
AGAAAATAATTTCATTAACGCTTGAATCACCAAGAGTCTTAATAAACTCCATTGGTATATCAATAGGGGATACAGGGTTAATGAAATCATTTTCTTTATTTTCATTATAGGCGGTGCTTTTGAGCTTATAATGCAAACTGGTATGATTTCGGCTTTTTGTGCAAAACTCGGCAAAATGTTTCATGGAAAGGAGAAATTTTTAATACCTATATTTGTTTCTATCTTTGCTGTTGGCGGTTTTACAATGGGTATGTCTGTAGAAGTGTTGGTGTTTGTACCTATTGGTATTGCAGTTGCTCATGCTGTTGGTTACGACATAATAACTGGTACAGCTATGATTGCTATGGGTTCTATTGTAGGCTTTACCGCTGGTATTTATAATCCATTTAATGTAGGTGTTGCCCAGTCTATAGCAGGTATATCTCCACTCTTTTCTGGTGCATGGTATAGATGGATTATTTTAATTACATTTATTATAATTACAAGTTTCTATATTATTCGTTATGCTGAAAAAGTAAAGAAAAATCCTGAACTTGATTTACTTAAAGACGAAGATATGAGCTCTCTTGAGCTTGATATTGAAATTCCAGAGGTAAACTTACGTCATAAACTTATTTTAGTTGCAGTTATTATTGCTTTTGCTTCTATTATTTATGGTGTTGCATATCTAGGATGGTTTATTTCAGAAATGGCTGCTATTTTCTTAGTTCTTGGCGTTGTATGTGGTATTTTAGCTGGCTTTAGTGGAAATAAAATCTGTGAACTTTTTATTGAAGGTATGGCAAATATCACATTTGGTGCTATGATTGTTGGTGTAGCAGGCACTATCCGTACTGTTTTAGTAGATGGTATGATTATTGACACCATAGTTTATCATATGTCAAATAGTCTTATGGCTTTACCTGATGCTATCAAAATTATAGGTATGTTTATAGTTCAATCCATTATAAATTTACCTATTAACTCTGGTACTGGTCAAGCTGCTGCTACCATGCCAATTATGGTTCCTGTTGGTGATTTGGTTGGACTTACACGTCAAAGCATTGTACTTGCATTCCATCTTGGTGATGGTCTTACAAATGCTATTTACCCAACATCTTCTACTATGCTTGCATTTTTAGCAGCTTCAAAGATACCTTATTCTAAATGGTTTAGATATATTTATAAGCTAGTTTTACTTTTAAGCTTAACATCTATGATTTTCCTATTTATCGCTACTATTATAGGTTATTAAAAGTGTTTAAAGGTGCAGAAAAATGAATGAAATAAACAAAAAAATTGCCGAAACTATCAAAAATTTACTACCCGAGCTATCTATTTTAAGCGACCAAATATTTGATTTTGCCGAAATAGGCTATAAAGAATATAAATCATCTGCTTTACTTGCAAACTGGCTTTCTAAAAATGGTTTTGAAGTTACTATACCGTTTGCAGGACTTGAAACCGCCTTTTGTGCTATATATAAGCATAAAGGTGGAAAAGCTAATGGTGGTGTATCAATCGGATTTTTAGGCGAATATGATGCACTTCACTGCCAAGGGCATGTATGTGCACACCATATGCAAACACCAGCTATGATTGGCAGTGCAATAGCACTTCGTGAAGCTCTTTATAATAATGATATACCATTTGAAATTCATGTAATCGGCACACCTAGCGAAGAAGCTCTTGATGGCGGCAAAAATATAATGGCTGAAAATGGCGGTTTTGATAATATAGACGTTGCATTTATGGTACATGGTAACACTTGCACACAGCTTGACTCCCCTACGCTTGCACTTATTGAACTTGATATAGAATTTTTCGGTAAATCATCACATGCAGGAATAGCACCTGATGAGGGACGAAGTGCAGTTGATGCAATAACCATGCTTCAAACAGGCTTAGGTCTTATGCGTAATCATTTAAAAGATGGCAGTAGAGTAAGTAATATCATTTTAAGTGGTGGTGTTGCAGTTAATGCTGTACCAGATTATGCAAAAATCAAGGTTGAAATCCGTCATACTACAATGGATTATCTGAAAACTATAGAAGACTGGGTTAGAAATATCGCTGAAGGTTCAGCACTTGCTACGGGTACACAAACCAAAATAACTAAAGTTGCTAATATATATAATACAACTATGAATGATGCACTTCGTAAACTTCTAATGCAATATGCAGCTGAATTTAATTGTGAAGATATCAAACCACCAAGACAAAACTGTGGTTCTACCGATTATGGTATAGTCACTCAAAAACTTCCGAGTTGTAGTATTTGGGTAAAAACAATAGATATAGATGCACCTCCTCACACCGATGCATGGTATGATGCGGGCAAAAAAACTAGAAATTATCAAGGTATTTTTGACGGTGCAGCTATATGTGCAGCAACTGCATATCATATTTTAACAGATAAAACCTCACTAGATGAAGTTTACAAATGCTTTGAGAATAAGTAAAAAAAATTAAATGCCACTGCTTAAAGCGGTGGCATTTTTGTGCTACTTAATATACATTTTTTCAAAATCTTCAACGCCTATAGGTTTATTATAGAAATAGCCTTGCCCAAAATCACAACCAAGTTTTTTTATCATTTCTTCATCTTGAGCTGTTTCTACACCTTCTACAACGGTTGAAATATTCATTTTTCTTGCTAAGGATATTATATGTTCTAAAATAACTCTTTGTCTGTAACCATTTGGTTTTGATGCTTCCAGAAGAAAACCTCTATCTATTTTAAGCTCATCTATATCTATTCTTCCTAAAGTATTAAGAGAAGAATATCCACTACCAAAATCGTCCATTGAAATTCTAAAACCCTTTTCTTTAAGC
>CALWMO010000200.1 GCA_944381965.1 uncultured Butyricicoccus sp.
TAACACCAAAAATCTTTAAATTTTTAACAATACTAAATTTTTCTTTCATAATGTTCACTCTCCCCTCTTACGCACCGTATGCCTTTGGATTTCTGATTTTAAAATCAACCATACGATTTAATAAGAAATGTGTAACTGTAAGTGCAGTGAACATAGAAATAATAACACCTAAACCTAAGGTTGTAGCAAAACCAACGATAGTACCGCTACCAAAGAAGAACAGCACACCAGAAGCTATAAGTGTTGTAACATTTGAATCTAAAATAGCGGTAAATGCACGTTTAAAACCTGAATCAATAGCCGATTTTACAGTTTTACCGTCACGCACTTCTTCTTTTATTCTCTCAAAAATTACTACGTTTGCATCTACTGCCATACCGATTGAAAGAATTATGCCTGCAATACCTGGAAGCGATAGATTTACCTTTAAAAGGCTTAGAATAAG
The DNA here is from genome assembly GCA_944381965.1 of uncultured Butyricicoccus sp. Classification (GTDB taxonomy): domain Bacteria; phylum Bacillota; class Clostridia; order Oscillospirales; family Butyricicoccaceae; genus Butyricicoccus_B. Next base: position 446 of record CALWMO010000200.1, read on the forward strand.
TGTTTCAATAACGATATAGAAACCAAGTGCAATAACAGACACAAGTCCTGGTAAACGATATACAATAATCATAAATATAGCAACTAAAGCTACACCTATAATAGCCGCCTTAACACTGCTGCTAAGAGCATCTGCACCAAGCTGAGGGCCTACCGCACGAAGCTCAACCTGCTTTAATGAGAATGGCAATGCACCACTACCAATTAGATTTGCAAGTTGACTTGCCTCTTCTTCAGTAAATGAACCCTGTATAGTACAGCTATCATCTATTATTGCCTCTGTTACCATTGTAGGAGATATAACCTGACCATCAAGAATTATATATAATATATTAGTATTATCTGTTGCACGCTTTGAGATAGACTCTGTTGCCTCAGCAAATTTTTTAGCACCATCTTTTGTAAAGTTAAGCACAACATAATATGATGGTAAAGCTGTCTGAGATGCACTGCCATACTCATAACTTGCACTCTTAATATCAGCACCTGTCAGCCATTCTTTACCGTCTTCATCAGTAAATGTAAGCTGTGCTGTTTGACCTAATACCTGTACAGCTTCTTCTGGGTTTTTAATCTGTGGAATTTCAACTGTAATTCTGTTATCACCCTGTTTAGAAACCTGTGCTTCTGTATAGCCTTCGCTTGTAAGTCTATAACGCAGAATTTCAACTGCACTGTCCATATCAGCGGAAAGACGGCTTTCGTCATATCCTTCTGGAAGTTCAGCCTCATATGTAATAGATGAACCACCTACAAGGTCAAGACCTCTACGAATACCATTTTCACTGTCAAACACACTAGGAATTATTGTTTTATACTCCTGTGTTTCAGTGCTTTCTGAGGACGAGCCTGTATCTGTATTTACTGGCAAATACAGTCCTGTAATTGCTGTTACACCTAGTAAAACAATTACAAGCATAACCGCAATGAAAGAAAAAATACTTTTCTTCACCTTTAAAACCTCCTTAAATGTTTTAAACAGGGTTAATTATACGCTTATTTATTTTGATTGTCAACGAACTAACAAATAGTCATAGTATTTTTGTTAAGATTTTTTTACACATAAAAAAGAGCTGATAAATTTATCAGCTCTTTTAAATTTATTATAGATTGATTTCAACTTCTACATCTGAACCATCAAGATATTTTTCAATTCTTGGTTTAACCTCAAGTGTTAGGAAATCATCAACCTGTGCAGGACAGCGACCAATATAAGCAGACGGGTTTAGGTGTGACATAATTTCTTCCTTAGTCATGCCAAACATAGGGTCAGCCGCAATGCGGTCGATAAGGTCATTATCAAGACCCTCCTCCTTGATACGCTTACCAGCTGCCATAGAGTGTTCGCGAATACGCTCATGTAAATCCTGACGGTTTCCGCCACGCTTAACAGCACCCATCATAATATTCTCGGTTGCCATAAATGGCAGCTCATTCATAACTCTAGCTTCGATAACCTTTGGATATACAACAAGACCAGAAACAACATTAATCATAATATTTAAAATAGCATCAATAGCTAAGAATGCCTCTGGAACAGATATACGCTTATTTGCAGAGTCATCAAGAGTTCTCTCAAACCACTGAGTAGCAGAAGTGAATGCTGGGTTTAAACTATCACAGATAACATAACGAGCAAGTGCACAGATACGCTCAGAACGCATTGGATTACGCTTATAAGGCATAGCAGAAGAACCAATCTGATTTTTCTCAAAAGGCTCTTCAATTTCCTTTAGATGCTGAAGCAGACGAAGGTCGGTTGCAAACTTAGATGCAGACTGTGCAATGCCAGAAAGTGTTGCAAGAGCCTGTGCATCAATCTTACGGGAATATGTCTGACCGGAAACAGGAACAACACCTGCAAAGCCAAAATCATCAGCAATACGCTTTTCAAGCTCTTTAACCTTGTCGTCATCACCGTCAAACAGCTCAACGAAAGAAGCCTGTGTACCTGTTGTACCCTTAGAGCCTAACATACGCAGGTTTTCAATACGGTACTCAACTTCGTCTAAGTCCATTAAAAGCTCATTCATCCAAAGAGTAGCACGCTTACCAACGGTTGTAAGCTGTGCAGGCTGGAAATGAGTAAAACCTAGTGTTGGCTGAGCTTTATGCTCATCAGCGAACTTGCCTAGCTTGTCAAGTACAACAACTAACTTTTTACGCACAAGCTTTAAGCCCTCACGCAGCTGAATAATGTCGGTGTTATCACCTACATAAGCACTTGTTGCACCTAAATGAATAATGCCGGCAGCCTTTGGTGCTACTTGACCATAAGCATAAACATGGCTCATAACATCATGACGTACTTCTTTTTCACGTTTTTTAGCAACTTCATAATCAATATTATCACG
>CALWMO010000201.1 GCA_944381965.1 uncultured Butyricicoccus sp.
TTATTATAGAAAATGCTGACCATATGGGACTTGCTCAACTTCATCAGATTAGGGGTCGCGTCGGTCGCTCGTCAAGGCGTGCGTTTGCTTATCTCACATACCGCAAAGGAAAAATATTAAGTGAGATTTCTCAAAAGCGTTTGTCTGCTGTTAGAGAATTTGCTGAGTTTGGCTCTGGTTTTAAAATTGCTATGCGTGACCTTGAAATCCGTGGAGCGGGCAATATACTAGGCCCTGAACAATCGGGTCATATGATGAGTGTTGGTTATGACTTATATTTAAAACTGCTTGAAGAGGCTGTTTTAGAGGAAAGAGGAGAAACTCCAAAGGTTCGCACCGAATGTTTAGCTGATTTAACTGTATCGGCAAATTTACCTAATAGTTATGTGCCTGATGCTGGTCAGCGTGTGGACTTATACCGCAGAATTGCTCTTATTCGCTCTAAAGACTCATATTCTGATATACTTGATGAGCTTATTGATAGATATGGTGAGCCACCAAATGAGGCGGTTGCACTCTTAGATATTGCACTTTTAAGGTCTAAGGCATCTAAAGCGGGTGTGTCTGAGATTCGTCAGCAAAAAGATAGGCTGATTTTCAGCTTTACAAAGCCAGATATTATGAAAATGTCATATTTATGTGGTGATGATGAATTCAAAGGCAGACTTTTATTAAATGCTGGTAGCAACCCTTATTTATCTATTAGAATTAACCAGAAAGAAACTCCTCTTGAGCTATCAACAAAGGTGATTGATAAATACTGTGCGATAGAAGAAAAAGAATAAAAAATTTAACTAAAAAATATTTTAAAAAACTGTTGACAAAAATGTTAGACTATGCTAACATATAGTCAGTCAATAAAAACTCTGTGCGGAAGATATTAATTATCTTGAGTTTAGATTTGATTTAAGTCTTTTTTGTCCCGTTTCAATCACCTCTTCTGAAACAAGGTAAAACCACTGCTTTATGCGGTGGTTTTATTTTTTGCTTGTTAATATATGCTTTTGGGCGTATAATAAAATGAAAATATACTATAAAGGGGAATGTAAGTATATGATTGATAAGTTTAATAGAAAAATTACATATGCACGCATTTCTCTAACCGAAAAATGCAATTTAAAATGTAAATATTGTATGCCTAAGGGTTTTTGTGCCAAAAACTCAAATGAGCTTTCTGATGAGCAGATAAAAAATATAATTAAAGCTCTTTTGGATTTGGGAATAAATAAAATTCGCTTTACTGGTGGTGAGCCTTTAATGCGTAAAAATGTAATTTCGCTTTTAAATGAGGTTTGCTCTCTTGCACCTATTGAATGGGCAATAACCACAAACGGCACAACACTGAAACATGATGCAGTAGCTCTAAAAAAAGCTGGAATAAAACATATAAACATAAGTCTTGATACACTGGATAGTCAGGATTATAAAACTTTGACTGGTTCAGATTTGAAAAATGCCGTAGATGGATTTTATGCCGCTTTAGATGCAGGATTTGAAACAATCAGAATAAATGCAGTGTTAATAAAGGGAATTAGTGAAAAACAAATAGAAAATCTGGCTAAAATAACATTAAAACACAATGTAGATGTAAGATTTATTGAGCTTATGCCAATAGGTCAGTGTGCGGAATATTCAGAAAACCATCTTTTAAAAGCAAATGATGTACTTGATATTTTAAAAGATTTGAAAATAGGCGTTCAAGACGCACATGCTCCCGCTAAATATTACAAATTTGATGGTGCAAAGGGTAGGGTAGGGCTTATAACCCCTATGAGCTGCAATTTTTGCTCTGAGTGCAACCGAATAAGAATTACAGCTGATGGTAAGCTAAAACCTTGTTTACATTCGGATATAGAAATAAACCTTTGTGATGTTTTACACAATGAGGATTTGCTCGAAAAACGTATACAAGAGGCTGTTAATATTAAGCCTGAACGTCATTATTTAAATGAAAATCAATTCATAATACGAAATATGTCGCAAATAGGAGGATAAAAAATGCTTTCAAAACCATGTAATGGGTGGACTGATTTTATGCTTGAAGGGGCTGAGGTATTTGGGTTAAGCTATATTGATGATATTGCATTTGAATGGATAGAGCAAGCAATACACGGTCTTGAAGTGATGCAGCCTTTTTGTGTAAAAGGTTTCCTCGAGCCTAATAGAATGTTATGTACAGTGAGTTTTTGGAATTGTCATGTTATAATAGAAGATGATGATAGACACACTTTAAAACAAGATGATATTGAAGTAATGTATTCACATACAAGTATGATTGATTTTTGCAAAAATCTTTATAATGATGTAAGTAGTAATATTGATGAATGGGTTTCATTTCTTGATTATGATGATGAGAATTTAGAGCAGAAGAAGCAAAGGCTTATTAAAATGCTTGAAAGATTAAAAGAACTTATAAATTTAAGAGAAGAGAGATTTGGTGAAAACAGATGCTTTTTGTAAATTAGCAATAAAAAAACGAACAAAAAGCAGTTGCTTTTGTTCGTGAAATGACACAATAGTATAAAAAACTTTTTTTTCGTTACAGGTAAATTGTAGGAAATGTCATTGACTAATATACCCAAAAAATGATATAATAAATCGCTTATCTAAATAAATGAATTTTTATTCATAATCAAAAACATAATAACATGTTTTTTGGTCAAAAGCAAGCACAACATATTGATTTATACAACGCTACCAAGCGTATCAAAACATTTAGACACTGAAAAGGAGTGATGGGTTCAAAATGATGGTAAAAGACGTACAACACGGCAAAACCACCCGAAAGAGCTTCGCA
>CALWMO010000202.1 GCA_944381965.1 uncultured Butyricicoccus sp.
AATAGAAAAAACTCAACGTGTAGGCCCTGTTATCGGTGCTTTGGCTGGCAGTATTCCTCAATGTGGCTTTTCTGCTGCTGCATCTGCACTTTTCGCTGAAGGCTTTTTAGCTCCCGCAACTCTGGTTGCCGTATTTTTAGCAACATCAGATGAAGCTGTGCCTTTGCTTTTATCTGGCGGTGCAGGCCATGATGCAATAGCTCTTTTAATTATTAAAATTATAATCGCTGTTATCGGTGGATATTTTCTGCATTTTACTTTTCTTAAACCTAGAAACAAAAATTCTACACCTGTTAATATGGATATAAGCCATCATGGACATAATTGTTGTGGTTCTTCACCTTTTTCTGCTATTGTTCTTCGAACACTTAAAACCTGTGCATTTCTACTTTTAATTATGGTTATAATTCATATTGCAGTTGAGTATGCGGGTGAAGATAGAATTGCCGCTTTAATGCTTGGAGGAAGTGTTCTTCAGCCTGTTATATGTGCTTTTATCGGTCTTATTCCAAGCTGTGCAATCTCTGTGCTGTTTAGTCAGCTTTATATGTCAGGTGTTATAAGCTTTGGCAGTATGATTGCAGGACTTTCCACTGGTGCAGGGTTTGGATATATGATTTTACTTCGTGAAAAATCCAGTCGAAAACGTGCACTTCCTGTTATAATTGCAACATGGTCTGTTGCTGCAATAAGCGGTATAATCTGCCAAATTCTAATTAAATAAAAATATTTCGCCAGATTTCAATATCTGGCGTTTTTTTATTGCTCTACGCTGTGAAGTAATGAAAATGCCTCTCTTGCCCATTCAAGGTCGATTTTTATAAAATCTCTACCCGAAGTATAAAGTCTTTCGTTTACATCTTGATATAGCTTTTGATATGTGTCACTTGGCATTGATACATATTGCTCAACACCGTCAGATAATACTGCCACAAATCTAAAAGATGCACTTTTTTCATCTAAATCATGGAACAAAAGCTCTACAACGTCAAGGTCAAGATTTAACTGAGCAAATAGCAAATATTTCATCATTTCCACTGCTCTGTCATCTAGTCCACGCTCTAGAATGTTGATTTTCTCTCTAAATGAATTAAAATCCTGTGTCCAGCGTAAAGTATAACCAGCTAGTGGGTCAAAATCTGCACTTTGTGGCTTTTCTTCACTCAGCCACACCATAAATGAATTTGCTAAATCATGGTATAAACAAGGCTCCATCACAAGTGATGTTACGCCACAGTTCGGACAAGTCCAACGAAAACAAGATAAATCTTGCACTTTTGCTCTCATTTCTGGTGTTCTGTCTATGTTTATAGAGCCAACCGTTTTATGCAGACTCTCTTTTTTACAGTGAGGGCATTCAACTTTTATTTGACCTGCCATAACTGCCTCCTTAAATTTATCAAGTTATGGCATCTGAGCTATAAAAGCCCAGATGCCAGTAAAAATTACTTTTTGCCTAAACGCTCTGCTCTAAATTCAAGAAATTCATCATATGTGCATTCCTTATCTAGCACACCATCTTCTGTTATCTCAATAATACGGTTTGCAATAGTCTGCATAAACTCATGGTCATGAGATGCAAATAATACGTTGCCTTTAAAGTCCTTAACACCGTTGTTTACAGCGGTGATTGATTCAAGGTCAAGATGGTTTGTAGGCTGGTCAATAACAAGCACATTAGAACCAAATAGCATCATACGAGAAAGCATCATACGCACTTTTTCGCCACCAGAAAGCACATTAACTGGCTTATAAACATCATTGCCAGAGAATAACATTCTGCCAAGGAAACCACGCAGAGTGGACTCTAATGTATCTGTTCTTGAATATGGTGCAAGCCACTCAAGCATATTTTCCTTATGACCGTCAAAAAATTCATTGTTATCCTTAGGGAAATATGACTGTGAAGTTGATACACCCCATTTGAATGTGCCTTCATCTGGCTCGATTTCGCCCATTAAAATCTGGAACAGACATGTTGCTGCTCTTTCATTTTCAGCGATAAATCCGATTTTATCACCCTTTTTAACAATGAAAGATACATTGTTAAGCAGTTTTTCACCATTAACAGTCTTAGAAATACCGCTAACCTCAAGAATATCCTTTCCTGCCTCTCTATCCATTGTAAAGCCAACCCATGGATAACGGCGAGATGATGCAGGAAGTTCTTCAACACTCAGCTTGTCAATCAGTTTACGTCTGGAAGTTGCCTGACGGGATTTAGATTTATTAGCAGAGAAACGCTGAATAAATGACTGCAATTCCTTGATTTTTTCTTCATTTTTCTTGTTTTGGTCACGAATCATACGCTGGATAAGCTGTGAGGACTCATACCAGAACTCATAGTTACCAACATATAGCTTAACCTTGCCATAGTCAATGTCAACAATATGAGTACATACATTATTTAAGAAGTGACGGTCATGTGATACAACGATAACTGTACCTGCAAAATCCATCAGAAAATCTTCTAACCAGTGGATAGCATCAACATCTAAATGGTTAGTAGGCTCGTCCAGAAGCAGAATATCTGGGTGACCAAAAAGAGCCTGTGCAAGCAGAATTTTAACCTTTTCGGTATCCTGCATAGAGCTCATTGGGCGATAAAGTGAAGCCTCACCGTCAAGACCCAGACCCTCTAAAAGCTGTGCTGCTTCTGTATCTGCATTCCAGCCGTCCATTTCTGCAAATTCTGCCTCAAGGTCAGCGGCTCTGTTACCATCTTCCTCTGTAAATGGGTCTTTTGCATATAATACTTCTTTTTCCTTGATAATCTCATATAAACGTGGATTACC
>CALWMO010000203.1 GCA_944381965.1 uncultured Butyricicoccus sp.
TTTTGTGCCTGATTTTTCAAAAATATCGAAATTGTATTCACAAATATCACCATCGAATGAAACTTGCCAAACACAGAAAACATCTTCATCTTCACGAACATAACACTGACCGTTCATATAATCAAATTTATTTTTAGTGTTGACATCAAAAATAAATATTCCGTTAGGTTCTAAAAATAGATGAACTTTTTCAAAAGCTGTTTTAAGTTTGTCCTCATCTGTTATATAGTTTACACTATCAAGACAACATAAACACGCATCAACTGTGCCGAATAGGTCTAAATTTTCCATTCGCTGATTCAAAAAAATAGGGCGTGGATTTAAATCAATTGTTTGATTCATCGCTTGCATAAGCATTTCTGCTGAAGCGTCCACGCCAATCATTTCATAACCACGTTTTGTCATTTCCGCTGTTAGAGTGCCTGTACCACAGGCTAAATCCACGACCAAATGAGGTTTTAAACCTTCTTTTTCAAATATTTTCTCAAAAAAATCAGCCCATTTTTCATATCCGACATCATCAGTAAATCTGTCATAATATGATGATAAAAAACGATAGCTATCCATTTTTAATCTTCTGACTCCTGAGTGCGGTCTAACACCATACGATAGCCATCTGTGCCATAAACAAGACACTTATTTACTCTGCTAATGGTAGCGGTACTTGCACCTGTTTCCTGCACAATATCGCTATAAATTTGACCTTGGTCAAGCATTTTTGCAACCTGAAAACGCTGTGCCATAGCACGAAGTTCGGTTATTGTACATAAATCTTCAAAGAAATTATAGCACTCCTCAATAGATTGTAAGGACATAATTCCTGCAAAAAGCTGATCCATATGAACATCTTTAAGTTTACCGTTCATATTGACACCTCCATAAACACTTACTGGAATTATCTTAACATATTATCATACGAAAGTAAACAACCCTTAGCTATAATTTATGTGAACTTTTTATGTCTGAATATCAAGATATTTCCGCAATAATTGCCTTTACAAGTTTTCTAAAAGTTTGACTGCGGTTATCTGCAGTTTCATTTACCTCACTTCCAGATAGCTCTTTCATAATAATTCCTGCTGCCATATTGGTAATCATGGATATACCAAGCACGTTTATTGAGCAGTGAGCCGCCTCAATCGCCTCGAATACGGTCGACATGCCAACCGCATCAGCACCTAATGTTCTAAAAGCTCTAATCTCTGCTGGTGTTTCAAATTGTGGGCCATTAACACCTATATAAACGCCTTCATGCAGTTTTATATCTGTTTTGTGTGATGCTTTTCTTGCAATTTCCTGCAAAGCTGGCGTATAAGTAAAGGTCATATCATGGAAACGCGGGCCAATTCTATCATCATTTTTGCCTGTAAGTGGACTTTTACCTGTGAAATTTATATGGTCTGTAATCATCATAAAATCGCCAACTGAATAATCAGTATTTATTCCACCCGCTGCATTTGTTAAAATAAGAGTTTTAACTCCTAAAAACTTCATAACTCTAACTGGGAAAACAATATCTTCTGGCTGATGCCCTTCATAACCATGAAGTCTGCCTTGCATACAAATAACCTGTTTTCCCTCGATTTCTCCGCATACAAATCGAGCAATATGCCCTGGGGCACTTGCAAATGGCATATTTGGCACATCTTTATAGTTGATAATAACAGGCTCTTTAATCTCCTCGGCAAGTGGCTGAAGTCCAGAGCCTAAAATAATGCCGATTTCAGGGGTTTTCTCAAGTTTACTTTTTATATACTCGGCTGCACCTGTAATTTTTTCATACATAGTCTTATCACCTCTTAAAGCTGCTGTAAAATCGCATCAGTATGCATTTGAGTTTGTGCTTTTGCCCTTTCAATATCAATAGTTAGATATTCACCATCTTTATAAAGCACTTTACCGTCTACCATTGTTAGTTTAATATCATTTCCCTGTGCTGAATAAACAAGATTACATGCTATATCTGTTGCTGGATACATATTAGGCACATCGGTATTTATAACAATAATATCAGCCTTTTGTCCCACTGCAATTTTACCGCTGTCCATTCTGCCCTGTGATTTAAAGCCGTTTAAAGTTGCCGCCATAAGTGCTTGTTTAGGTGTAACAACGGTTGGGTCACCTGTAACGCCTTTATATAAAAGTGCAAATAAATATAAATCTTGCATAATATTTAAATTATTGTTAGATGCACAGCCATCTGTACCAAGTGCAATATTTACACCTTTTTCAAGCATTTTAGGAATAGGTGCAAAACCAGATGCAAGTTTCATATTGCTCACTGGATTACATGCAACAGTTACACCATATTTTTTAAATAACTCAATATCCTCATCTTCTACCCATACACAATGAGCCGCAGTTGTAGGCTGGTCAAATAAACCTAAATCAGCAAAATATTTAGCTGGGGTTTTTCCGTGACGTTGTTTACATTCTTCATGTTCTTTCTTGGTTTCTGATAAATGTATATGCACATTAACATTTTCACTCTTTGCATGTTTTGCCAAAGCCTTTACAACCTTAGGAGTGGTTGTATATTCACCATGTATACATAAATCTATTTTAAGTCTGCCGTTACCCGCATTTTGATAATTTTTAAGCAAATCCACATTATCTTTATAAGCCTCAAGCTGCTCATAATCTTGGTCACTGAAAACGGTAAGTCCTCGGCTTAAATTACATTTCATACCGCTATCTAAAATACTTTTTGCCATTGTTTGGCTAAAGAAATACATATCAGAAAATGAAACTGTACCAAATCTAATCATTTCTGCACATGCTAAAGTAGTT
>CALWMO010000204.1 GCA_944381965.1 uncultured Butyricicoccus sp.
GACACAACACAGGAGGACAAATAATATGAGTAAATCAAGAAAAAAAGGTGCTGTTTATGGAATTATTGCAGTTATGCTTTGTGTGGCTGTATACTTAAATTGGAGTTATGTACAAACACCAGATGATTTATTAAGCACTTCTCAAACCTCTAACCAAAACCAAACAGAGCAGGAGGGAGCTGAAGGGGAGACAGCTGAACAAACAGCTAATACAGTAACTACATCTGATTATTTTTCTGAGTCAAGATTATCAAGAGAACAATCAAGAGATGAAGCAATAAGTATATTAAAGGATACTATAGCAAGTGATACAAGTGATGCAGAAGCAAAAGAGCTTGCCAATGCACAAATTTCGGAAATGGCTGATGCATCTGTAACAGAAGCGACTATTGAAAGCCTTATCAAAGCAAAAGGTTATCAAGATGCAGTGGTATTTATTGGCTCTGACAGTGTAAATGTAATTGTTGCAACACCAGAAGCAGGATTTACAGAAACAGATGCATCTAAAATCAGCGATATTGTAGTAGCAGAAACTTCATTCCGTCCAGACCAAATAAAAATAGTTGAAGCAGGCTAATAATTTATGATATAATATTATATATTTTATTTGCTGCAAAGGAGTTTTTAATATGTCTGAACAAAAAGAGTATTGGATGACAACTCATGACCAAGGAAGCATAAAAATCTCAGAAGATGTTGTTGCATCAATAGCAGCTGTTGCCACATCAGAAACCGATGGCGTTAGCGGACTTTATTCCTCATTTACCAATGATATTGTTAGTTTTTTAGGCAAAAAAACACCATCAAAAGGTGTTAAAGTAACATTTCATAGCGACAACACAGTCGATGTAGATATTTGTTATTTAGCTTGTTTTGGAAGTAATATTTGCGATGTTGCAAAAAATGTACAAGAAAATGTGAAATCTGCTGTCGAGTCTATGACAAATCTTGATATTGGCAATATAAATATTCATGTTGCTGGTGTAACATTTAACAAAGAAATTTCTAAAGAATCAAATATTCAGTCACAAGAAATAAATTCTGATGAAATTAAAGTTGATGAATTAATTGAAGAAAATTAAATCAATAATTTTTAATTAACACACTAAGTTTTTAGTGTGTTTTTTTATTGGATAGAGGTGTATATATAATTATGCAAAATAAAGATTTTGTGTAATTAGAAAGAGGGTTTTTAAGATTTCAGCTAGAATCTAGTAGTTTTCACCTTTATTTTTAACAGTTTATATAAATAGTGTTTTTAGTATTATATTTTAAATATTACACTTCTTTTCTGTATTTATTTTAAAACAAAATCTAACTAAGCTATAATTTAAAATTAGAATTCAATCTAAGCTTTATTAAAATTTAAATTAAAAGTCTGGATTAAACTATAAATTAAATCTATATTCATTGAAATTATTTTTACTTTAAATATATAAATATATATTATTTAACCTATATATTTAATTTTATGTCTTAAATTATTTTATTCTAATTTACTACATTTTGTTTTTCTGCTTTTATTTCGAAAGTTTTATTTTTATTTTATATTTTAGTGCGAATTATACAAAACAATGTTTGCCTATAAAAAAGATGATGAGTCTTCACCCATCATCTTTAACTTACGATAAACGATTTTTAAAATCTTCATAACAAAATCGCTTTACAACTTCAAAAACATCATCTTTATGACGTAATACAATTGATGGCAAAGACATACCGTTGAAGGTGTTATTCTTAACCATTGTATATAACGCCATATCTTCAAATGCTAATCTGTCACCTTCAACTAATTCATCATCAAATGAATAATCACCGATAATATCACCAGCTAGACATGTTGCACTACTTAGACGATATGTATGAGCTTTTTCGTTTGGCTGACCACTAAACATTAGTGGTGGTCTATATGGCATTTCAAGAACATCTGGCATATGACATGCTGCTGATGCATCTAAAATAGCAATATTCATGCCATTTTTAACCGTTTCAAGTACAGTTGTAATAAGATAACCTGCATTAAGTACAACAGCTTCTCCTGGCTCAAGATAAACTTCAACATCATATGTTTCACGAATATGCTTTACAATACGAATCAAACGTTCTATATCATAGTCTTTTCGTGTGATATGGTGACCGCCACCCATATTAAGCCATTTCATACCATATAAATATTTTCCGAATTTCTCTTCAAATGCCTTCACAGTTGTTTCAAGGTCGTCAGAGTTTTGTTCGCAGAGCGTATGGAAATGAAGTCCATCAAGTAAAGGTAAAATATCTTCATCAAGATTTGCAAGTGTTGTGCCAAGTCTTGAACCTACTGCACATGGGTCATATATAGCATGGTCTCCTTGTGTTGAACATTCAGGATTTATTCTAAGACCTATACTTTTGCCCTTTTCTTTTACTTTACTTGCAAATTTTTTTTTTTTTTTTGGTGAATTAAACACTATATCATCTGCATAGTTTAGAATTTCTTCAAATTCATCTTCACGATATGCAGGTGAAAAAACATGTGTTTCTCCACCAAACTCCTCATAACCTAAACGAGCTTCATATAATCCGCTTGCAGTTGTTCCCGCTAAATATTTTTTCATGAGTGGATATACCGCAAACATTGAAAAAGCCTTTTGGGCGAGCAAGATTTTACAGCCTGCTCGCTCAGAAACATCTTTTAATACCTCAAGATTGTGTATCAACTTTTCTTCATCAATTAAATAATAAGGTGTACGAAGTCCACCATCGTTAAATTTTTGCATCATAGTTATTAGTCTACCAATACAG
>CALWMO010000205.1 GCA_944381965.1 uncultured Butyricicoccus sp.
GGGTGAGCAATTCCTAAAAATGGTGCACCACCTATAACATCTTGGTTAAACATTTCTTTAAATTCGTCCATACCTGCTTTACAAAGCAGATAACCAATTTTTGTGCCCATATTTCGAGTAAACACTTTTTTAATCTCAGCCGCCATAAATTTTGCAACGCCTTCAATGGTTTTAAGCATTACATTACCAGAAAAACCATCACAAACCGCAACATCACATTTGCCAAGTGGCACATCACTGCCTTCCACATTGCCTACAAAGTTAAATCTGCCCTCATCATGTGCTTTTTTAAGAAGTGCATATGTTTCTTTGCGGATAGCATCACCCTTAGAGTCCTCAGTGCCATTGTTTACAAGACCTACACGAGGATTTTTAATTTTTCTAATTTTCTCAGCATAAAGTGAGCCTAAAAAAGCAAATTGAAGTAAATACTCAGCTGTACATTCGGTGTTTGCACCTGCATCAACAAGCATAACCTGACCATTTGCACAAGGCATAACAGGAGCTACTGCACCACGTCTAATACCCTTTATACGTTTGCAAAACAATGTAGCACCAGAAAGTAATGCACCCGTAGAGCCAGCAGAAACAATAGCATCAGCCTCTCCGTCCTTGACAAGTTTTAAAGCAACCGCCATAGAACTCTGTGGTTTTTTACGAAGTACAGTTGATGGGTCATCATGCATATCAACAATATCTGGTGCATGTACAATATGAAGTCCAGAAAGATTTTCTGCGTTATTTTCTTTTAAAATGGCCTTGATTTTATCCTCCTGACCTACTAAAACAACATCTTCACCATACTGCTTAACTGCTAAAATAGCACCCAAAACTGGTGCAAGAGGTGCATTATCTCCGCCCATTGCATCAACTGCAATTTTCATTTTTAAATATCTCCCTTCATATTATCTATAATTTCAAGTGCTCTCTCGGAAATTTTCATATTCTTTTCTCGTTTTCCTCTGATTTTATAACCCAGTGGCTCTAAAATACCAAAGTTTATATTCATCGGTTGGAATTTAACAACTGTTTCATTGGAAATATAACGACCTAATGCACCAATAGCAGTAGTTTGAGGGAAATTAGGCTCTTTTTTACCTAAAATTTCATTTGCTGTTGCAAGACCTGCTAAAAAGCCTGATGCATTAGACTCAACATAACCCTCTACACCTGTCATCTGACCTGCAAAACGTATTCTTGAATCTGAACGAAGTGCAAAATTATGGTCTAAAAGTCTTGGAGAGTCAAGGAAAGTATTTCTGTGCATAACACCATAACGCACATATTCAGCGTTTTTAAGTGCAGGAATCATAGAGAAAATACGCTTTTGCTCGCCCCATTTAAGGTGAGTTTGACAGCCGACAAGGTTATATAAACTGCCTTGTGCATTGTCTTTTCTAAGCTGTAAAACCGCATAAGGGTCTTTTCCCGTCTTAGGGTCTGGCAGACCAACAGGCTTTAAAATGCCAAAAAGCAGTGTATCATGTCCACGTCTTGCATTAACTTCTATTGGCATACAGCCCTCAAATACAAGCTTATCTTCAAAACCATGCACTTCAGCTTCTTCTGCGGTTGTCAGAGCCTCCCAAAATGGGTCAAACTCCTCCTTAGACAGTGGACAGTTTATATAGTCTGGAGTGCCTTTATCATAACGAGATGCAAAATAAGCACTATCCATATCAATGGATTCAAAAGTTACAATAGGTGCAGCTGCATCAAAGAAATGCAGAAAATCCCCGCCCACTTTTTCATGTATAGCATCAAAAAGTGCATCAGAAGTGAGTGGGCCAGTAGCTATAATAACATGACCATCTTTAGGAATTTCTGTGACTTCACCATAAACAATTTTAATATTTGGGTGATTTTTAATTTTATCTGTTACAGCTTTTGCAAAAGCCTCTCTGTCAACTGCTAATGCACCACCTGCCTCAACTTGGTTTTCATCAGCACACTTTACAATCAAACCACCTAAACGGCGAAGTTCTTCCTTTAAAAGACCTGCTGCATTTGTAAGTTCATTTGAACGCAAAGAGTTTGAACAAACAAGCTCGGCAAAATCATCCGAATGATGAGCTGGAGTTTTTTTCTCTGGTTTCATTTCGTAAAGTGTTACATTTATACCACGCTCGGCAAGTTGCCATGCGGCTTCACATCCCGCAAGACCTGCACCGATTACGCTTACATTATTCTGCATTTACAGTTTCCTCCGTTTTTTTAGGTCTGCCTCTTTTCTTTGGCTTTTGCTCGGTTTCCGAGTCTTTTTCCTTTTTGGCAGTGGTTTTTTTAGTGGTTGTCTTTTTGGTTGTGGTTTTTTTAGTTGCCTTCTTTTTAGCAGTCTTTTTCTCCTCTTGCTCCTCTGCTTCCTTGGCAGCCTTTTTAGCCTCACGTTCAGCCGCCTTTGCAGCTCTTGCCTCACGACGCTGACGGTTCTTTTCTGCTTCCTCTGGTGATACGCCTTCCTTTACAAGCTCACTATATCCACAACCTTCACGCAGACAAACGTCTCTAACTTCTTTAGAATCTCTATCTGTATGACGGAATAGTGAAGAATCACATGTTGGACATTTAGATTTTAAAGGTTTATCCCAAGTTATAAAATCACAAGTTGGGTATTTATCACATGAGTAATAAACATAACCCTTTGCAGATTTCTTTTTAACTACTTTCATGCCACAAATAGGACATGATGCACCAGTATCCTCAGTGATTGCCTTTGTATTGCTGCACTCTGGGAAACCTGGGCAAGCAAGGAATTTACCAAAACGACCAATTTTAATAACCA
>CALWMO010000206.1 GCA_944381965.1 uncultured Butyricicoccus sp.
TCAGTCGAAAGATTAAAGAAAACTTCTTGTATATCTTTCATTTTTAGCAACTTAGGGTTGTAATTTACAATATAATTTTTGATATATCCTTTAAATTCATCGTCTGTCACTCTACGGTAACAGCCATTTTTATAAACATAACGCTGTATATCACTTAAAGCATCATCTTTTACAAAGAAATAATGTAAATTATCTCTTATGTGTTGAGCAAGTAAAGGTGGGATAACTTTTTCGCCTATCATTTCACCATTTTTATATATTGGTTCAATAAATGTAGGTCTTTCTTGTTCCTGTTCCGCTGATGGGCGGTTTTGTTCTTGGCTTTTTCTTGCCATAGCTTCAGCATAAGCTATTTTATCTTGTTTTTCATCAATATTTAGCAGTTCATACTTAAATTTTGCTATTGCTTGTCCTGAAGTCAAATTTTCGGTAAATATGAGCCATTGAACGATACCAACACCACTTAAGGCTAAACAGGATTTATTTCCAAAGCTATGAAATTTGTTACCTGTAATATGTAAATGGTCTTTGTGTCCGCATAAAGGACAAGGATTTACAAAAAAACCACCACTTGAAGGTTTAAAATCACTGTTTGGATATGTTTTTATTATATAATCAAGTAGATTATAGTTATCTATCTCTTTTTGTAAATCAAAATCATTAATAGTAATATCTGATTTATTTGTTGGAGCTGGCACAACCTCAACGATTTTATGATTCTTTTTATACAGGTCTAAAAATATCTGCTTGTTTGCTGTGCTGTATGCATCTACATCTTGCACTAAACCTTTATTAGTGCCTAAAAAACGCTGTACAGCACCAACAGTCGCATTATCTGTAGCCGAACCAAATATAGATTGATAACCCTTTATAATTTTCTTATATTCGTCTTTGTCGATTATTCTTTCACTTAGAGCAGTTATAACTCTAAATCTTTCGCCTTTTTCTCCGTGAGAATATGTATAATAGACAATGTTAGCTGGTATATTATGTTCTTTTAACCTTCCCAACACTTCATTAACAGATAATTCTCCATCAAAATCCAAGCCAACTAAATCAGATGATACAAAGTTATTATCACTCATACCGCCCTCAGCATAACTGACAGCAAATGCATGACCTTTTGTAATATAATTTGCAAGCTGTATTAAATCAACCTCACAAGCGTTCTTAGAGTCTGACATACGGTTAGTAATAGCACCCATATACTTTTTGGGTTTATTTTTATATCCCTTTTCGTCAATAATAACCTTGACTAGTTTTGTTTGATATGATAAACTAATATCATCGATATTGTTGGTGTTTATCATCGTATAAACACTTCCTTTCAGACCATTGTTAGTAGCAGGAACAATGGTCTTTTGTTTTTTTTTGCATTTTCCTATGCTATTGTTGTAGCATATTTTTTTACTTATTTTGGATTTGTTTAATTAGCTTGTCCAGAGTTGGACGGCTGATATTGAGCTTTTTTGCAAGTTCAGTTTTTGAAAATTCTCTTATTTTATATCGTTCATAATATTCTGGGAAATTTTCAATAATTATTTTTTTTCTACCTTTATTGGTAGTCTTTTTAACTTCGTTATCACTTGAAATTTGCATAAACTACCTCTTAACAAGAATTGTTTTAAGTATAGCATTTAAGAAAATCAAAAGCAAGCAATTTTTTTACGAAATGTAAAAAAAATAATATATTATTGTGCATAAAAAATAAATAAAGCTTATAAAATGACAATAAAATATAATCAATATACAATTCGATTACACATAAATAAATTTAATTATATGTGATAACGTAATAATATCACAAAACATTAGATTTGTAAAGCATATTTTATATAGTACTATAAATTCTTAGTACTAAAATACTTTAAATTTATAGTATTAAAAATTTGATTATAAAAATGTAGAAATAAAATATTTTTTCTGATATAATGAAAAAGTTGTCTTAACTTCTTCCAATTTATTTGGAAGGAGGTGAAACCCAATGGAAGAATTATACACAATGTTATCTTCTGTCGTGTCAGGTATAATATCACATTATATTTGCAAATGGTTGGACAGCAGAAAAAAGTAAGACAACCAGCCGAAGGTGTCTTATAAAAGACACAAACCCCCATGTAGCTGCAACTACATGGGGGTTTTTTCCTAATGGAAGAATTGTTATACACATTTATCTATATAAATGATAGCATATTATATAGAATATTTCAAGTATATGATAAAAGATAAAAAATATACATATAAATTTAAAGTACTATAAATTCTTAGTACTAAAATATTTTAGTACTAAAACACTAATAAATCCAATCTTTTTCTATTGTGGTTTTTAGCTGATGAAAAAGCTCTAAATATGTGTCGGTGATTTTTTGTATAACCTCTAAAGCCGTTTCTGAGTTATAAATATGTGATGCTTCATTTCTGGATTTTAAAGCCTCAAGCCAAGCGGTTTCATTTTCAATCATATTAAATCTGTAAGCCTCTTTTATAATTGTTCGAGGTGAACCAGTGGCAGTGTTTATGCCGTTATTTTCCATACATTCTTTCATAGCTTTCCAAGCTTGCTCAAAGCATATTTGATATAAAAATACTAATCCTGTTAAAACTACATTATCATAAGGTGGTTTATAGTTCTTTATATCTTCGAGATTATTTAGAGCCTTGCAAAAGTTTTCAAATTTTTTCATAGATAATAATGCCCTCATTTTGTATATTTTTTAAAAGCTCATCAGAGATATTAGAATTTAAATCAATGATATCATATTTTAAAAGTGTGTCGGTTAG
>CALWMO010000207.1 GCA_944381965.1 uncultured Butyricicoccus sp.
CAACATTATTTTAGAGTATTAAAGTTATTTTGTCAATATGTGAGTAAAAGGAGTTATGCTATGAAGCGTATTTTTTGCAGTTTATTTGCACTTGTTGTAATTTGTGTAAGTTCATCAGCAGAGGCGGCGTATACAAATATTATTCGTGTAGGCTTGGCTTATGGCTCAACGGCTAAAGCCACAGCAACTATTAAAAGTGATTCTGGTTTTAAACTTGGCTCTATGAATAATTTAACATTTAATAGTGAAGCCACAACAAGTGAAACAACACTTAATATAACATATTCAAATGGCACATATAATGTTACAAATTCTTCGGGTAAAAGTGTTTACTCGGGGGCAAATGTGGCAACCGAAGCTATATCTGGTACTACAAATTTCGACGGATATAATTATTATGGTGCATTTGGCTTTAATGCTGAAAGCTCAGGTAAACTCACTGTTATAAACTATGCAAACATTGAAGATTATGTCAAAGGCTTTTTACCTTATGAAATGAGTGCAAGCTGGCCAATAGAAGCTCTAAAAGCTCAAGCAGTTTGTGCAAGGTCTTTTGTACTTGGTAATCTAAACAAACATAAGTCATATGGCTTTGATGTATGTAATACAACAAATTGTCAGGTGTATCATGGCACAGAAAGAGCTGATGCAAATACTAATAGTGCAGCAGACCAAACAAAGGGTCAAATTTTAATGTATGATGGTAAGCTTGCTGTTGGATATTTCTTCTCATCTTCGGGCGGTGCAACCGAAAATAATGAAAATGTTTGGGGCGGAACACCTATTCCTTATCTTCGTGGTGTTAATGATATTTATGAAGATGCATCAGCCTCATCTAAAAATACATGGAGTGTTACATTCACAGCTGAACAGATTGCAAGTAAATTAAAATCTGCAGGTTACAGTATTGGCACAGTTGCAGATGTTAAAGTAACAAAACGCACCGAAATGGATAATGTAAATGAAGTTACAGTTACCGATACAACAGGAAAAAGCGTTGTTATAAAAAACGATAAAGTTAGAACGGTTTTTGGTTTAAACAGCATTAGATATACAATAAATGGAGATGACTCATCTTCTGGTGGTAATACAAATGGCGGAGTTTATGTTAATGGCTCAAGTGTTGCAGATGGAGGTTTTTATGCCATTGGTGCAAACGGAGCTAAAACTTATATCGGCTCTGTAAACGGTAAAACCGCACTTACTGGCTCTGGAACAAGCAAGGTTACTGTTTCATCATCGACAAAGGCTACTACATCAAATACTTATACATTCTCTGGCACTGGTTGGGGTCATAATGTAGGTATGAGCCAATATGGTGCAAGGTCAATGGCAAAAATGGGCTTTAATTATACTGATATACTTAAATTTTACTTTACTGGTATTACAATATCTCAGATGTGATTATATAAAGGAGAAAACATGAAAAAAAGCGATTTTTATTTTGATTTACCAGAACATTTGATAGCACAGCACCCACTGGAAAAGCGTGACAGCTCAAGGCTTTTAGTGCTTGACCGTAAAAGTGGTGAGGTAGAACATAAACATTTTACTGATGTTATTGATTATATGGAAGTGGGCGATTGTCTTGTTATGAATAACTCAAGAGTTATCCCTGCAAGACTTATGGGACAGGCAGAAGGCAGAACTACACCTATTGAAGTTTTACTGCTTACCGACCATGGTGACGGTTTATGGGAGTGTTTAACCCGTCCAGGGCGAAAAACTAGAGAGGGTACAAAATTATCCTTTGGTGATGGACTTTTAACCGCTACTGTTGAATCAGTAAATCCAACTGACGGTAATAGAATGATTCGTTTCAAGTATGACGGTATTTTCTTAGAAATTCTTGATAAACTGGGTTCTATGCCACTTCCTCCATATATTCGTGAAAGACTTGATGACCCAGAGCGTTATCAGACAGTTTACTCTAAAACCCCAGGGTCAGCTGCTGCACCTACTGCTGGACTTCACTTTACAAAAGAGCTTTTGAAGAAAATTGAGGATAAAGGTATAAAGCTTGCATTTGTAACTTTACATGTCGGTTTAGGCACTTTCAGACCTGTAAAGGCTGATGAAATCACCGACCATATTATGCATTCTGAATGGTACACAATGGACGCTGAAACCGCACAGATTATAAATGATACTAAGAAAAATGGCGGTAAAGTTTGGGCAGTAGGTACAACTGCAACCCGTACACTGGAAACAATTGCCGATGAAAACGGAGTTGTCGAGCCAAAATCAGGCTGGACAGATATTTTCATTTATCCAGGATATAAATTTAAAATTGTTGACCATCTTATAACCAATTTCCATTTACCAGAGTCTACACTCATGATGCTTATTTCAGCATTTGCAACCCGTGAGCAAGTTATGAATGCTTATAAACAGGCTGTGGATAATGAATATAGATTTTTCTCATTTGGCGACTCTATGATGATTTATTAAACACAAAAGCCACAGCATTTTTGCTGTGGCTTTAATTTATTTAGTTTTCTGCCCAGTGCATACTGCGACCGACTGCCTTATCCCAACCGTGAAGCAGTTTTTCTCTTGTATCTTGCTGCATTTCAGGCTTAAATACTTTGTCAACTTTCCAAAGAGCTTTAAGTTCATCAGTATTTTTCCAAATCCCAACTGCAAGTCCTGCAAGATATGCAGCACCTAAAGCGGTAGTTTCACGAATTTCAGGGCGATAAATATCACAATTTGAAATATCCGCTTG
>CALWMO010000208.1 GCA_944381965.1 uncultured Butyricicoccus sp.
AGCATCACTTCAAATTCAGGAGTGATGTTTTTCTTTGTCACAAAAAATGATATTACAAGCAGTAAATATGTTATATCAAAGTTGCTCTTAGAGATAATCTTTATAAACACACAAGCTAAAACGGTTACAATATCAAGATATTTATAAATCTTTTTGAAATTATAGCGTTTTATAACTCTGTGCTTAATGCGATAGTTTTGAAATGCAATAGCACCTGCAACACAACCGATTAAAGCATCAAGCCAGTAATTGATAAGGTATTTGCCTGTGACAAGATTATTTAAAAAGAATAATAACATACTTAGAGTGAAAACAATCCAAATGCTTGAAATTATAACCTTTTCATAATCTTGCTGACAGAGTTTTTTCTTCATAGCCTGAAGTGTAGATTTTTTTGTAAATTTCTTTACACAATCCTTAATATTTTCTGGAAAAGCGGTTTTTAAAGGCTTATTTTCATTTACTGCCTCTAAACACTGCTCTAGTGCATAGTTTGCAGCCGAGCTTTTCTCTAAATCGGTAAGAGAATTTATACTACATATATTATCTAAAATATCATTAAAAAAATCTTTATATTCAGGTGTAAGTTTTTTTGTTAAATAAAGATTATCTATATAAATCTGTTTTTTCATAGCTTACTTAGAAAATACAATCTGTTCGCTGTCAGTAATTAGCAGATTGGTATTATAAAATTCGGTAAGTGCATCAATCATATACTTAGAATCCTTAACACCAGCGGTTTCATAAGCAGAGTGCATGGAAAGCTGAGGCAGACCAATATCAACAGTATGCATAGAAACTTTTTGTGAGGATAGGTTACCAAGTGTGCTGCCACCTACAATATCGCTATGGTTTACAAACTTCTGTACAGGTGCATTTGCACGAGAACAAATTTCAGTAAACACAGAAGCGCTTATAGCGTCGGTTGTATACTTCTGATTAGCAGAGAACTTAATTACAATACCTTTGTTTAGATATGTGCAGTTTTCGGCATCGGTCTTTTCTGGGTGGTTAGGGTGTACAGCATGTGCATTATCACAGGAAACCATAAAGCTTTTTGCAACTGCTGTATAATAATCCTCGTTTGTAAAGCCTAAACCGGTGTTTAAACGCTGAAGAACATCATACAAGAATGTAGATAATGCACCTTGCTTTGTGCCAGAGCCTACTTCCTCATTGTCAAAACAAGAATACACATTAACTGCATGTTCATTATTAGCGTTAATAAATGCTGTTAAAGATGTATAAGCACACTGTAAGTCATCTAAACGAGCAGAGGAGATAAACTCTTTTTTTGCACCCCAAATACTTGCCTGTGTGCGAGGATATAAATATAAATCCTTGCTTAAAATATCATCTTTATCAACACCGAGTTCATTTGCAATTAGCTCATCATAGCTTTCACATTCGCCAGCGGAGAACAGTGGCAGCATATCAGTTTGATTGCTGTACTTCATACCATTGTTAACCTCACGGTTTAGATGAATAGCAAGGTTAGGAATAAGCACTAAATCTCTATCAAATTTGAGCAGCTTAGAACAGATAGTATTTCCGTCCTTAACAAGCACTCGACCAGCGATAGAGAGTGGACGGTCAAGCCAAGTAGATGAAATCATTCCGCCATAAACTTCGGTGTTTAGCTTAACATAATCGCCCTTGCCCTTAACTTCTGCACGTTCTTTAATCTTGAAATTAGGTGAGTCACTATGGGAAGAAGTAATCTGGAAGTGATAATTGTCAAGTTTTTCGCCTATATTAAATGCGATAATAGAAGAGCCGTTTCTTGTGGTGTAATATTTACCGCCACGCTTTAAATCCCATTTTTCGCACTCTTTAAGGTGTGTAAAACCATCCTCATCAAGCATTTTTGAAAGCTCATTTACCGCATGAAAACAGCTAGGGCATTTGCTTATAAATTCAAGTACATCTTTAGATGTTTTTTCAAACATTTTAATATCCTCCAAGTTATTTATTTTTTATAGTATAACATAAACAGATATAAAAATAAAAGGGGGCGGAAATTAACTCCCGCCCCCTTTTTAAAGAGAGGTAATCTCTTACATGTTCGTTTTTGTTTTTTCGTTTTTCTTAATAATTGGCATAATCAGACCAAGTGCAGTCAGTACGAATGGAGTGATTATATTAAGCATAGTAGAGTAAAGGTCACCCTTCACAT
Source organism: uncultured Butyricicoccus sp. (assembly GCA_944381965.1). GTDB lineage: Bacteria > Bacillota > Clostridia > Oscillospirales > Butyricicoccaceae > Butyricicoccus_B. The sequence goes on from CALWMO010000208.1 coordinate 2,177, forward strand.
ACATACCAAGGATACAGCAAGCTGCTGTTACAACAAAACACCAAACACCAGCAATAATAGCAAGTGGCTGAGATTTTGTAAAGCGATATTCTGGGTTAAACTTCTTGCCAAATGTTCTCAGAGCGATATAAGCGGTAAATACCCACAGATAACGCAGAGGCATTGTTACAGAGTTAAGCTTGTTTAGCTGAGCTAATACGCCAGCTGCACCAGAACCGCCGAAAATCTGAACAACAATGATTGCACCAGATAGAATTACTACCATCCAGATGCCATTGATGTAAGCACCATGCTTGTTTTTCTTGAGAAGAGCAGATGGAATAAACTGTCTTGCATCTTCGTTATCAAGCAGCATACGCAGTGGAGCATCAATACTTAGTACGAGAGTAGAGAACTGACCGATTGCATTACATGCCGCATAGATAATCATTAGTGCATTACCAACGCCATAGTATTCGCCGAGCTTCTGGAATGCCCAGTAAGAGCCGTTGGAAACGTAAGAGTTAAAGCTCTCAGTGCTGCCATTGATAACAG
>CALWMO010000209.1 GCA_944381965.1 uncultured Butyricicoccus sp.
TTTTTTGGCATTTTTGATTAAACTCTTTTTTTAGTGAAAATAATGTGATATTATGATATTGTTAGTCCTCGCACAAAAAAAGAGAAATAGCAAAACTTTCGTCTCGCTACTTCTCTTCACTGCGACTACCATCTGCCTATGATTATAACATATTGATTATGTGCTTCGTAATAAAAAAAATATTGGTATAATAAATGAAAAATAAATATAAAATGCTATTTAATTATAAAAAATAAACAAATAATAAAAAATCAAATAGTGAAATTGAATAAAAAAACAGGACAAAAATTTACTAAAATATATTCGTATAGGTTGAATGTATGGTGTCAAATATGTTAATATGTTATATATTATGATTGTCTTTTTGAGGGAGGATATCCATATGAGCAAAAGTATAAAAAAATCAGTGCTTATAAGAGTTGTAGTATCTATATGTTCAACTTTATTATGCTGTGCAGTTATTAATGTAGGAATGACCCAAATAAAGAAAGTTGATTTGGAAAATGAACAATCAATCGAATTATTAAAAAATATACAGAGTGCAGAAATTACACACTATAAATGGTGTAATAGCTTAAGCCAAGCTGTGTATGCGGGAAAAGAATTCACAGGCAGCTCAGACCCAACGGTTTGTTCTCTTGGTGGGTGGATATATAATAGTGATAACTTAACAGATAAAACTATAATATCTCTTAGAGATGAAATAGAGCCTATACATAAAGAGCTTCATGGATATGCTGAAGAGACAATAAATCTTATTAAAACAAATCCTGCAAAAGCAAAGCAGTTTTATGAGCAGACTGTTCAAACAACAGTTGGAAATCTTATCACTAAACTAGATGAAATTATAGAAAAAAGTGAAGAGAATGCAACTGTAAGTGGACAAAAAATGAATAATGTTATAAATATAGTAGCTGTTTTATCTACCATATTCTTCATAATATCTATTGCTTGCTTGGTTATGCTAATAGCTTATGTTATAAAGAACATTATCTTACCTATTTTAAAGTTGACAGAAGAGAGTAAACCAATAGCAAATGGTGATTTAAAAATTAAATTCAGCTATAAATCACATGATGAAATAGGTAGTCTGGTTGATACTTTAACTAAATCTATGCACTTAATTCAAAGTTATATTGCTGATATAACAAGAGTTACTGATGAACTTGCATCTGGTAATTTTGATGTTAAAACATCTGAGCGTTATGTTGGTGATTTTAGTGAAATAGAACGTTCAGTAGATAAATTAACAAAATCACTCTCCTATGCTCTTTCACAGATTGCTATTGCAAGCTCCAGTGTTTCAGATAATGCAGAACAAATGTCAAATACTGCTCAAATGCTCGCCCAAGGTGCTATAACACAGTCTGAAGCAGTTGATGAGCTTCGTTCAAGACTGGATAAAATGGCAATAGATGCAAGAGAAAATGCAAAAATGGCTATTTCTGCTCAATCAGATACAGAAAAAACAAGCGAACAGCTTGCAAAGAGCGATAAGGATATGCAAGCAATGGTTGCTGCAATGAATGATATTAGTAATGCATCTAGCAGTATAGGTGATATTATTAAAACTATTGAAGCCATAGCTTTCCAAACCAATATACTTGCACTTAATGCTGCGGTAGAAGCCGCTAGAGCGGGTACAGCTGGTAAAGGATTTGCAGTTGTTGCAAATGAGGTTAGAAGCCTTGCATCACAGTCTGACCATGCAGCGAAGGCAACAAAAGAATTAATTGAAAATTCTATTGCAGCAGTAGAACGTGGTAATACAATAGTTTCTAACGTATCAGATGTTCTTAAAAAAACATTGGAATTTTCAAAACATTCTGCTGAAGGAATGGTCAAAATTACAAAGGCTGTTCAAGGTGAATCAGAGATTATTGAAAAAACAGCAGAAGGCATAAATCAAATCGCTGAGGTTGTACACACAAATTCAGCAACAAGTGAGGAAACAGCTGCTATTAGTCAGCAAATGTTTGCACAATCTCAACAATTACAAAATCATACAAAAACATTTAATCTTAGAAAAGATATGGTAACCGATTAAAAACTAAAACAGGTCTGTTCAGTATGGATAGACCTGTTTTCTTATAATATTCTTGTGTTAAAATAATATAAATGTTACAATAATATATAATTAACACTTTTATTTTCAATAAAATAAAGAGGAGTTTGACAAATGTCACTACAAAAAAATAAAATATATAGAACAGAATTCACTGGATATACCACAGAAGGTGCTGCCGTTGCTAAAATAAATGGTATGACTGTATTTGTATCAGGTGGTGCAGTAGGTGACCAATGTGATGTTAAAATAATTAAAGTTGGTAAAAAATTAGCCTTTGGTAAAATAGAAAAAATCATTATTCCTTCTAAACATAGGATTAAACCAGTTTGTATACATGCTGGTAAATGTGGTGGCTGTTCATATCAACATATAACCTATAAAGAAGAACTCAATGCAAAAAAACAAAAAGTAACTGATGCATTATCTAGAATAGGTGGCTTTAAAAATCTTGATATCAATATAACAGGTGCAGATGAGATTACGCATTATAGAAATAAAGCTCAGTTTCCGGTAGGCGAGCAAGATGGTGTGCCATATACAGGATTTTATCGTCCAAGAAGTCATGATATAGTTCGTGCAGATAAATGCTTTATTGTTAAAGAAATTGCAAATGATATAGCAAAATGTATT
>CALWMO010000210.1 GCA_944381965.1 uncultured Butyricicoccus sp.
TGGAAACTGTAATGGGTGCTCTCCACCCTTGCTTTTCTATGATTTTTGCTAATAATTCAATTTGTTCATCTGGGTGTTGGTTTGGATTTTTAGGATTTTGCTTTACCTCTCCAATCTCCACAACCCTGTCAAATGCACAATAAATAGGCACTCCTGCTGCACTGCCTTTGCTCTTAATTTTATTGTTTTCTAACAATTAACTCACTCCTAAAAATCGCTCCGTCTGGTAACGAAACGGTCTAAAAAAATTTTTCTGAAACTAGCTAATTTCTGGGCTCCCAGCGCCACAGAAATTTTTTAGTTTTCAGAAAGAACCTAAACATATTCCCTTTGGCTCTCTGCTTCCCTCTAACGCCTTTAAAAATCTTTATCAATGAAAAACTATACCCTAACACAAATACTCTTTAAAACAGCTTTAAGCCTTATGTATAAGTGTTGCAAAAATATATAGTTATCATTCTAATATTATTAGACTTATTTTGGTGCTAAAGAAAAAACAAAGAAAAGAAAATATATAAAAGAAAAGAAATAAAAAAGAAAGGAGCTAAGGTAATATATTTCCGATATGATTATCAAATCTTTTGCTTATACCATCTGTTAACTGCCTTTGTACAGTCGGCTTTATATTACCTCTTCCGTCCTTAATCATCTGAGGTACAGATATAGTCTTGATAACTCTATCAAATCCACCCGGCTGTTTTGTACGCTGGAACGGTATGAACTTTCCATTTTCCCCCTTAATGTTCTTATTATTCTTAATTAACATTATCGGGCTTTGTGGACTGTTGCGTGTTCCTTGCCTATGAAAATTCTTTGTTATATTTTTTCTTTGTTTTTTTGTAATTTTCTTTACCTTTCCGATTGTTACACGCTGACCTTTAATAATCGTTGCTTTTATCGTGTATGCTCCCGACTTAGGCTCGACTGGTGTCATTTTAAAATGTGTTGGAGTTAATCTTCTGCCAGTATATTTGAATGATAATTCTTTTAAGCTACCACCCTTAATATTAAGTTTAACAAGATTACTTCCTGTAATATCTGCTGGCTTAATATTATATGTTTGTGCAACTCCTCTAGCTATCCATGTCGGTCCACGCTTTTTTATATCTTTCATTGTGCGTTCAATACAAGTCTTAGTCGATTTTTCTAATTCTTGTATTTTTGTTAGCATTTCAGCTGCTTGTATTTGCACGCTCATACCCGTACTAGCCACTTTATCACCTCCATAATTCAAATACAAAAAAACCGCAACAGGTTTTTCCCTGTGCGGCTTTTTTCATGCTCTTATGGTATCACACAAAAAACATTTCATTCAATATCAAAAACTATCAAAAACTATCATTTACTATCAAATATTTTTGCAATGCTCTGCAAAGCCTTTCCATGTAATCTGTATGTTGCAAGTATATGCCTTTCATCGTCTGTACCAAACATTTGTAATGCTACATCACGCCAGTTCATAAGTCTGCAACTTTCACCGTCTATATATCTTAATCTCAGCACTTCACGCTCCATAGGGTCATGTAAGCTATTTATTGCGTCCTCTATTTCCTCCATTTCTTCTTGTGCAGCCTCTATTTGAGGTAAAACACGTTCCTCAAACTCCATACGTCTGATTATTGCTCTTTCAAGTCTATCATGCATACAGCTTGTGTGTTGTGAGCCGTCTCCTTGCTTCATGGCTGGTAGCTTTTCTTGATTTTTCATTCTTGCTAGCCTTTCGAGTTGATTTTCAATCTCCATATTGAGCGACATGTAACTTGTTAATCGTTCTTTTGCCTTTGCTTCTTTCATGCCTTTAACTCTCCATCATTTATAAACTCAATTCCAACTTCATCAGCCAATATTATAATAAGCTCATATTCTTCCTCTAATCACATTTTTAAGTGTAGGTATTATAAAACATATACCTACACTATAAAAACCCTACACATGGCATTACAAGCCAAATAAGGCATATTCAAAATATTCGTTGTTGCTCATTATCGGAAATATCACTGATTATAATTTCTGTGCGTGGATTGTTTTTATCATATAAGCAACGGCTTCCATCATGAGCAGCTACAATCTCGTAATGGTCACCTTTTATAATTCCTGTACTTACAAGCAAATCGTCAATAGCTTCAAGCAAGTTGGTTAAATCCGTTCTACGACGTGTAGGCATATAGAACAAGCATTTTATATTAACCTCTCTGTCAATCGGACTTGCTGGGCGTGGGGTTAAGTGCCATGCCGCAGTCTTTTCATACTCTTTATATTGCTTCGACGGCATGATGAATGGTTTACCAGTTTTTCTGTTCATCATAATCTGCTGACTGTTTTTTTTGTGATTGGTGGTAGGTTTATAGTATATTTAATCTCCATTCTTTGCTCCTTATAGTCCTAAAAGCTGTTGATGTCGCATGAAATTCTCTTTCACGCTCTCACGTCTACGACTTTCTCCATCAATTTTAATTGGGTGGCATATTTCTAAAATTCTATCATATATTCGCTTGTACTTGAGGTCTGACGGTTCTTTTATCTCGCTAATTGCTATATTCGTCGTTACAATCAGTGGTAAACCTGTCTGATACCTTGCGTCAACTATTGCATATACATTCTCAAGCATATATTCGCTCGCTCTCTCTGCTCCTAAATCATCAATAATCAGCAAAGGATAGCTAACAAGTTTATTTATGTATGCTTGTTTGTCATATAT
>CALWMO010000211.1 GCA_944381965.1 uncultured Butyricicoccus sp.
TGCATTATATGGGTAGAACAGGCTGTCATGTGCATATAACCAAAAAAATCGGACTGCCTTTTTTCACTTATAAACTGCGTAAACGTTATGCATTATGGGTTGGTACTATACTTGCTGTTTTATTATTTTTTGCACTCACTAATTGTATATGGGTTATAGATATTGAAGTAAGTGGCGATGTTGATTTATCTGAGCTTAGAAAAAACCTAAATGAAGCTGGTGCTTATACTGGTGCACCTATTTATTTTATAGATGAAACAGAAATAGCTCAGACAATTAAATTTAATATGAAAACGCTTGATTATTTATCTATTAGTAGGCTCGGTAACAGGCTTATAATTCAAGCAATAAATGATACTGATGCACCTGAAATACAAGATGATAAAGCGGTAACTGGTATTGTTGCCTCTTATGACGGTGTTATAACTAAAATTGACGTTAAAAGCGGTTATCCACTTGTTAAAGTAGGTGATGCAGTTTTACAAGGCGATAAGCTTGTAACAGCTCTCACACCCCCTACAACTGAGCAAGGCACAGGTCATATAGGACACAGTATAGCAAGTATAACTGCAGACACGCTCAGAACTGAGAAAAGTATGACATCACTTACTAGGCTTAAAAAAGAATATACAGGTAAAACTAAAACCCAATTTGCTATTTTAATAGGCAATTTTAGAATAAATTTATATCTTGGTACAGGTATTTCAGGTATAGGCTGGGAAAAAACAGTGTCAGAAACTCAGCTTCATATAGGCGAGGGAACTTATTTTCCTATTAAAATCATAAGACAGGACTATAAAAAATATAATATAACAGAAATTACTTATCCTGTGGAAGTTATAGAGCAAGAAATGCTCCAAAATGCAAAAGCTAGACTTGAAAATACTATGCTTTCAGGCGAGATAAAAACTCTTAGCTATACATCTGAAAAAAAAGATGATGCACTCATTTTAAATATCACTGCTCATTGCAATGAAGATATAGCATCAGAAATTTCTGAAGAAGGTCTTACATTACCAGAAAAACAAACTGAAAATCCGTCAGAATAGCACCTTTTTTGCGGTTTGCTTGCTTAAAATAAATACCCTGTGATATAATTAAATCGAATAAATAAAAAATCAGGGATTATTTCCTGAAAGGAGTTTTTAAAACTTGTATAGTGAAAAAATATCTTTAGATGTATCTGTAATGCAGGATTTATTTGGTATTAGTGATAACAATATTCAGGCAATAGAAAATGGGCTTTCGGTTAGTGTTTTAACTCGTGACGGTTATGTAAATATATCTGGTGAAGAAAAACAGGTTAAACTCGCTATAGAAAGCCTAAAAACTCTTGAGAAAATGCACAAAAATGGTGAAACCTTAAATGATTTTGCTGTATCTCGTGCCATTGATATGGTCAAAGACGGTCAAGGTGATGAAATGGTTAATGCTATGACCGATACCATAGCAATTTCTCATAGTGGTGCACCAATTAAATGCAGAACTATTGGTCAAAGAAAATATGTCGATGCTATCAGAAATAATACTGTAACTATCTGTATAGGCCCTGCTGGTACTGGTAAAACATATCTTGCGGTTGCGGCAGTTGTTGGTATGCTAAAACGCAGAGAAATTGAACGTATAATCATGTGTCGCCCTGCTGTCGAAGCTGGTGAAAAACTTGGTTTTCTACCTGGAGATTTACAAAATAAAGTTGACCCATATTTAAGACCGCTTTATGATGCACTTGATGAGCTTTTAGGACATGAAACCGTTCAACGTTACATTGAAAATCGTACAATCGAAATTGCACCACTTGCATATATGCGTGGCAGAACACTTAAAAATGCGGGTTGTATTATTGATGAATGTCAGAACATGACATTAGTTTCTCACAAGCTGATACTGACCCGTTTAGGCGAAGGCTCTCGAATGATTTTAACAGGTGATATAACTCAAATTGACCTTCCAGAAGGCACACAATCTGGTCTTGCTAAATGTGCCGAATTACTTTCTGGTATTGATGACATAGCGGTTATAAAGCTCAGCAGCAAAGATGTAATCAGACATAAGCTAGTAGGTCAAATTATCAAAGCATTTGACAAATATGAAGAACATAAAAAACCAAAAAAACCTAATTTTCCTAAGAAATAAGCAAAATGCGTTTCCGATATTGGAAACGCATTTTTTTTACATAGTTACATGTTTTGATAAAAAGTTTGCAGCAGTTTGAGTAAGTTTTGATTCTACTTCGGTAGCAGTTTTTTCTTTATCTGACAAAAACGCTACACAGCCTGTCACATCACCATCGGAAATAATAGGTGTAGCGACTACAACTGTATAATTATCCTGTCCAGACACATGAATATTTTCAGTTTCGCCAGTATACTCATATACTTTACGATTTTTCATAACCGTATCTATTGCATCTGAAACTGATTTTTCATAAACTTCTTTTTTAGCTGTGCCTGCCGCTGCGATAACAGAATCTCTATCACAGATTACACATGACATACCTGATGTACGGCTAAGTGCATCTACAAGTTCATCTGCAAAACTGCCAAGTTCACCCATTGGCGAATATTTTTTAAAAATCACTTCGCCATCTCTATCTGTATAGATTTCCAGCGGGTCACCGCTACTTATAACATTGGCATGGAAAACCTTGTCCATATGCTTGTTTGTTTGCTGAACAATAGTATA
>CALWMO010000212.1 GCA_944381965.1 uncultured Butyricicoccus sp.
GCAAGATATGCAGCACCTAAAGCGGTAGTTTCACGAATTTCAGGGCGATAAATATCACAATTTGAAATATCCGCTTGAAACTGCATTAAAAATGCATCTCGGCTCGCACCGCCATCAACTTTTATTTTTTCGAGTGGTTTTCCAAGCTCTTGAGTCATAGCTTTTATTAAATCTTGACATTGATATACAATAGATTCCTGTGCTGCACGAATTATATGTTCTCTTGTTGTGCCACGGGTTAGACCAATTAAACAGCCTCTAGCATACATATCCCAATGAGGTGCACCAAGTCCAGTAAAAGCGGGAACTAAATAGACTCCGCCAGTATCCTTGACTTTAGAGGCATAATATTCAGCATCTCGGCTTTCGCTGAAAAATCTAAGTTCATCTCTAAGCCACTGAATAACCGCACCACCTACAAACACACTTCCTTCAAGTGCATAATTTACTTTATCATCTAGCTGTACAGCAATAGTGGTAAGCAGTCCATGAGTGCTGTGAATGATTTTTTCACCTGTATTCATAAGTAAAAAACAGCCTGTGCCATATGTGTTTTTAACTTCTCCCGAAGAAAAACAGCTTTGACCAAATAATGCCGCTTGTTGGTCGCCTGCAATGCCAGCAATAGGTATTTCAGCTTTAGGCATGGATACAGTGCCATAAATCATGCTAGATGGGCAAACCTTAGGCAACATACTTTCTGGAATATCAAGTGCATTAAGCAGTGTTTTATCCCAACATAAATTATGTATATCATAGAGCATCGTGCGTGATGCATTTGTTGCATCGGTAACGTGAACTTGTCCTTTTGTAAGTTTCCACACAAGCCAACTATCAACCGTACCAAAAAGCAAATCTCCGTTTTCCGCTTGCTTTCGTGCATCTGGTATATTGTCCAAAATCCATTTTATTTTTGTAGCAGAAAAATAAGCATCTGGTATAAGTCCTGTTGTTTGTCTTATATGCTCGTCAAGACCATTTTGTATGAGTTCATTTACAATGGGTGCGGTTCGTCTGCATTGCCACACAATAGCGTTATATACAGGCATACCTGTGTGTTTATTCCAAACAATGGTTGTTTCACGTTGGTTTACAATGCCTATACCTGAAATATCATTCGGTGAAATATCCGAAGCGGCTATAACCTCCATCATAACAGCATACTGAGTGGAATAAATCTCCATAGGGCTTTGCTCAACCCAACCTTCTTTCGGGAAAATCTGAGTAACTTCCCTTTGAGCAGTTGCAATTATATTTTGATTTGTATCAAAGAGTATAGCACGAGAACTTGTTGTGCCTTGGTCAAGAGCGAGTAAGTATCGTTTCATATCAAAATCTCATTTCTTCTCATGTATTTTTATCATCATAACGCTATTTATATTGGTGTGTCAATAGAGGTATAGTTTATTGCATTATAAATAAAAATATGATATCATAATGAACAAGTATGGGTATGTCTATACAGTCAATAAGATAAAAAAGGAAGTAAAATATATGAGTGAAGCTAAAAAAACCATATTTTCTGGTGTTCAGCCATCAGGTAAATTAACACTTGGAAATTATCTTGGTGCTATTCGTAATTTCCCTATTCTTCAAGATGAATATAACTGTATTTATTGTGTAGTTGATATGCATGCAATCACAGTGCGTCAAGACCCTGCACAGCTTAGAAAGCAAACCATTGAAGTACTTGCACAGTATCTTGCTTGTGGCTTAGACCCAGAAAAAAGCACATTATTTATACAAAGCCATGTGCCAGCTCATGCAGAACTCAGTTGGGTATTAAACTGCTATACAATGTTTGGTGAGGCATCAAGAATGACTCAGTTTAAGGATAAATCCTCAAAACATGCAGATAATGTAAATGTAGGTTTATTTGATTATCCTGTGCTTATGGCAGCAGATATTTTATTATACCAGACCGAGCTTGTGCCAGTAGGTGTTGACCAGCTTCAGCATATAGAGCTTGCTCGTAATATTGCACAGCGTTTTAATGGTGTATATTCAGATACATTTAAAATGCCAGAGCCATATATTCCAAAGGCTGGTGCTAAAATTATGAGCCTTGCTGACCCAACCCGTAAAATGAGTAAGTCAGATGAAAACCAGAACGCTTTTATTTTGCTTATGGATAAGCCAGAGGATATTATGCGTAAGTTTAAAAGAGCAGTTACAGACTCTGACAGCCGTATTATTATGTCTGAGGATAAAGCGGGTGTATCTAACCTTATTACTATTTATTCTCTTGCAACTGGCAAAACAATAGATGAAGTAGAGGCTGAATTTGAGGGCAAGGGTTATGGTGAATTTAAACCAGCAGTAGGTGAGGCAGTTGTTGAACTGCTTCGTCCAATTCGTGAAAAGACCGAAGATTTACTAAAAAACAAAGATTATCTGGAAAGCGTATACCGAGAGGGTGCAAATAAAGCTGCATATATGGCAAGAAAAACACTTGATAAAGTATACCGTAAGGTTGGCTTTGTTAAGAGATAATATGCATTTTTGGTATTTTCTATGCCGAATCTGCTTAAATAGAGAGGTTAAAATATGTCAGAATATCAAGTCATTGGAATGATTGTTGGTGCATTTATATTATCTGGTATTCTTTCCTATGCACTCACACCGCTTGTAAAGCGTTTTGCTTATAAAATCGG
>CALWMO010000213.1 GCA_944381965.1 uncultured Butyricicoccus sp.
ATCAAAAATACCAAAAAACAAATTTCAAAATGTTATCTTTACCATTATCATGGCTGTAATCATGGTATATGGCATGATAGTTTATAATGTGGCTTTAAACACAGGGGGAGTTTCTAATCAAACATTTTTAATGGCACTACATGAAATGCCTATAATGGTGCCTATTGCCTTTATTTTAGAATTTTTCGTTGTGGAAAAGCTTGCAACTCGTCTTGCATTTTCCTTCATGCGACCAACTGACCGACCTCAATTTATTACTTATGCGATTTCTCTTATGATTGTTTGTATTATGTGTCCTGTAATGAGTCTTATAGCAACTATTTTATTTAAAGAGCCTAGCTTTGGTACTTGGATACATACCTTTGGCTGTAATATGCCAATGGCTTTAATATGGCAATTATGCTATTGCGGCCCTTTAACCCGTTTAATTTTCCGCACAATTTTCAAAAAACAACTTGCTGAATCTAACAATAAAAACGAACATGCACATGTTTAATTAACAAATCCCAGTGGTCAAACCCCTATTGTTTGACCACTTTTTTAATATATATTATAATATTACTGTATATTATAAAAAATGAGGTTTTATTACCTATGAAAAAACTTGTTATTGGTATTCTTGCACATGTTGACGCAGGAAAAACAACTTTATCCGAAGCTATGCTTTATATCTCAGGAAAACTAAAAACACTTGGTCGAGTAGACCATGGAAATGCTTTTTTAGATACAGCTGAACTTGAAAAACTTAGAGGTATAACTATATTTTCCAAACAAGCAATATTTGATTGGAAAAATACTGAATTTACATTACTTGATACCCCAGGTCATGTGGATTTTTCAGCCGAAATGGAACGCACCTTACAAGTACTTGACAGTGCCATTTTGGTTATAAATGCCACCGATGGCATACAAGGGCATACTCAAACCCTTTGGAATTTATTAAAACAGCATCAAATCCCAACTGCAATTTTTATAAATAAAATGGACTTGCCAAACATGGGTAAAGAAAGCCTGTTAAACGAGCTTAAAACCCGCTTTTCTGATAATTGTATTGATTTTACAAATGAAAATTTATTTGAGCAAATCGCAATGTGTTCTGATGATGTTTTAGATGAATACTTAAATACAAACTCTATAAATGAAAATCAAATATGCGATTTAATAAAAACCAGAAGTTTATTTCCCTGTTTCTTTGGCTCTGCTTTGTCAGCCAATGGTGTAGATGCTTTACTTGACTCACTAGATACTTATTTTTATCAGCCAAGCTACCCTGCTGAATTTGGAGCTAAAATATTTAAAATCTCAAGAGATAATGCTGGAAATCGCTTAACACATGTTAAAATCACAGGTGGCAGTTTATCTGTTCGCACGCTTTTAAAAGGCGATGATTGGGAGGAAAAAGTAAATCAAATTCGTTTATATTCTGGTGAAAAATTTAAAACCATAGATACTGTATGTGCAGGTCAAATATGCACATTGACTGGTCTTTCTATGAGTGCATCTGGCGAAGGACTTGGAATAGAATCTAAATCTAAACCACCTGTTTTACAGCCTGTACTTACTTACAGAGTTGTAATTCCTCAAAACTCAGATGCACATACAATGCTTGGTTATTTAAAACAGCTTGAAGAAGAAGACCCTATGCTCCATGTCGTTTGGAATGACAAAGAAATTCATGTACAGCTTATGGGTGAAGTTCAGCTTGAAATATTAACCGAAGTTTTACATGAGCGTTTTGGAATAACTACAAGTTTTGATACAGGACATATAGTATATCGTGAAACTATCAAAAAACCTGTTATTGGTGTTGGTCATTTCGAACCTTTAAGACATTATGCAGAAGCTCATCTTTTATTAGAACCTCTTGAGAATGGAAAAGGCATACAAATAGATACAAAATGCAGTCCTGATTCACTTGATATAAACTGGCAAAGACTTATTTTAACTCATATTTTAGAAACTACTCATATTGGTGTACTAACTGGCAGTCCAATATCAGATGTTAAAATAACACTTATAGCGGGTAAAGCACATCTAAAACATACCGAAGGCGGAGATTTTAGACAGGCTACTTATCGTGCAATAAGGCAAGGACTTATGCAGGCTGAAAATGTGCTTTTAGAGCCTTATTATTCTTTTACTCTTGAAGTACCTAACGAAATGGTCGGTCGTGCTATGACTGATATTCAAAAAATGTATGGTGAATTTGAGCCTTCTGGCACTGGTTTAGAGTATACTATTCTAACTGGTACTTGCCCTGTTGCAACTATGCGAAATTATCAGACTGAACTTGCAGCATATACCAAAGGAAAAAGCAAGCTTTTCTGTACTTTAAAGGGTTATTATCCATGTCATAACACTGATGAAGTCATAGAGCAAATAGGATACGATGCCGAGCATGACACCGCTCACCCTGCTGACTCTGTTTTTTGTTCTCATGGTGCTGGTTTTAATGTTAAGTGGAATAAAGTTGCTGAGTATCAGCATTTACACCCAGAAATAAACTTAAATCCTCAAACAGAAACTAAAACTACTGTTCATAAATCAAGATATACATCAAATGCAACTGATAAAGAAATAGAAGAAATCTTTGTTAAAACCTATGGTGAAATAAAAAACCGTTCTTATGATGC
>CALWMO010000214.1 GCA_944381965.1 uncultured Butyricicoccus sp.
CTGAGAATATCTAGGGAAGCTTATGCCGATAAATACATCACCCTCACTAATATGGAGTATTTGCTCTAAAATTTCACTTCCGCTATTTGTATCAAGCACAAAAACATTACCAAAAAGCAGTGTGAAATAAAATCCCATAAAATTTGCAAGTGCAGAGGAGGAACGCACACCAAGAATATAAATTCTTTTAGCTTTTGTTATGCAAGAAGCAGACTTTTCAAAAGCAGAGCGGTCAAGTTCGTCCATAGTCATGCGAATTTTTTCAACATCAGCGGTTAAAACTGATTCTAGTATATCACGATTACCTATACGGTCTTCGGCAACCTCCATGCGTTGCACAGCAGTTAAGCGGTTGCGAATCATTTCTTGAAGAGCTTTTTGCAAATGTGGATATCCGTCATAGCCAAGCTCTGTAGCAAAACGGACAACAGTAGATTCACTGACACCGACAGTAGTACCAAGGCGGTTAGCGGTCATAAAAGCCGCCTTGTCATAATGTTCGGTTATATAACGTGCAATCAGACGTTGACCTTTAGAAAAGCCTGAAAGGTTGGTCTGAATTTTAGTCATTAAATCATTCACTCGAAGATACTCTCCCTCTTATACATTCCTAGTTTATATTTTATAATCTTGACATATAAAATGCAAGAGCTTTAGGAGTATCATTCAAAAAAATATCAAAGAGAGCGTAAATAAGAAATTTCAGATTGTGTTAGTTCACGCCATTTGCCAACTGGAAGTGAAGAATCAAGCTGTAAATTACCAACAGAAAGACGTTTTAAGCGATGAACAGTGAAACCACATTTTTCACACATTTTGCGGATTTGGCGGTTACGTCCTTCATGTATACGGATTTCAAGTCTGGCTTGATTTTCTTTTTGGTTTAGTATAAAAACAGTAGCAGGCTTTATCATATAGCCATCAATATCCATAGGTTCTGCAAGATTTGGTATATTTTCAAGATTACCTCTAACAGTTACAGTATAAGTTTTTGTTATTTCATGGGAAGGGTGTGTCAGTTTGTGGGTTAGTTCACCATCATTTGTCATAATAAGTAAACCTTCAGAATCTACATCAAGTCTGCCGACAGGATAAACACGACAGTTACATTTTTTAACAAGCTGAGAAATATTTTTTCTTCCACGTTCATCTTTCATAGTGGTTACAAATCCACGAGGTTTGTAAAGCATCAAGTAGCGTTTTTGTTCTTTGCCATGAAGTGGCTTACCATCAACACAAATATGGTCACGAGTAGGGTCAGCGTGTGCACCGATAGTTGCCTTTCTACCGTTTATGGTAACTTTTCCTTCTGCAACTAAGCTTTCAGCTGTTCTTCTGGAGCATAAACCAGATTGTGCAATTATCTTTTGTACTCTTTCTTTCATTTAAAAAATCCTCACAATCATAAAATATTTAGAGTATAGATAAAAATTTTTGTATTATTTTTTCGATTAGGGATAGACTAGGCTGCTGCATATCTGACTCTGATGAAAAAACAAGCTCATCAGTAGCTAAAATTTTATTATTTAAAGTATAATTTATAGTTCCATAGACCTGACCTATATGAGCAGGAGCATAAACAAAAGGTCTGCCTGAAATTTTAAAATCAAGAATATTTTTTTCATTATCAGTTAGCCAAAGTGTTATATCAGATAAAGTGGAAAGCTTAATATTATTTTCCGTTCCACCTTGGCAGTTAACCTCACCTACAGTGTCTCCGCTTTTCTGTATTACAGTAGGTTTATAAAGCTTAAAAGCGTTATCAAGCATTGTTATATGGTCATTCCAGTCGTCAGGGTCATTTAAAGTTACAGCAATAAGCGTTCTGCCGTTTTGCTCGGCAGCTGATACCAAACATCGACCACTTTTTTTAGTATAACCTGTTTTAACACCAATGCAGTTTTCATACATTTTTAAAAGCTTGTTATGGTTTGTCATGGTGCGAGTGCCAGAAGTATAGGTTTCAGTTGAAACAATTTGTGCAAAAGTAGGGTTTTGCATAGCGTAAGCGGTGAGTTTAGCAAGTTCTAAAGCGGTTGTGTGATGTGTTTCAGCATCAAGACCATTAGGGTTTTCAAAATGAGTATTTTGGAGTCCAAGCTCGTCTGCCTTAATATTCATTTTATCAACAAATGTATCAAAACCGCCACATTCACCAGCAATAGCTAAGGCAGCATCATTTCCACTCATAAGCATAAGTCCATAAAGCGTATCAAGAATTGAAATTTTTTCATTTTCCTTTAGATACATAGATGAGCCTTCGACTAAAGTATACTCCTTTTTGACCGAATATGCACGCTCTAAATCTCCATTTTCTATTGCAATTAAAGCGGTCATAATTTTGGTAGTAGAAGCCATTGACAAAACTTCATTTTCATTTTGGGCAAAAAGCACAGCACCAGTATCAGCATCTATAACAACCGCACTTTTAGCCGAAATAGCACTAGCAGGTAAACAAAATATTTGTAAGAACAACAAGCATATAAATAGTTTTCGCATTGGCATATCCTCCAAGATTTTGCAAAATAGAACCTACTCAAAATTATATGAGTAGGTTTGGGAGGATATACGTTAAAAGTGTGCTAAAATTACATTAAAGAGTCTTTTTCTGTTGTTTC
>CALWMO010000215.1 GCA_944381965.1 uncultured Butyricicoccus sp.
ATGTCAACACTTTTATTGTAAAATTTTAAATCTCGTTTAATTTAACAAAAAACCCTGTATTAAACAATACAGGGTTTAATCTTAATGCTTCCAAGTGACAACAAAAGCGTTTGGAAGTTTTCTGCCGTGAGGGTTATCACTCGCTGTTGTAGGGTGGGTTATCTCTCTGCCGTTATAATACATAACCGATGATGAACCACCATCAAGGTTAGTAGCTTGGATAGCTCCATATTTTTCCAAGATATCTTTGCAATCGCCCACTGTTGCACCTGTTGAACGTGTGCTTCTTCCATCAATTACAAGCATAAGTACAGTTTTATCTTGTGTTTGACCAATAGCTGAACGTGGTTGTAAGCCCCAGCCTGATGATGCACTCTTTAATTTTGACTCACCATCTACAATAAGTGCAGGCCCGAACTCTATAGCGTCCCAAAGGTTTTCTGTGATGCTTGTATCACCTATTTGCATAAGATTATTCTGGTCAAATCCGATTATTTTATAATCATGACCATAAGGCTCTTGCAATGTTTCACCATCAACTTTTAAAAATCCATATGGTGTGCCACCATTACCCACACCACCTTCATCAATAAAACCAGATGCATTTATTGCAAGTATTGCATCATTATCTTCTGCTATATCCTTAACATATTGACCTGTTTTATAAAGACTTGCAGATGTTTCAAGCCCAACCCTAGATTCATCTTTTACAATTGCAAGACGTCCTTCATATGTACTGCCCTTTACCTTAACTATCATTATCTCTTGGTTTGCACTTATAGCTAATACATTATCTCCATGAATGGTTTTAATTCCTGTTTCTCCAGATGAATCACATTTATCTATAGCAATCTTACCCCATCCATTTTCAAGTAGCTCAGGATGCTCTGCAAGATATGTTTCAAAGCTTGTTCTGTCTAGCTCTGGGAATTTAGCATAAAACTGTTCTTCTTCGCTTAAAACTTCGGTTTCTGATGCCTTAGAAACAATATCATCTTCACCCCATGTTGATGCAGCAGTTTTTTGTAACTCATTTGTTTCCTCACGTGTTTTCATTACTTCATCAATAATATCCTGAGGTATAATTGCAGTTGCAAGCCACTGATGAGTCATTGTACCCATAGCAGTTTCAATATATAATGCCCTCCATTTGCTTATAAATGCATTATCTGTATAAAGCAAATATGGATAAACAATCGTTGCCATAATAACTGCCACAACCAAAAACCCCACTCCTAAACGACGTCTTATGCTCATGAAGCCACCTTCCTATCATATCTTTTATTCTTTTGTTATTTGCTTTCTGTTCCCACGACCACGAGTTCTATTATATCTTCTAATAGGTTTTTTATTTTCTTCAGTCTTTTTATTTATTGTATTATTTGTTTTATTTGCCCTATTTGCTTTTCTCCGAACTTCTTCTCGCTCTTTAAGCTTAGCTTGTACTTTGGCTCTTATACGAGCTGCTGCTTCTTCTGATAATTTAGCTGTTCTAGGAGTTGAAATATCCATTCTAAACTCATCGTGTATACGAGTATATTTTCTCACTTGAATACTATTTAGTTTAGGTGCTTTTTCTGCCTTATTTACTTGACGCTTTGGTTTTTCTATTTTTCTTTGTTCTCTGTTTGTCACTCTTGTAGTAGCTATAGCTGTGCGACGTTTTCTCACACTCATATCTATTCTAAATGGTCTATAAAGCATTTTTTGAGCAAATACTCTTATTTCACTTGATAAAACCTCTGTAAATAAAAGTGTTTGATGTTTTTTAGGAAGTTTATACTTTATTTTTCTTATATCATTTAATAAGCCTCTTTCAAACATTTTATCCGCATCACAAATTACAAAACATTCTACTTTGTCAAGCTTAACCAAGTTTTTTTCTAAAAACTGAGTTAAACGAAGCGGAGTAGCAACTAAAATATCAGCACCTCTGTTTATTGCCTCCACCTGCGGAATTTCTGAAACACCGCTATAAATAACTGCTGCAACTCTGCCCATATACCTGCCGCATTGACAAATATTTCCGTAAATTTGCATTGCACTTTGTCTATTTATCGCTAAAATTACACTTCTAATCGGTCTATCTTCTAAAGATTCTGGTTTGCCCATCTTTTGGAGCATTGGCACTGCAAATGCCGTTGTTTTTCCTAAACCTTCATTTGCACAGCATAATAAATCCTTGCCTTCTTTTATCGGTGCAATCGCTTTTTGCTGAATTGGCGTTGGGTTTGTGTATCCCATTTCATTCAATGCTCTTAAAATTGACTCATCAATCCCCAGTTGTTTAAAATTCATATATTTATACAGACTCCTGTCTATTCT
This sequence comes from uncultured Butyricicoccus sp., assembly GCA_944381965.1. Classification (GTDB taxonomy): domain Bacteria; phylum Bacillota; class Clostridia; order Oscillospirales; family Butyricicoccaceae; genus Butyricicoccus_B. Next base: position 2,326 of record CALWMO010000215.1, read on the forward strand.
ATTTTCAAATTTCAATATAACACCGACTTTTCCCCTCTTGTATTCAGACGTAATTCATGGTATAATGTTCCCCGATTTAGAGTTAGCAAAGGAGAACATTTGTTATGCACGAAATAATACACGAACTAATACATGCTGTTACTCATTCTCTTGAGCACGTTTTACAGAGTGTACCCATACTTTTTATTGTTTATGCTATTTTATACTTTATGGAGCATAAAATACGTTCTGCACCTAATTTAATAGAAAAAAC
>CALWMO010000216.1 GCA_944381965.1 uncultured Butyricicoccus sp.
GGTCTTGAAACCAACAAGCGTGGTTGTATTGTAGCTGATGAGGAAACAGGTCTTACTTCTAAGGAAGGTGTATTCGCGGGCGGTGATGCCGTAACAGGTGCTGCAACCGTTATTCTTGCAATGGGTGCTGGTAAAAAGGCTGCTGCTGCAATGCATGAGTACATTCAAAATAAGAATAAGTAATTTTTCCATATTTAAAAGCGATGTGGCTAATTGCTGCATCGCTTTTTTTGCTTGCTTTTTTGTGAAAAATAATATATTATATATTTACCTATTTTTAAAGTAGGAAAAAATATGAAAGTGGGGCTAAAATGAAAAAAGGAAATGCGTGGGCACTTACGCCTATTATAGTATTTTTATTGCTGTTTATTGGCTATGGTATTTGGAATGATAATGATTTTTATAAAATGCCAGCCATTGCAGGCTTTGTAACCGCTTTAGTAGTTGCATTTTTATTAAACAGAAAGGTGACATTCCACGAAAAATTAGAAGCTGCGGCAAAAGGTATGGCAGATGAAAATGTAATGATAATGTGTCTTGTATTCGTTATGGCAGGTGCATTTTCAGGTGCAGTTAGTGCGGCAGGCGGTGCAGATTCAACTGTAAACTTTGGTCTTTCTATACTTCCAAGCAATGTTGCTGTTGTAGGTGTATTTTTAATCGGCTGTTTTATTTCTACCTCAATGGGCACATCTGTAGGCACTATAACCGTATTATCGCCTATTGCTATGGGTATTGCAGAAAAAACAGGTTTTCCAGTGGCTCTTTGTTTAGGTGCGGCTGTGTGTGGTGCAATGTTCGGTGATAACTTATCTATGATTTCTGATACCACTATCGCTGCAACCCGTACGCAAGGTTGTGATATGAAGGACAAATTTAGAGAAAATATAAAACTTGTACTTCCAGCGGCTATTATTACAATAGTTATTCTATTTGTAAAAACCATGGGTTCAGAATATCAAATCACTGAAACCCTTCATTATGATATTGTGCGTATTTTACCTTACTTAGTTGTACTTATCGGTGCTTTAATCGGTGCAAATGTTATTATGCTCTTGGCAGGCGGTACAGTGTTATCTCTGGGCGTTGGTCTATACTATGGAGATTTTGGTTTGAAAGATATCTTCACTGTTATGGGCAACGGCATAACAAGCATGTATGATATAACTGTAATCTCTATTATTGTTGCTGGTGTTGTGGCACTTATCCGCATGAATGGCGGTATTGATTGGATTTTATATGTTATTCGCAAGCTTGTACGTGGTAAAAAAGGTGCAGAAGTGGGAATTGCAGCACTTTCTGCCGCAGTAGACTGTGCAACCGCTAACAATACAATCGCTATTGTTATTGCAGGCCCTGTTGCAAAGGAAATTTCAGAGGAATATGGCATTGAGCCAAAACGCACAGCATCACTTCTTGATATTTTCACATCTGTTTGTCAAGGTTTAATTCCTTATGGTGCACAGATTTTAACCGCTGTTAGCTTTACAGTAGGCACAGCACTGGAGATTAGTCCGGTTGATTTAATTGCATATTGTTATTATCCTATGCTTATGGCGGTTTCCGCACTTATATTTATTATCATAGGCAAAAAGAAAGCATAAATAAAAATCGAGCTGTTTTCAGCTCGATTTTTTGCGTTTATAAAACCATTTTAAGTGCCTCGGCAACACTTTTTACCTTTACTATATTCATATCTTTTGGGATATTATCGCCTAAATCTTGTTCGGGCATAATACAGGTGTGAAAACCTAATCTGTAACCCTCCCATATACGTTGTGCAGCACAACTAACCGCTCTTAATTCGCCAGTCAAGCCAACTTCACCAAAGCTCATTACACCCTCAGGCAGTGGCTTGTCCCTAAAGCTAGAAGCAATAGCAAGCACCATAGGCAAATCAACCGCTGGCTCATCAAGTCGCATACCGCCGACAACATTTACATATGCATCGCTATTTGATAAAAATAACCCCGCACGTTTTTCTAGTATTGCAAGCAGTAAAACCATTCGGTTATAGTCAACGCCAGCCGATGTTCTTCTTGGTACACCAAAAGCCGTTTTTGCAACCAGTGCTTGTACTTCCGCAAGAAGTGGGCGAGTACCCTCTATAACACAGGCGATGCAGTTACCAGGAGAGCCTGTCGGGTGACCAGAAAGCATAGCAGCAGATGGATTTTGAACTTCTAAAAGTCCGTGGTCGCTCATTTCAAATACGCCGATTTCATTTGTAGAGCCAAAACGGTTTTTTGCCGCTCTTAAACATCTGAAAGGCCCTGTTTGTTCGCCCTCAAAATATAACACACAGTCAACCATATGCTCTAAAATTTTAGGACCTGCAAGTGTACCTTCTTTATTGACATGACCGACAATAAAAATAGTTACGCTATGACGTTTTGCATATTGCATAAGTAGCATTGCACATTCTTTAATCTGTGTTGTACCACCAGGGGCAGATTGAAGCTCTGAGCGGTAAACAGTCTGTATAGAGTCGATAATAAGTATATCAGGCTCCAAAATATCTGTTTCAGATATAATTTGCTCCATATCGGTTTCAGCAAGAA
>CALWMO010000217.1 GCA_944381965.1 uncultured Butyricicoccus sp.
ACATTTTTATTTTAAATTTAAATGGTACAAAAAATAAACTGCCATTCCGATTAAAAATAAAGAAAATAATGCCTGTAATAGCGGGTATAAAATAGCTTATAACAGTGGCAATAGCTGCACCTTCTACACCCATACCCATATATCCCGTGAAAACATAATCAAGTATCATATTTGCCAAACCGCCTATCACGGTGGAAATAAGTCCTAACATTGGTTTGCCTGCTGTAACAAATAAAACCTGAAATACACATTGTAAGAATAAAGCAGGTGCAAAAATTAGTAAAATGGTTGAATATGTTTTGCAATATGCAAATTGTGCCTCACTTGTACCTAAAAAAGTTAAAATTTCATCAAGAAATATTATCCCGAATATAGTAAATAGCAAAGAGATAACAATAGATACAAATACTATACATGTGAAATCTTCTCTTGCAGTTTTTTTATCGCCCTCGCCCAAAGTTTTAGCTATAACAGCACTGCCTCCAGTACCGAGCATAATTGCAACAGCTAATTCAAAACTTGTTATAGGATATGACATATTAACTGATGATAACGCTAATGTACCCACATATCTTGATATAAAAATGCCATCAATAATGGTATAAAGTGATAAAAACACCATCATAATAAGATTTGGAAGTGCAAATTTTAATAATTTACTTGTTGTAAAGGTGCTTTCTAAAGGGTTATGTGTCATTATAAACCTCCTTAGCAAGGGCATCTGTAAAATCTTTGTTGACCTGAACCATTTGTAAAAATCGTTCTTTTCCTATTTTTTCAATCGCTTTGTCTTCTAAAGCATATACATTAGATAATATTTTTTTTTGCAAATTCATTGCCTATTTGAGTGAAATAAACTACTTTTTCTTTTTGATTTCTGCCAGTTTCAAGTTTTACATATTGTTTGGATTGTAAATCTTTTATAACTGTATTTAGAGTTTGTTTAGGAATTAGCCATGTTTTTGATATTTTGGATTGTGTACTGCCTTCATCTTGGTCTAAAGCATATAATGTTATAAGAGTATGAAAGCTTATTGAATGTTTTTTTGCAATTACAGCGTATATTTCATCTTGTCTACATAAATATGTACAGAATAATTTTATTTGCTCACGCATTATCTACACTCCTTATAGTCCTGTTTCGTACCATATTGGGATTATAGTACTATTTCGGACGAAAGTCAATAGATAATCTATATATAAAGGCTTGACAAAAATAAAACATATGTGTATACTGTGAGCATAAAGTGAATATAAATCTTCAGGGCAGGGTGTAATTCCCTACCGGTGGTATAGCCCACGAGCCGCAAGGCATGATTCGGTGAAACTCCGAAGCCGACAGTATAGTCTGGATGAAAGAAGATGTTTAAGTAGTAGCATCATATCTATTTATGGTGTTTTGATATCTATTTTTAAAGTTTTTGCCTTGGAATTAGTTTTCCAAGGCTTTTTTGATTCATAAGATATTAATTGCTATATATTTTTTGATTTTGTCTTTTAGCACCCTGAATTATTAACAGGGTGCTTTTTTAGTTGGTGAGGGATTTAAAATGGAAAATTATATGAAAAGAGCTTTAGAGCTTGCTGAAAAAGGCTGTGGCTGGGTATCACCTAACCCTATGGTCGGTGCAGTTATTGTAAAAGATGGACAGATAATAGGTGAGGGATACCATGCAAAATATGGTGAACTTCATGCGGAAAGAGTAGCATTAAAGTCTTGTACACAGTCTGTAAAAGGTGCGACTATGTATGTCACATTAGAGCCGTGCTGTCATTATGGTAAACAACCGCCATGTGTTGATGCTATTTTACAATCTGGAATTTCAACAGTTGTTGTTGGTTCAAGTGACCCAAACCCGCTTGTTTCGGGAAAAGGAATTAAAATACTTCGTGAAAACGGTGTAAATGTTATAGAGCATGTTTTGGAAGATGAATGTAATAAATTAAATGAAGTTTTTTTTCATTTTATAAAAACTAAAACACCTTTTGTAGTTATGAAATATGCAATGACATTTGATGGTAAAATTGCGGCATACACGGGTAAATCTAAATGGATAACGGGGGAAGTAGCAAGAAACCATGTACAAGAGCAAAGACATCGTTATTCTGCAATTATGGTAGGCGTTGGAACGGTTTTGGCAGATGACCCATTGCTTACATGCAGAATACCAAACAGCAAAAATCCTGTTCGTATTATTTGTGATACAAAACTTCGTACTCCGCTAACTTCTCAAGTGGTAACAACGGCAAAACAGGTTAAAACAATTATTGCAACTTGTCAAACAGATAAAAATAAAATCTTGCCTTATGAAAATGCTGGTTGTGTTTTAATCTCAATAAAAGAAAAAAACGGTAATGTTGACTTAAAAGAACTTATGTGCAAGTTAGGGCAAATGCAAATTGATAGTATTTTGTTAGAAGATGGCGGAACTTTAAACTGGTCAGCACTGGAAAGCGGTATTGTTAGAAAGGTACAAGCCTATATTGCACCTAAGTTATTGGGAGGACAGACTGCAAAAACACCTATTGAAGGTATAGGAGTTAAAACACCTGATGA
>CALWMO010000218.1 GCA_944381965.1 uncultured Butyricicoccus sp.
CCAGAAATAGCAGGGCGAGTAACCTCACGACCTATTTCAAGTTCAAATGAACGTAAAATAGCATCATTTAAGAAAGTGCCGCCTTGTACAACGATATGTTTACCTAAATCATCAGGAGAGCTTGCACGAATAACTTTATAAAGGGCATTTTTAACAACAGATACGGAAAGACCGGCAGAGATTGATTCAATATCTGCACCATCTTTTTGAGCCTGTTTTACAGATGAGTTCATAAATACAGTACATCTTGAGCCTAAATCAATAGGGTGTTTTGCAAGTAAACCAAGTTTGCAAAATTCCTCGATAGAATAACCCATTGAGCGGGCAAAGGTTTCTATAAATGAGCCACAACCGGAAGAACAAGCCTCATTAAGGAAAATGTTATCAATGCAGTTGTTACGGATTTTAAAACACTTAATATCTTGACCGCCTATATCAATAATAAAATCAACATCAGGGCAGAAGTGTTTAGCAGCTCTAAAGTGAGCGACCGTTTCAACTAAACCGTGGTCAATACCAAAAGCACTTTGAATTAGAGCCTCACCATAACCGGTAACAGCAGAGGAAACGATTTTAACTCTATCCCCACAAAGCTCATAAAGCTTTGTCAGTTGCTCTTTAATAACATCTACTGGGTTGCCCTTATTAGGTGCATAGTGATGGTATAAAATCTGATGATTTTGTCCCATAAGTACAAGTTTTGTTGTAGTAGAGCCGCAGTCAATTCCGAGATATGCATCACCCTCATAAACGGTTACATTTTCGGTCATAACGTCGTGTTTGCCATGTCTTTGGGTAAACTCACGGTATTCCTCTTGAGAGTTAAAAAGAGGCTCTAAAACCTGAGAAAGCACAGGCTCACCAGCAGCTTTTTCAAGTGTGTCAAGCAGAGAATCAAATGTATATTCTTTGCTTGTGTCTTTTGCATATTCAGCCGCACCGGCAGCGATTGCAAATGGAGCAAGCTCTGGAAAATGTGCATGTTCTTTATCAAGTTTTAATGTTTCTTGAAAGCGTCTTTGCAGACCCATAAAGAAGAAAAGTGGGCCGCCTAAAAACAGCACATCACCCTCAATAGCACGACCTTGAGCAAGACCCGTAAGGGTTTGGTTTACAACTGCTTGGAAAATTGAAGCTGCAACATCTTCTTTTCTAGCACCTTCGTTAAGCAGAGGCTGAACATCTGTTTTAGCAAATACGCCACAGCGAGAAGCGATTGTGTAAATTCGCTCAGCCTCTAAACTAAGCTCATCAAGCTGAGCAGGGGTTACATCTAAAAGTACAGCCATCTGGTCAATAAAAGCACCAGTACCACCCGCACAAGAACCGTTCATACGTTCTTCAAGCTGACCTTTAAGAAAAATAATCTTTGCATCTTCGCCGCCAAGCTCGATTACAACATCAGCATTAGGCACATGAGTGCCGACAGCTTTTCTTGTTGCAAAAACTTCTTGTACAAAGTCAATATCACCAGCTTTAGCAACACCAAGACCAGCAGAACCTGTGATTGCAACCTTAATTATATTATCTTTTAGAATTTTTGCCGCATCACGAAGCATCTCACACGCTTTTTCACGCACTTTAGAAAAATGTCGTTCATAGCGTTTATAAACTATTTTTCCATCGTTTACAGCAACTAACTTTACGGTTGTTGAGCCGATGTCAATACCTAAACTAATTAAATTCATTACCTATTCACCATAAAATTAAATTTATGGCGGAGAAAATATTTTCGCCGCCTGTTAATACTGTTATATATATCTAATTGCATTGTAAATAGTACAACGAAACCAATTTAAAGTCAAATGTCATAAAGACAAAAAATATGTTTTTTCGTGTTAAGAAGTCGTTAAGAATATAAAAACATACCAAAACGCACAAAATATGTTTTTTTAAATAAAAATAAATCATGCAAATTGCATTTTAATTTTTATTACCTCCAAATTTCTTTATAAAAGTGATAGAAAGCATACTCACTATAATTTCAGAGCATGGAACAGCCGCAAAAATCGCTATGCCGGAGCCTGTAATTTCAGGTAAAACAATAGCAAATACAATAGGTAAAATAACACCTCTTAGCACCATTATAACAAGTGCAGGAGTTGATTTTACAATAGACTGTAAACATGTTGTGAAAAATAGATTTATGCCCAAAAACCAAAAGGCTAAAAAGTATATATTAAGTGCAGGAATAGAAAGTTTTAAAAGCTCGTCACTTAGCTCGACAAAAAGAGCAGTCATAGGCACAGGAATAGTATAAGCACATAAAACAGCAACGCTTGCAACTGCTAAAACGGTTATAAGTCCCATTTTTCTTATAGCTTTAACACGTTCATGTAAACCGCCGCCGAAGTTTGTAGCCATAATAGGCTGAGAAGCCTGACCTATACCATTAAATAGTGACTGTAAAACAAGTGCATAGTTAGCTACAACACCATAAGCCACAACACCAAGCTCACCTAAATATTTAAGCATTTGCTTATTAAATGTGAGTGTTATAAGACCAGTTGCAGCCTCTATAAAAAATGATGGAGCACCAGATG
>CALWMO010000219.1 GCA_944381965.1 uncultured Butyricicoccus sp.
TTAAATTAGATTTCGAGTATATGTCAAGACGAAATTCCCAATATTTTTCTGGTTCTAAAGTTAAATATGCTATTAAATCGTCTAATTCTTGTCTATTTCTGTATAAATCTTTATATAAATAATCTGCTGTGTTTTGATTTTCTTGTATGATATTAGAAACTTCAAAACATACTTTCTCTGCTTCAGATGTTCTGCTTTCAAAATAATTTTGTCTTAAAGATGCAAAAAAATAAAGCATTAAAATACATATAACTATACCAACTATACCAGTTGAAATTAAAAATTGCTTATAATATAGGGTTTGTCTTTTGCTCATACCAAATCCCCTTTTCTCTATTTAAAGTATTATATCACAAATTTTACTGTTTAAACAAATACGAACAAGAGAGCCTCATTTAAAAGCTCTCTTGTTCACTTGCTTTAGCATCAAGTGATTTAAAAATATTCTGATTCATAAAAATAATTAAAAAACCATAAATGCTAGATATAAATAAAATAAATGTTCCTGCTTTTATTTCAAATAACATTAATGCAAATGTGAAAATCACAAAGTTACTTAATGTTATAAGTGGTTTAGTTATTGTTAGCATAATAGCACCTTTTAAAATATCTACAACGGACATTTTATATCTGCTTGTTAAAAGACAAATATTAGGCATTGATAAAAGCATAAGTAAAAATAATAAACCAAACAAAATTAAAAGTGGGAAAAAGTATATAGCAAAAAATTCTATATTAGTCCAAAATATTAAAACAATAAATAAATATATACTAGAAGCAATAAATTTTTCTTTTATACAGTATAAATATCCAGTTATAAAATCCTTGAGTGCTCCTGTATCATATCTATGTAAAATACGGTTCATACAGAAAAATACAGCACTCATTGCCGGTATAAAAGGTATAGAACAAAGCATAAAAAACGGTAAATATGTTCTTACTTGACTTATACCAACAAATAAGAGAAAAAGCAGCAGAGGTAAGTTAAATATAAGAAATAAAATATTTACTTTGAAAAAATACCAAATTTTCTCGCATGTACTTAAGATATTATCTAATCTGAAAACTGACATACTGCTTTTTCTCCTTTTTATAGATTTTAATTAAATTTCAAATAGTATTGTTTTAATTTCATATGGGTGTAATTCTAGCTTAACCTCGTTATCTGTGCAAACATCACCTATAACACGTTCTCTTAAATCACCCTCAGCCCATGATTTAAAACCAAATGATGGCTTTAAGCATACTTGTTGTTTACTGCCTGCAAAATCATGTATACGCACAACAAGATATTTTCCATCTTCTGATTTCTTAACAGCATCAATTTCAATTTGTTCATTATTAATTGTAAAGAAGCTACTTACTTTATCTTCACCGTTTAATACAAGCATTGGATTATTTAGCTGATAAGCTGATTTAACAACATCACCTGCAACAAAATCGCCAACGTGTGGAAGTAATGAATATGTAAATGTGTGCTGTCCTACATCTTGTAAATGGTCAGGCTGCTTTCCTGAGCGAAGAAGTGAAATTCTGAGCACATTATCCTTAATATCATAGCCATATTTGCAATCATTTAACAAGCTAACACCATAATCACGCTCGGATAAATCTGCAAATCTGTGTGCAACAGACTCAAATCTAGCTAAATCCCAACTTGTATTCCAATGATTAGGTCTGCGTACATTACCATATTGAATATCATATGTAGCATATGTTGTACGAATATCCACAGTAAATGCTGCCTTTAATAGCTGCTGACGCTCTTGATAATCAACATCTGTTTTAAAATCAATTCTTCTGTCATCACTATAAAGAATCATATCTTGTTCAATAGTGCTGTTCATGTACTTCCATGTAAAAGTGATAACCAGTCTTAGCTGACCACATTCCTTTACTTCCATATTAACAAGGTCTGTAACTTCTCTCATCTTCTGCTGATAGAATATATCAATATCCCATGCATCATTATCAAGAGGCTTATCTTCAAACATTTGAAGCACATTGCCACGTTCGCCCTTAGCTAATACTTCTCTGTTATTTTCCTTGTCAAATAGTCTTGTAATCTGACCATATTCATTAAGTGTGATAATATAAAATGGTGTTTCAATATTGTTATTATTAACAGTAAATGCTTTACCCTCTGCTTTAGCCTCACCGTTTGTAAATTTAATAACCTGACTGCCCATTTGAGGTAGATTTTTAACCTTAATATAGGTATTTCCATTTGCAACTTGACTGGTTAAAATATTGCCATTTTCATCAGTGAATACACCATTTTTCTCACCAGACATGCAAATTGTCTCATCAAGTGTCCAACCAGAAGCATTATATACTGTAAATGTATCTGCTTTATCTTCTACAATCTCATTTGAATAGCTATCAATAACAGACTGTGCAATATCTTGAATTTTTGCATAGTCTTTTCGGCTATCCTCATAAACCTCATGTATAGATGAGCCTGGTATAATATCATGGAACTGGTTTGTTAAAATCATTTTCCAGCCTTCGCTAAGCTCTTCTTGTTTTGCATTTGCAAGA
>CALWMO010000220.1 GCA_944381965.1 uncultured Butyricicoccus sp.
CTCCAGTTTTATTCAAACGTATATAACTGGTTATAACCCGAATTAGGGTTTGGAGTCAATACATAAAAACGGTTTGAAAGAATTTCTTTTACATTTCCTCCAAAATATTTACAATAGTCCTCAATATGTGGTGTAAGTTCCTGTTTGTCTTGTTCGGTCATTTCACTAACTAAAACTTGCTCTGGCAATCCCTCTGGTTTTTCGTCACATCTTAAAATGATTTTTCCGCCATGCATACCAGTTCCGCAGAAATAACTGCAAGGCATTTTTCCCTCTGCACCATTTCCAAGTATAGCAATCAGTCCGCCTGCAAGGTATTCACCTAGAAATGAACCCGCTTTACCGCCGACAATCAGCACAGGAAATTTATCCATATAAGCTTTCATATGAATACCTGCTCTGTATCCAACATCACCCTCGATAAAAATTCTGCCTCCACGCATACCATAGCCACAAGCATCACCACAGTTACCATGAATAATAATGTCACCTGAGTTCATAGTGTCGCCTACTGCTTCTTGACAGTTGCCAAAAACTTCAATCGTAGAGCCATTATTATATTGCCCCAAGCCATTTCCCGCAGTGCCATATAACTTAAAATTTTTATCCGATGTAGCACAGCCTATATATCTTTGACCATAAAGCTCTTTAATAGTTATATCTCTATCATCACAATTTCTTATTTTGTTTTGGAGTTCTTGATAATAAATAGTATTTGCAATAAATTCCATGTCTTATCCTCCCTACTTATTCGCCAGCATGTTTAATGCCCAAAATATCAAGTTCTTTTTGAGTAAGACCTATACCACGAAGCATTAGTCTGTTACCTCTTAAAGCCTCAATAGAGTTAATACCCATACCGCCCATCATTTCTTCTAGTTCGTGATTCCAAGCGGTTACAAGGTTTACAAGCCTTTGAGCACCAATTTCTGGATTTAAGCGTTTAACTAAATCCTCTCTTTGCGTTGCAATGCCCCAGTTACATTTACCGGTCTGACAAGTGCGGCACAAATGACAACCAAGGGCTAAAAGTGCAGCAGTTGCAATATAACATGCATCAGCACCCAGTAAAATTGCTTTCATAAGGTCGCTAGAATTGCGAATAGAACCACCAACAACAATGGAAACCTTATCTCTTATACCCTCGTCACGAAGTCTTTGGTCAACAGCCGCAAGAGCAAGCTCAATAGGAATACCCACACTATCACGAATACGGGTAGGAGCTGCACCAGTACCACCTCTGTAACCGTCAATACAAATAATATCCGCACCCGAGCGAGCAACACCAGATGCAATAGCTGACACATTATGCACAGCCGCAATTTTGACCATAACAGGTTTCTTGTAATTTGTAGCCTCTTTTATAGAATAAACAAGCTGACGTAAATCCTCAATAGAATAAATATCATGGTGAGGAGCTGGAGAAATAGCATCGGTATTTTCTGGTATCATACGTGTTTTGGATATATCTGAGCCGACTTTAACCGCTGGCAAGTGACCGCCAATACCTGGTTTTGCACCTTGACCCATTTTAATTTCAATAGCTGCACCTGCGTTTAAATAATCTGTATGCACACCAAAACGACCAGACGCTACTTGAACAATAGTGTTTGCACCGTATTCATAGAAATCCTCATGCAAGCCACCTTCACCTGTGTTATAACAAATGCCAAGCTCTCTAGCTGCTTTTGCCAGTGCCGCATGAGCATTATAAGATATAGAACCATAACTCATAGCAGAAAACATAACAGGCATATTAAGCTCAATATGTGGTGGTAAATTATCAATTAAATTTCCGTTTTCGTCACGTTCGATTTTGCCCGCTTTTTTGCCTAAAAATGTTCTGGTTTCCATAGGCTCACGAAGTGGGTCAATAGGCGGATTTGTAACCTGAGATGCATTTATTAAAATTTTATCCCAATAAATAGGGTGCTGTTCTGGATTACCCATAGAGGAAAGCAACACACCGCCTGTTTCTGCCTGACGATAAATTTCAGTTATTGCTTTTTCTGTCCAGTTTGCATTTTCCTTGAATGTGTGGTCGGTTTTTACTATTTTTAATGCTCTGGTTGGGCAAATGGCAACGCATCTATGACAGTTTACACATTTGCTTTCATCGCAAGTCATCATTTTTAAATTTTCATCATAACCATGCACTTCATTTGCACATTGTTTTTCACAAGCACGACAATTTATACAGCGGCTTGGATTGCGAATTACTTCAAATTGTGGGTATAACATATTCACTTTGCGTTACCTCCTTTATTCAGTGTTAAAATTACAGGCTCGCCACCTCGTGGAGCATAAATTTTATCAAATTCTGGCTGCATAATTCTGATTGCACATTCTTCTGATGCGATATAAACGGTTTCATCTTTTTCACCTACAACCATAGAACGTAGTTTTAATCTATCATTGAGTGCCATCATACCGCCCTCAAAACCAACCAAAATGGAGAAAGGCCCTGTAACAAGTAAAGATGCAAAAGCATTTCTAAGATAAGTTAAACGCTTTTTTTCTTCCT
>CALWMO010000221.1 GCA_944381965.1 uncultured Butyricicoccus sp.
CCAATTTATGCATCAACATACTTTTTTATAATTATGTGTTTAGGCTATGAGCAATATCAATTAAGTGTGTTTCTTGTTGCATATGCAAGTTATCTAGCTATCTATAAAAGAGAAAACAAAGCATTTGCATATGGATTGCTTATGAGTGGGTCAACTCTAACATCTGGTCATATGGTACCATTATTATTTTCATTTAATGGCATTATTCCATATCTAAAAAAGATTATAAAATATTGCATTATATTCTTGATGTTGCTATGTGTTACAGGTTCTTTTCCAGCTTGTATTATGGATTTAAGTAACATTATTCAGTTTACAGGTGTAGATGGATTAGGTTTTACAGGTAGGTTTAAGATATTTACGCATTTTGTAACATGGTCATTTGTTTCTCCGCAAACAAGTATTAACCATCTTGGAGCAGATGCTTATGCATTTACAGGTGTACTTCCTGACACATATAGTGCTATTGGTATAGCCATTTTGATAATTTGTATTTTATCATTTATGATTAATAAAAAAGATAGAGTATGTCAGTTATCTATATGGTCAGTTTTATTTTCATTCGTGCTATGTGCCGTAATGGGCTGGGCAATTAGTGAAGCCTGGTTGTATGTTATTCTTTTCTCATGGGCATATATTGTTTTAATTGTAAAGTTAGTTATGAAGGTTATTCATAGTGAAAATATGCAAAAGATAGTATTATCTGCAATGTTTGCTTTTGTGCTTTGCGTAAACATCAAAAAACTTACAGAAATAATATATTTTGCAGTAAACTATTATTCACAAATTGGATAAATTCGTAATTTACTATAAACATTAGGGAGGAAAGTGAAAAAGTGAAGAAATTTATATCGGTAATTTTGGTTGCTTTAATGGTAATTAATACCAATATATTAACATTTGCATATGCTGTTAATATAAGGGATACAAGGTTACTAAATGCAGATATTGTTAGAATTGAAGTTAAATCGAAATTAGAAACAACTCAAACTGAAGAGTTCTATGATGGAACAACAGTGGATAATGTTTACACTGATACTCCACCAACTGGATATGTATATGCTTTGGTGGAGCTTAGTGTAGATTATGATGAATATTTGGAAACAAATAAGTTTCAATTAGAAGTTGATGGCAAAAAATATGATGTTATTAATGATTTAAAATTTTTAGTAAATCACAATTATACACTTCTTAAAGAACAAGTTTTTGGTGTTCAGAATGGATTCGTGGCTTTTTTAATTCCAGATAAATATATTTCATCAGATAAAGTTGGTTGGTCAGTGTATTATTCAGAACAAGAAGTTGGAATATATGAGGGATATAGTGAAGTTCCCAATGAAAATGGTATAGTAGAGCAGCACAAGTTAATAGAGCAGCAGATTATTGCAGATTATAAAGCAAATGGTGTTAGAACACTGAATAATGCAGCGGTATATCAAAATATCTATGGTACAGCACCACTTACAGCTGTTATCATATTTGAAACACCAGAAAGTGAGTCAGTTACTGTTTCGGTTGAGGGAAAAACAGAAGATACAACTATATCATATACAACAAATGCAAGTACACACCACGAAGTACAAATATTTGGTTTATATGCAAATTATTTAAATAAAGTTACACTTACAACATCATCAGGTAGTACAAAACAGTTTGAAATTCAAACAGATCCAATACCAGAAGATATGACAATTGTTGAAAAACAAGTGTCTGATGGTGTACAGTTAAATGACCAATTATTCTTTATTTGTGATGCAAATAGGACAGTTTTTGATAAAAATGGTGATATTCGTTGGTATATGTATGGTATTAAATGTGATGCTGACGGTGTTCATGAGTTTGATTTTGAAGCAGGTTCATTTTGGTTTTCTGTTGATGGATACAATCCTAATTTGTCAACAATATACTGTATGAGTTTTGCTGGAAAGATTCGAGGAAAATATTTAACATATGGTAAAAGTAGTCATCATGATGCAACACTAACACCAGATGGAAAATTACTTTATTATTCAAAATGGAATACGAATTCCGCAGAATTAAGTTTATTAAACCCAGAAACTGGAGAAACAACAGAGTATTATGACCCAATTGAATTATTAGATTCTAGTTTAGGTTCTTTGGAATATTCATCAAAGAACACCACATGGGATTATTCACATGCAAATACAGTTGAATATATCTCAGATAATAATAGTTTACTGCTTTCTTTATGAAATCAGCATATGATTATAAATATGGATTATTCTACGAAGGAAATAAATTGGGGTTTAACACCAGCAATTAAAGAAGTTGATGGAAAAACTTTAGCTATTCAAGAAAAGGTAACTGATTATTTAGTGTTGCCTGAGCAAGATGACCAAACATTTGAGTGGTTTTATTCTCAGCATGACCCTACATTTATTTCATATGATGCAGAGAATCAGATTTTTGACTTTGTACTTTTTGATAATGGTACTGACAGATTTTTATCAGTTGATGAAGATAGTAAATCAAAAAATACA
>CALWMO010000222.1 GCA_944381965.1 uncultured Butyricicoccus sp.
TCTGCATATGAAGAGAATAATCTATCAGAATCAGATATTTATATTTATATTGGCGATGAATTATGTTGGAAAATTGATAAGAAAGATACTGTGACTATACCAGATTTGGATGAAGATGGTGAGGCTGATGATTCTGTACAATCTCCAGACGTAAGTGATGAGCTTACATCAGAAAAAATAGCAACTGAAATTAAAAAAAAGGTGCAGAAAGATTCGCTTATTGGTTTTATAGGTAATAGCACAGTTATTAGTTTTTTATCAGATTTGAGTGACATTTCAGGTTTTGATGAATCACATCTTAAATTGTCAACAGATCCAGATACGTTGATAGAAGTAGAAAGTTATGACATAGTAAATGTAGGTAGTAATGGTGATATTTACAGTATAACTGTTAATGATGATAGTGTTTTAAATAATTCATTATATTTGTTTTATGATGATTATTTAGTAATAGAGCTTATTAATTCGCAGATTGCTAATGATGATGATAGGAATATATCTGATAAACTTAAAAAGGTTGCTGAAAATATTACATGTACTATTATAGATAGTAATGCAATTGTATTTATAGATGTCAGTGGGCATGATATTCAGTTGAATACTGATAAATTATCGTTGTCAAGCACTGAAGGATTTTTAACAAAAATCACAGAAGATAATGTTTCTGAAATAGATGGGGCATATATCTATACATTTACTGCTTTGCCTGATATTGATTTATCTGATTTTGATAAAGTATCTTTGTTTTATGGTGATTACTTTATTAAAACATTTTCATCTGATAATTCAAATTCTGGAGATGAAGATATTGGTGATGAGAATAGCCAATATGAATTTTCTCTGAAAACAGGTCTTAATGTTTTATCATTTAATTATGGATTAGATGCTTTGGATGAGACCATTGCAAAAGATACGATATCTCTTATAGCTGATAAGGAGATAAATAATGCTCCTTTACTTGATAGTTTTAGATTAAGCAAAAATTCTGAATATGCTGAATTAGTAGGAATAGGTATAGATTCTATAAATGTTGAAAGTGATAAAAAAACTGTTACATTAGGTGTTTCTGCGAAATATGAGTCTATTAAGAATTTAGATACTCTTTACTTGTTTTATGATGATAAATTAATAGGAGAAATAGAGATTAGTATATCAAAAGTTGAACCACCGAAAGTATCTTTAGGTTCTGACACAAAGATTTTTCTTGAGTACTCAGAGGACAGTGATGACGATAGTTATGCAGAAGATACTATTTCATATATATCAGATACTACTTTGCAAGATGTCTCTAATTTTGAATTACAAACAATTGATACACGAGAAACGGTAAGAGATGTTTCTTTTATACTTGGTTATGGCAATACTATAATTTCAAGAGTTAAGAAAAGTGTGCCAGAAGGTATTTATAATTTATTGTTCATGGGGGCAGTAATTGGACAAGTCAATATAGAACACAAAGAGCCAGAAGATGCTAGTTTTAGTGTTGTAAATAATTCTATTCAATTTGAATATCCTTATTATTCAACAAATGAAACAACTGTAACGTCATCAATATTACTTGATGTGTCAAATATTAAGAATGAGATTTTAGCAGAGAATTTTTCTCTAAAGAAAAATGGACAGGTATTAGATGATTGTCAAATTATGGAGTTTATTTCACAATCAGATGGTTTATATTTATTAAATATTTCTCATAAGTACTTTGAAGGAATTTTAGATGGCATAGAATTGTATTACAAAGATTCGTTAATAACATCTGATATTTTAATGAGTGCTATTAAACTTCCTAATACAGACCCTAGTACAGTTGCTACTATACATGAAACTCTTGCATATATGCAGGGAGAACGTGTTGAAGATGGTGTATTGCCAACCGCAAATTTGGAATATGATGAATCATATGCTAATGATAAATCCGCACAAGCCTTAATATTACAAAGTAAAATGCAAGTTTGGATAGATGCCTGTGTTGAATCTGGGTATACTGAGTGGTCAGGTGCTACTATTAAATTTATTTATGATGAGGTATCTGGACAATTTAAGAGTACCATTAGTTTAAGAAACACAACATCCTCAGCTAAGGCTTGGACCGTAGTTGTTGCATCAAAACCTGTTGAAGATAGTAAGCCGTTTGTAGATACAGCAGAATTATGTTTCACAAAAGATGAGAGTAAAAATATTAATATTTCACTTGGAACGGGTTTATCAGCAGCAAAACGAGCAACGATAACAGTTGATAATGAAGATGTATTGTGGGTAAATGCCAATCAGATAAGTGTAGAAAACTTAGAAAACGGTTTGGTTGTTAAGGGGCTAAAAGCGGGAGAAACAACTATTCATGTGACTTTTGACGATGAAAATAAAACATCTTATGATATATCTGTAAAAGTACTAGCAAAAACTTTTAGTATAACATCATCTGTTAATAATGATGATTATGGATATATTGTAACGTATCCTTCAGATTTTGATGGTATTATTGAAGAGAATAAAAACCTAACATATATATTTAATGCAAATAATGGTTATAAACTAGGTGAGGTTCTTGTTGATGGTGTTTCAGTTGATGTAAAGGAAAATCAATATGTCTTTGAAAATATTTCAAGTAACCATACTATATTTGTACAGTTTGTTGAAAAGGAAACATCTCAAGATATTTTACCATCAGTGAATACTTCTGCTATTAACATAAAGCAGTCATCTACAGCTAAGGTTTCTGTTGATTTAGGTTCAGGCATTCATTTAGCTAAAAATGCATACATTTCTGTGAAAGACTCTTCTATTGCTACTTGTAATATTTCTAAGATGGATATTAACAATATTGCAAATGGAATTGTTATTACTGGCAAAAGAGCTGGTCAAACAACCCTTGAAATAAGGTTTGATAATTTTGCTAATACAGTTATTCAAATACCTATTACTATTGCATCTAATTCATCTAATAATGGTTCTAATAGTGGTTCTTCTAATGGTTCATCATCAGGGGGTTCTACTACCACTAACACTAAGCCTAATGTTTCTTATAATACTGGTGGTAGTGTGACAGTTTTATCAAATAATAAAACTGTTATTATAACGCCTAATGCTGGATATATTATTAAAGATGTTGTTGTGAATGGTAAGAGTGTTGGATCTATTGAAAAGTATGAATTTGAGAAAGCTTCTAGTTCTAATACCCTTTCTGTAACATTTGAGAAAATAAAAGATACTATAATTAATCCACCAAATGAAAATGGTGATGGTAATATAGGAAATAACAATAGTGGTAATGCTGGCAATAGTGATACATCTAGTTTTAATGATATTGTTGGTCATTGGGCGGCAAATTATATAAATAAATTTGCTAGTCTTGGTTATATTAAAGGTGTTTCTGATGGAATTTTCGCACCAGA
>CALWMO010000223.1 GCA_944381965.1 uncultured Butyricicoccus sp.
TTTTTGACGTCAAAATGATAAATCATTTTAACTCAAAAACTGCTTGTTTGGGGGTATGCTACCCCCTAAAAACCCCCGCTTGAAAAGGAGTTGATTTTTTTGAAAAAAAATCTATCAATTAGATTAGAAGAAGAAGATTATTTATTATTGGAACAACAAGCAAAAATAATGGGAGTAACCAAGAATGAATTTATTAGAATTTTAATAAGAAAAAATATGGTAGGAGATATCCAAGAACTTAATCAAAATTTAAAAGATATATTTAAGCTAAAAATTAGTATTGGAAATAATCTCAATCAGATAGCAAAAAAATGCAATAGTAAAACTATATCAGATTTTAAAGAAATTCAAAAGGAGCTTGATGAGTTATGGCAATCTTTAAAGCGATAGATAGTTCTAGTAAAAAAATTGGAGGAGCTAAAGGTATTTTAGGATATGTAGGAAAAAAGGCAGAGGAAACAATAGGAATAAATTGTTCAAATGATTATAAACAAGCATTTAGAGATTTTCAAGATATTAAAGAATTTTATAATAAATTAGAGGATAGACAATATAAGCATTTTGTCCATAGTTTTAAACCGAATGAAATAGAGAGAGAAAGAGCATTAGAAATGACGCAAAAATTATGTGAAGAAATCTTCCCCGAATATCAAGTTTTTATTGCTCAACATACGGACAAAGAGCATATCCATAATCATATAGTTGTAAACTCTGTAAATTTGGAGAATGGAGAGAAATTTTATTACACAAAAAAAGAGTGGGAAAAGTGGAGAGAAAGAGCAGATGAAATAGCTCAAGAGTATGGACTAGAGAAAGTACAAGAGAGAGAAAAGGAAAATGGGGAAATAATAGCTAGAAATATGAAAGCTAGAAAAGTATTGGAGAAAGCTTTAGTAGGACAAATAGAAAGTGATATTTTAAAAGCTTCATTACTAATTATGGCTAGTAGAGAGAGTTGCAACAGTAGAAAAGAATTTGAAAATAATTTAAAAGAAAATGGAATATCTATAGATTGGGGAGAAACTATCAAAGATGACGGAACTATCAAATACAAAAAATATATTACCTGTACACTTGATGAAGATAATAGAATTGGAAATATTGGAAAATATAGATTAGATACTTTAGGAAAACATATTAATTCTGAATATTTAAAAACAGAAAATCTAAGAGAATATTTTATAGAGCTAGAAAAGAAAGAAGAAAAGAATTTGGAAGAAACAAGAGAAGAAAAAATAGAACCAAATCAAAATAATCAAGGATTGGAGATATTTAAACAATTCGTAGATTTAAAATCAAAGAAGAAGAAAAAAGAAGAAAAAGAAAAGGAATTAATGGAACTTGAAGAAGAAAAGAAAGAGATATCCAATATTAATAAAATTGATAAAAAATTAGAGGAAAAGGAAAAAATAAATTCTATCAAAGAAAATAGAATAAGAAGCAGAAAAAGAACAAGAGGAATAGAAAGGTAGTGATGAAATATGGCAAAATTAGATATATTCACAAGTGCAAAAGCGATTGTAGATAGCTCTGAAGAAGTTGTAAAGGCTTTAAATGAGCTTAAAAGCTCCTCTAAAATGATAGAGGATATAAAATATATCATAGAAAATAAAGATGATTTAAAAGGGCATTTAAAAGGCTTAGATGAAAAATTTAATAAAATTGGAAATGAATTAGATGAAATTTTTAAAAAAATTAAAGAAAATAAAGAAATAACATCAAATTATGAAAGTAAAATCAAAGAAATATTGAATAGTAATTTAGATGTTATGAATAAGGAATTAAAAATTGAGGTACAAACTATGGTTGAGAAAAGCATTGAGAATAAAATTGTGGAGCTAAGTATCCAAATTCAAGAAGTAAAAAAAATATTGTTTGGAATTGCTATTATTATTGGATTAGGAGTAATATCAATTTTATTATTTTAACTATCCCCCTATATTTATTTTTTAGGAGTGAATCCAGGAAAAAATATTTCTTGGAATCACTCCTAAAAAAACGCCCCCTACTACCTATAAATTTTCATCAAGATAATTTTATGGGGGCTTAAATTCAAAATTTGATTAAAAAATTATCAAAGCTTCAACTGTACGGATTTTTAGGGATTGATAAAAAATTACTCATATTTTTTGAAAAAAATAAAAAAATGTTTGACTTTAGCAATTATTGAAGAGTATAATTATATCAAATAAAAAAAAACAGCCCTTAATGTGTTACCAGCACTTTAAAGGCTATGCAACTATGTTATCTCACACATAACAAAGTCGTTGTTTCTTTAAATAGAGTTTATCAGAATTTATAGACAATGTCAATACTAAAAACTCTAAAGAAAAAGACTTTAAAGGACTGTAACATAGGTTGCAGTCCTTATTTTTATTGACTTTTAAAACTTTTATTAAAGCGAAAAAATTTTTAAAAAAAGTCTACAAAGTCTATAAAAGTATGGTTACATTTAAAATACCTACAAGAATATTTTTAAAAATTTCAATGTTAATACATTGAGCTGATAGGCACTAATCAGTCCAAGCGATTATAATTGGTTGGTAGGAATTGTTGCAACGTGAGAGCGACGGATAATAAACGGCTTGGGCGGTTATTCTATTCGGGCTATCTCTTATACCTCTAAAGGAAGAATGTAGGCTTCTGAGGTTGAACGTATGGGGGAATAAGTACGGACTATGTGGAAGCATAGGTAAGAGATAAGTAGTCAGAAACCTCAGCGATGGTTATACCATCATAGTAGATTATTGATTAAGCCCCTGTTGTAGTTTTATTTTTTAAACTACAAAACCCGGGGCAAAGTGTCTTTATTTCCTAGCTCAAGTAACCCATCATTATAGATTTTATGTCGTAAAAGTCAAGTTTTTTTTTTAAGATTTATAAATGGAGCGTGTTCTAGTGGGCAATCTATGAGGGCTTTGAGGAATTTAATCGAGGAACGAGATTATAATTCTGATAAGACCAAGACAACCGAAGGGCGTCAGCTAGATAACCTAACTTTAGATTAATATGTTTAATGATTTATGATATTATGTTAAGAAAGAGGGAATGGATAAGTGGAAGAATTTGTAATTAATTTAGATTATGCTAATATCTCATCATTAGATGAGTTATCAACCCAAGAAAAATATATAGTTTATTTCCAGTATGATTATATTTTTAAATTGAGGAATTTACAAGTATTCCTAAATTCAAGATTTAATGAATTAGAGGTTAGTAATGAACTTTTAAAAATTATAAGAAGTTTTATAAATATTAAAGAGTTAGATTTTTTTTATGAATATCTAAAATCTTTTGAAATTAAGAATTTAAGAGAGTTTGAATTATTTTTTGAAGCAATAAAACTAAATTATGAATTAATGGTTAAACAGTATGGCTCTCCAAGAGAAATAAATATAACTATGGGTAATTATGCTAGAATAAAAGGTGTATATTATCCTAATTATGAAAAAATGGAAGTTCTCTTCAAGTGGAATAATGATTTTTACAAAAAAACGGAAATATTGGAAGAGTTAGTAAATTATATAGTTAAACCAGTTTTTTTATAGTTGGAAGCAAAAAAAGACCTTCCAAAAAGACGTATAAGTGCTTTTATAGAAGGTAGTCGATATTAATCATAGTCAAAAATATGTTTCATTATGATTGAGGAATTTACTTCCAATTCTTGCATAAATGTTTTGTAGTTCCTCTTGTGTTATTCCTCTAAACAATTGGATATCATTTCCGAAGATAAATTTATAATTTTTTTGATTGATTTTTATTTCATCATTCCATAATTTAACCTAACAGGCAAGAAGTCGCCCACCTCTATAGGTGGCGCGATGAATTGCCCTATTGTTTTTTAGAAGACAAAGTGATATAATACAATTAGTAGATATATAAGAAATAAAAAGAACCGTAGGAACTACGGGGATAGCTTGGTAAATATAGTTGGCTAACAAAAGCAACTACTTCCCAAGAAGAAGCTCCCACTTCAAAAATTACAAAGTAATTTTAAGTGGGAGAGGTTCACAAAAGTAATGACTCATAGATATGTGGGTCATTTTTTTGATTTAATGAAAAAATATTGTTCAGTATATGTAAAATATA
>CALWMO010000224.1 GCA_944381965.1 uncultured Butyricicoccus sp.
GCTTTTAGTTCTCTCAAATGCTCTCCCTCTTCGACAATGGCTTCTTTCTCCTGCTCAATCTCGCCTATCATCTCATCACGAGCTTCTTTGTACTCATCGACCGTCAAACTCTTACGCTCTGACTTGCGTTCTTGCTCCACCTCAAGACCAAGGCCACGGCAGATCTGTCCGAAAACGGCACGCTCGTTTTCTTTCCAGAGCTTCGTAGCGTTGTTCTTTCGGCTCTCGTTCTCTGGCCGATAGCCCATCTGCTTCATAGCCTTATCAAGCGAATTTCTTTTTTCAAGTCCTCTGGAATAGCCAGTCGCAACTGGAACATAGTCCAAATGCAGATGGGGGCTTGCTTCGTCCATATGGATATAAGCCCCTATGAGCTTCAAATTCAGGTTTCGTTCCTCGAAGCCCTCTACATACTTCACGAGGGCTTCTTTGGCTCTCTCCCTCGTCTCTGGGCTTTTGAAATCGTCTTTACTGCCCCACTGTACCACATCTTCGTAAAAGAGCTTCTCTCCGTTCTTAGACTTCTTGATGTGGTCGCAGTAGTCCTCTATCTTTCTATCGGCTCGTTTCTGCTTGCTGTTATACTGCTCCAGAGCTTCACCGAAGATTTCTTGATAGGCTTGCCTTATATCCTTGTCAACGATAGTGATGTTCTCCGAGGTTTTGGAAACATCAATGTTATCAGGGATGGGCTTTCCTATCTTCTCATAATCTCGTCTATTGTGCATTTGGCTGCCCTTACCTTGGGGCATTGATACCTTACCCACGAAGATACACCACCTCTCTATTTCATCACAGTATAGTGTAGCAGGGTTCTGTTACTCTTGTCAAGAGTAACCCCTTATGAGTTTTGACAGCTTCGCCATCAAAACACGGGGCTCTCCGAGGGGATAGGGGCTTTGCCCCGCCGTCTGCGGACGGCTCCCCAGCAGGGCGGCTTTTTGAAAAAAGCCCCCTGCACCCCGCAAAAACTTTTACGCTCGCCGCTAAGGCAAGGGGCAGGTTGTGAACCTGCCCCTTGCAGGGGTAGCGTAATCCGTGTCACTCCATCAAGCCCCAAGCGGTTGTATTTGCCCTTGCGGGCAAATCTCCACCGCCAAGTATGGGGGCTTGATTCCGTTCCCGCTCCTTTGACGGCGAAGCCACATCAGCTTTTTGTAGCGGCGGGGGGTGCAGGGGGGAACGCCCTGCATAGAGCTGCCGAATAGCAGCTACCAGCGGCGGCGGTTCTGTCCGTACAATGGCAAGACGGCAACGGGGGGCTGATGAACTCATCAGCTTCCCGTTGGCGGCGTAGCCGCAGGACGGGACAGAATGGCGGCTGTCAAGGGTTTAAGGGGTGGAGATTTCCGCAAGGAAATACTACCCCGTCCCTTGACGGACGACAAGCCAGAGCGATAAAGAGAAAGATAGACTTGCGGTGACGAAAAAGGGGGTGCGGGGTCTCCCCGCAAATATCAAGGTGGGTCAATCCCACTTTGATATTTAGAAGAGAGAAAAACAAAGTAAAAATGCCAAAAAACCCCCGGTATTCCTGGGTTTTTTGGCATTTTGGGCACTTTACTTTACGATAGCAAACACTTTACATCTGTTGTGTAACTGCTTTATTGATAATAAAGTGTTGACTTTTTATTTGTAATAGTTTATACTTTACTTAAAATAAAGCGTTCAGTATGATAAGTAAACCAATTACTTTATTTAGAGTAAAGCAAAGGAGAGTATTTTAATGGCAGAATACGACAAAAGTCTGGAGTACATAAGCCAAACTCAAACCCTTGTAGGACAGAAGAAAAGAGAACTGGTTGACAGAGAGACAGGGGAGATAATTTGGGTTGACCAGATTACCAAGCGTACATACGGTACAAAGAACTTCTGGAAGTGCTATCTGATGGACTTCTTGACCGTCTTAGGTATTATTGACAGTCGCCAGTTGGATATTTTCATTTACATCGTAGAGAACACAAATCAGTCTAACAACACATTCATTGGCACTTACAAGAAAATTTCAAAAGATACTGGTTGCAGTTCAACGACAATAGCTCGTATTATGAAAAAACTGCAAGATAACAACTTCATCAAGAAAGTTCAAAACGGTGTTTGGTTGGTAAATCCCAATATCTTGATGAAAGGCAACGACACGAAGCGTCAGATCCTGCTGTCCTACTATGAAAGCGAAGAACCAGTTGACCAGATTACATTCAGCAGAACCAAACAGAAAGAAATTAAAGCAGGCAAGCAGGAACAGACGCCTTTAGCTTTGGAGGAAAAGAATGATGATTGATTGGGAAGGAGCAGAACTTTGCTATTACTTCAATGGCGAGAGCCACGGAATTGACCTATCAGATACACAATTCGCCATCATCGCAAAGATACTCGGTCTTGAAATTAACCCAGATGGAAGTGTTACTTGTTTCTCTGATGAAACACTCAAACGCTTCACCAATATGGACAGCAACCCTTTGAAACTGAAAAAAATATAGAGCAGGGGTTTCCCTGCTCTTTTTTTATCTTTCTCGTCCCCGGTCGTGGCTCTTACCCTTTGCCGGCAAAAGCTGTTTTTGAATATGCTCCGGCAGACGCTGGAACGCCTTTTCCAACTGTTCAAGGCGTATTTTGTCCTGTGCGTCTCTCATTCTCTCGTCCATCGTCGGCACAAGTTTCTTAACCCTCTCATACTCAAAAGTCAGTTTTTCGAGCCTGTCACGGGCTTCTAAGCCCTTTATAGCGGTTGCCTTGAGATTTTCTATGTCGGACACAGTAACGCCCTTGATGCCCTTTACAGAGCCAAACAGCCCCTTTTCGTATTCGGGCTTTATCTCCATCACTTCCCGTATCTGAAGCTGCCTACCTTGCAGCTTGACTTCCAGTGCCTCTATCTCGCCCTCTAAAGCCGTTTTCTTGCCCTCTAAGGCTTGTATGTCCTGTTCTACTACCTTAACCCCCTCACGAGCCTTAGAAACGATTTGAGCGGCTTTCTCGTTGGCTTCTTGTAGCCGTTCCGTGGCAGTCTGCCTTTTCAGCTCCTCAATGCTCTTATTTCCCTCTTTTGTCGCTTCGTTCAGTATGCTGACCTCGTGACCCAATTCCCGCTCTACATAGCGTTGCAAAGCAGGGTGAAAAGCCTGCAATTCACGACGGTTCAACACCTCTTTGGCAGAAACTTTGCGATATTCTGTCGAAATATCGGGGTTTTTCTTGTCCTCTTTGAAGCCGTGCTTCACAGGGACAAAAGCAAAGTGCATATGCGGGGTTACTTCGTCCATATGGACATAAGCCGACACCACATTTTCACGCCCATAGCGTTGTTGCAGGAAATCATAGCTTGCCTGGAAGAAAGCCTTGTGTTCCTGTTCGGGCAAATCCTTGGGAACGGTAACAACCCAAGTAGCCATCACATTCACATCTTTTCGGTTTTGGCAATGGACTTCGGCACACCTCTTGCGTACAAACTCGCCCTGATCCATCGTCTGATGGGTGGCGAGATTGTAGTTGAGGTGTGTCCTCTCCCTGTCCAAATTCTCGTTGGAGATATGTTCCGCTTTTCTGTCGAAATGAGCGAACATATGCCCACAACTCGCCTTTGTAAACTTCATCACATGAGCCATTGCCAAAGCCCCCTTTACATCATTTTTCAATGCTATTATACAGCCTTCCAAGGGGGCTGTAAATACCATTCAAAAATGGTGTAGCAAGTTATACCATTTCTGCGAAATGGTAACTTGCCCTTGCAGGGGGCTAAGGGAATGGGGCTTTGCCCCGCCGTCTGCGGACGGCTCCCCAGCAGGGCGGCTTTTTGAAAAAAGCCCCCTGCACCCCGCAAAAACTTTTACGCTCGCCGCTAAGGCAAGGGGCAGGTTGTGAACCTGCCCCTTGCAGGGGTAGCGTAATCCGTGTCACTCCATCAAGCCCCAAGCGGTTGTATTTGCCCTTGCGGGCAAATCTCCACCGCCAAGTATGGGGGCTTGATTCCGTTCCCGCTCCTTTGACGGCGAAGCCACATCAGCTTTTTGTAGCGGCGGGGGGTGCAGGGGGGAACGCCCTGCATAGAGCTGCCGAATAGCAGCTACCAGCGGCGGCGGTTCTGTCCGTACAATGGCAAGACGGCAACGGGGGGCTGATGAACTCATCAGCTTCCCGTTGGCGGCGTAGCCGCAGGACGGGACAGAATGGCGGCTGTCAAGGGTTTAAGGGGTGGAGATTTCCGCAAGGAAATACTACCCCGTCCCTTGACGGACGACAAGCCAGAGCGATAAAGAGAAAGATAGACTTGCGGTGACGAAAAAGGGGGTGCGGGGTCTCCCCGCAAATATCAAGGTGGGTCAATCCCACTTTGATATTTAGAAGAGAGAAAAACAAAGTAAAAATGCCAAAAAACCCCCGGTATTCCTGGGTTTTTTGGCATTTTGGGCACTTTACTTTACGATAGCAAACACTTTACATCTGTTGTGTAACTGCTTTATTGATAATAAAGTGTTGACTTTTTATTTGTAATAGTTTATACTTTACTTAAAATAAAGCGTTCAGTATGATAAGTAAACCAATTACTTTATTTAGAGTAAAGCAAAGGAGAGTATTTTAATGGCAGAATACGACAAAAGTCTGGAGTACATAAGCCAAACTCAAACCCTTGTAGGACAGAAGAAAAGAGAACTGGTTGACAGAGAGACAGGGGAGATAATTTGGGTTGACCAGATTACCAAGCGTACATACGGTACAAAGAACTTCTGGAAGTGCTATCTGATGGACTTCTTGACCGTCTTAGGTATTATTGACAGTCGCCAGTTGGATATTTTCATTTACATCGTAGAGAACACAAATCAGTCTAACAACACATTCATTGGCACTTACAAGAAAATTTCAAAAGATACTGGTTGCAGTTCAACGACAATAGCTCGTATTATGAAAAAACTGCAAGATAACAACTTCATCAAGAAAGTTCAAAACGGTGTTTGGTTGGTAAATCCCAATATCTTGATGAAAGGCAACGACACGAAGCGTCAGATCCTGCTGTCCTACTATGAAAGCGAAGAACCAGTTGACCAGATTACATTCAGCAGAACCAAACAGAAAGAAATTAAAGCAGGCAAGCAGGAACAGACGCCTTTAGCTTTGGAGGAAAAGAATGATGATTGATTGGGAAGGAGCAGAACTTTGCTATTACTTCAATGGCGAGAGCCACGGAATTGACCTATCAGATACACAATTCGCCATCATCGCAAAGATACTCGGTCTTGAAATTAACCCAGATGGAAGTGTTACTTGTTTCTCTGATGAAACACTCAAACGCTTCACCAATATGGACAGCAACCCTTTGAAACTGAAAAAAATATAGAGCAGGGGTTTCCCTGCTCTTTTTTTATCTTTCTCGTCCCCGGTCGTGGCTCTTACCCTTTGCCGGCAAAAGCTGTTTTTGAATATGCTCCGGCAGACGCTGGAACGCCTTTTCCAACTGTTCAAGGCGTATTTTGTCCTGTGCGTCTCTCATTCTCTCGTCCATCGTCGGCACAAGTTTCTTAACCCTCTCATACTCAAAAGTCAGTTTTTCGAGCCTGTCACGGGCTTCTAAGCCCTTTATAGCGGTTGCCTTGAGATTTTCTATGTCGGACACAGTAACGCCCTTGATGCCCTTTACAGAGCCAAACAGCCCCTTTTCGTATTCGGGCTTTATCTCCATCACTTCCCGTATCTGAAGCTGCCTACCTTGCAGCTTGACTTCCAGTGCCTCTATCTCGCCCTCTAAAGCCGTTTTCTTGCCCTCTAAGGCTTGTATGTCCTGTTCTACTACCTTAACCCCCTCACGAGCCTTAGAAACGATTTGAGCGGCTTTCTCGTTGGCTTCTTGTAGCCGTTCCGTGGCAGTCTGCCTTTTCAGCTCCTCAATGCTCTTATTTCCCTCTTTTGTCGCTTCGTTCAGTATGCTGACCTCGTGACCCAATTCCCGCTCTACATAGCGTTGCAAAGCAGGGTGAAAAGCCTGCAATTCACGACGGTTCAACACCTCTTTGGCAGAAACTTTGCGATATTCTGTCGAAATATCGGGGTTTTTCTTGTCCTCTTTGAAGCCGTGCTTCACAGGGACAAAAGCAAAGTGCATATGCGGGGTTACTTCGTCCATATGGACATAAGCCGACACCACATTTTCACGCCCATAGCGTTGTTGCAGGAAATCATAGCTTGCCTGGAAGAAAGCCTTGTGTTCCTGTTCGGGCAAATCCTTGGGAACGGTAACAACCCAAGTAGCCATCACATTCACATCTTTTCGGTTTTGGCAATGGACTTCGGCACACCTCTTGCGTACAAACTCGCCCTGATCCATCGTCTGATGGGTGGCGAGATTGTAGTTGAGGTGTGTCCTCTCCCTGTCCAAATTCTCGTTGGAGATATGTTCCGCTTTTCTGTCGAAATGAGCGAACATATGCCCACAACTCGCCTTTGTAAACTTCATCACATGAGCCATTGCCAAAGCCCCCTTTACATCATTTTTCAATGCTATTATACAGCCTTCCAAGGGGGCTGTAAATACCATTCAAAAATGGTGTAGCAAGTTATACCATTTCTGCGAAATGGTAACTTGCCCTTGCAGGGGGCTAAGGGAATGGGGCTTTGCCCCGCCGTCTGCGGACGGCTCCCCAGCAGGGCGGCTTTTTGAAAAAAGCCCCCTGCACCCCGCAAAAACTTTTACGCTCGCCGCTAAGGCAAGGGGCAGGTTGTGAACCTGCCCCTTGCAGGGGTAGCGTAATCCGTGTCACTCCATCAAGCCCCAAGCGGTTGTATTTGCCCTTGCGGGCAAATCTCCACCGCCAAGTATGGGGGCTTGATTCCGTTCCCGCTCCTTTGACGGCGAAGCCACATCAGCTTTTTGTAGCGGCGGGGGGTGCAGGGGGGAACGCCCTGCATAGAGCTGCCGAATAGCAGCTACCAGCGGCGGCGGTTCTGTCCGTACAATGGCAAGACGGCAACGGGGGGCTGATGAACTCATCAGCTTCCCGTTGGCGGCGTAGCCGCAGGACGGGACAGAATGGCGGCTGTCAAGGGTTTAAGGGGTGGAGATTTCCGCAAGGAAATACTACCCCGTCCCTTGACGGACGACAAGCCAGAGCGGACAGAAGAAAGGCAGACTTCCAGCAATCGCAGGGGGAAGTGTGAGGGGGGAACGCCCTCACCTATATCCGCAAGCTATCCTTGCGGATATAGAAGAGAGCAAAACAAAGTGAAAACCTTAAAAAAGCCATGTATATCAAGGGTTTTCGGGTTTTTGTTTGTACTGGTCGAATGGTATGTCTGTACTGGTATATCGGTATGCATGTTCTGGACATAGCAGTACAAAATAAGTGATATTGACAGTATAAATTTGTCATGCTATAATCGGTACAAAAGGAGGTGAAAAAACATGAATTACGACAAAAGCATGGAGTATATCAGTCAGACTCAAACACTCATAGGACAGCAAAGAAAACGACTGCAAGACCTCGATACAGGAGAGCTGATAGAGGTTGACCAAATAACCAAGCGAGCTTTAGGACAAAAGCAGTTCTGGAAAGTTTATCTGATTGACTTCCTGCAAATTCTGGGGGTTCTGGATAGTAAGCAGGTTGATGTACTGATTTACATTCTGGAGAACACCAAAGCCGCTGATAATACCTACATCGGAACTTATCGCAAGACCGCTGATGGAGCAGGAGTTTCACTTGATACAGCAACCAAGGTTATGCGAAAATTGCAGGAAAATAACTTCATCAAGAAAGTTCAAAACGGCGTTTATCAGATTAGTCCTTTGATTATGATGAAAGGCAGCGAACACAAGAAAAGCCTGCTTTTGAACTACTATGCAGACGAAAAAACCGAGGAATAAAGCACGATTGCAAGGTGCTTTATCAGCGGTAAAAGAAAAAAAACGGCAGGGATTAGCTACCCCTGCCGTTTTTTTATAAGCTCGGTCCATCGTGTCCTCTGGAACGCTTCGGAGCTTGTGGCTCAATGATTTTCTCAATGCCCTTGCTGATACCGACACGCTTTTCCATCTCCGCTGCCATCTCTGGAAAGCCGTCCTCTCTCGCCCACTTAGCTCCGTACTCTGCCAAGCCGTCAATGAGCTTGTCTTGAGCCTTGCTAAGGTTGCTTATGCCGTACTTGCCGTAGGTGTAATTGCCGTTCTGGTCTTTCTCTCGGTCATACTTGAGCATACCGACTGCCTTAACAACATTCATAAGGCTCTCGTAAGCCCCCTTGAGCTTGTCTGTGAGCTTATTTATCTTATCCCATAGTTCCGCCTTAACTTGGTCGAGTTGAGCCGTCAGGGAGCGAATTTGACCCCTTAACGAGCCGTTCTCGGTCTGCAAGTCTGCTATCTGCTTATCTTTGGCTCTACCGTCTCTCTCGGACTTCTCCAAGAGCTGATTAAGGTTGAGCTGTCTTTGATACATCTGCTGAAGCTGTTGCTGCTGCCTTGCCAACTCATTTGCCTTGTTGTCGAGCTGCTGCTCTCGCCGATCGGCACGCTGCTCCCTCTGGGAGACAGCAGCCGAACGCTCTCGCAGCTCTCCTATCTCGTCACGGTTTGCGGTGTAGGCTTTTGCCTGTTCCTTGACTACTTCGAGGTCTTTTTCTTTTATCGCTACAACACCAAACGGCAATTTCTTGCCGGTGGTGTCTATCTCATCAATGCCGGTCTTGAGTTCTCGCAAATGCTCTCCCTCTTCGACAATGGCTTCTTTCTCCTGCTCAATCTCGCCTATCATCTCATCACGAGCTTCTTTGTACTCATCGACCGTCAAACTCTTACGCTCTGACTTGCGTTCTTGCTCCACCTCAAGACCAAGGCCACGGCAGATCTGTCCGAAAACGGCACGCTCGTTTTCTTTCCAGAGCTTCGTAGCGTTGTTCTTTCGGCTCTCGTTCTCTGGCCGATAGCCCATCTGCTTCATAGCCTTATCAAGCGAATTTCTTTTTTCAAGTCCTCTGGAATAGCCAGTCGCAACTGGAACATAGTCCAAATGCAGATGGGGGCTTGCTTCGTCCATATGGATATAAGCCCCTATGAGCTTCAAATTCAGGTTTCGTTCCTCGAAGCCCTCTACATACTTCACGAGGGCTTCTTTGGCTCTCTCCCTCGTCTCTGGGCTTTTGAAATCGTCTTTACTGCCCCACTGTACCACATCTTCGTAAAAGAGCTTCTCTCCGTTCTTAGACTTCTTGATGTGGTCGCAGTAGTCCTCTATCTTTCTATCGGCTCGTTTCTGCTTGCTGTTATACTGCTCCAGAGCTTCACCGAAGATTTCTTGATAGGCTTGCCTTATATCCTTGTCAACGATAGTGATGTTCTCCGAGGTTTTGGAAACATCAATGTTATCAGGGATGGGCTTTCCTATCTTCTCATAATCTCGTCTATTGTGCATTTGGCTGCCCTTACCTTGGGGCATTGATACCTTACCCACGAAGATACACCACCTCTCTATTTCATCACAGTATAGTGTAGCAGGGTTCTGTTACTCTTGTCAAGAGTAACCCCTTATGAGTTTTGACAGCTTCGCCATCAAAACACGGGGCTCTCCGAGGGGATAGGGGCTTTGCCCCGCCGTCTGCGGACGGCTCCCCAGCAGGGCGGCTTTTTGAAAAAAGCCCCCTGCACCCCGCAAAAACTTTTACGCTCGCCGCTAAGGCAAGGGGCAGGTTGTGAACCTGCCCCTTGCAGGGGTAGCGTAATCCGTGTCACTCCATCAAGCCCCAAGCGGTTGTATTTGCCCTTGCGGGCAAATCTCCACCGCCAAGTATGGGGGCTTGATTCCGTTCCCGCTCCTTTGACGGCGAAGCCACATCAGCTTTTTGTAGCGGCGGGGGGTGCAGGGGGGAACGCCCTGCATAGAGCTGCCGAATAGCAGCTACCAGCGGCGGCGGTTCTGTCCGTACAATGGCAAGACGGCAACGGGGGGCTGATGAACTCATCAGCTTCCCGTTGGCGGCGTAGCCGCAGGACGGGACAGAATGGCGGCTGTCAAGGGTTTAAGGGGTGGAGATTTCCGCAAGGAAATACTACCCCGTCCCTTGACGGACGACAAGCCAGAGCGATAAAGAGAAAGATAGACTTGCGGTGACGAAAAAGGGGGTGCGGGGTCTCCCCGCAAATATCAAGGTGGGTCAATCCCACTTTGATATTTAGAAGAGAGAAAAACAAAGTAAAAATGCCAAAAAACCCCCGGTATTCCTGGGTTTTTTGGCATTTTGGGCACTTTACTTTACGATAGCAAACACTTTACATCTGTTGTGTAACTGCTTTATTGATAATAAAGTGTTGACTTTTTATTTGTAATAGTTTATACTTTACTTAAAATAAAGCGTTCAGTATGATAAGTAAACCAATTACTTTATTTAGAGTAAAGCAAAGGAGAGTATTTTAATGGCAGAATACGACAAAAGTCTGGAGTACATAAGCCAAACTCAAACCCTTGTAGGACAGAAGAAAAGAGAACTGGTTGACAGAGAGACAGGGGAGATAATTTGGGTTGACCAGATTACCAAGCGTACATACGGTACAAAGAACTTCTGGAAGTGCTATCTGATGGACTTCTTGACCGTCTTAGGTATTATTGACAGTCGCCAGTTGGATATTTTCATTTACATCGTAGAGAACACAAATCAGTCTAACAACACATTCATTGGCACTTACAAGAAAATTTCAAAAGATACTGGTTGCAGTTCAACGACAATAGCTCGTATTATGAAAAAACTGCAAGATAACAACTTCATCAAGAAAGTTCAAAACGGTGTTTGGTTGGTAAATCCCAATATCTTGATGAAAGGCAACGACACGAAGCGTCAGATCCTGCTGTCCTACTATGAAAGCGAAGAACCAGTTGACCAGATTACATTCAGCAGAACCAAACAGAAAGAAATTAAAGCAGGCAAGCAGGAACAGACGCCTTTAGCTTTGGAGGAAAAGAATGATGATTGATTGGGAAGGAGCAGAACTTTGCTATTACTTCAATGGCGAGAGCCACGGAATTGACCTATCAGATACACAATTCGCCATCATCGCAAAGATACTCGGTCTTGAAATTAACCCAGATGGAAGTGTTACTTGTTTCTCTGATGAAACACTCAAACGCTTCACCAATATGGACAGCAACCCTTTGAAACTGAAAAAAATATAGAGCAGGGGTTTCCCTGCTCTTTTTTTATCTTTCTCGTCCCCGGTCGTGGCTCTTACCCTTTGCCGGCAAAAGCTGTTTTTGAATATGCTCCGGCAGACGCTGGAACGCCTTTTCCAACTGTTCAAGGCGTATTTTGTCCTGTGCGTCTCTCATTCTCTCGTCCATCGTCGGCACAAGTTTCTTAACCCTCTCATACTCAAAAGTCAGTTTTTCGAGCCTGTCACGGGCTTCTAAGCCCTTTATAGCGGTTGCCTTGAGATTTTCTATGTCGGACACAGTAACGCCCTTGATGCCCTTTACAGAGCCAAACAGCCCCTTTTCGTATTCGGGCTTTATCTCCATCACTTCCCGTATCTGAAGCTGCCTACCTTGCAGCTTGACTTCCAGTGCCTCTATCTCGCCCTCTAAAGCCGTTTTCTTGCCCTCTAAGGCTTGTATGTCCTGTTCTACTACCTTAACCCCCTCACGAGCCTTAGAAACGATTTGAGCGGCTTTCTCGTTGGCTTCTTGTAGCCGTTCCGTGGCAGTCTGCCTTTTCAGCTCCTCAATGCTCTTATTTCCCTCTTTTGTCGCTTCGTTCAGTATGCTGACCTCGTGACCCAATTCCCGCTCTACATAGCGTTGCAAAGCAGGGTGAAAAGCCTGCAATTCACGACGGTTCAACACCTCTTTGGCAGAAACTTTGCGATATTCTGTCGAAATATCGGGGTTTTTCTTGTCCTCTTTGAAGCCGTGCTTCACAGGGACAAAAGCAAAGTGCATATGCGGGGTTACTTCGTCCATATGGACATAAGCCGACACCACATTTTCACGCCCATAGCGTTGTTGCAGGAAATCATAGCTTGCCTGGAAGAAAGCCTTGTGTTCCTGTTCGGGCAAATCCTTGGGAACGGTAACAACCCAAGTAGCCATCACATTCACATCTTTTCGGTTTTGGCAATGGACTTCGGCACACCTCTTGCGTACAAACTCGCCCTGATCCATCGTCTGATGGGTGGCGAGATTGTAGTTGAGGTGTGTCCTCTCCCTGTCCAAATTCTCGTTGGAGATATGTTCCGCTTTTCTGTCGAAATGAGCGAACATATGCCCACAACTCGCCTTTGTAAACTTCATCACATGAGCCATTGCCAAAGCCCCCTTTACATCATTTTTCAATGCTATTATACAGCCTTCCAAGGGGGCTGTAAATACCATTCAAAAATGGTGTAGCAAGTTATACCATTTCTGCGAAATGGTAACTTGCCCTTGCAGGGGGCTAAGGGAATGGGGCTTTGCCCCGCCGTCTGCGGACGGCTCCCCAGCAGGGCGGCTTTTTGAAAAAAGCCCCCTGCACCCCGCAAAAACTTTTACGCTCGCCGCTAAGGCAAGGGGCAGGTTGTGAACCTGCCCCTTGCAGGGGTAGCGTAATCCGTGTCACTCCATCAAGCCCCAAGCGGTTGTATTTGCCCTTGCGGGCAAATCTCCACCGCCAAGTATGGGGGCTTGATTCCGTTCCCGCTCCTTTGACGGCGAAGCCACATCAGCTTTTTGTAGCGGCGGGGGGTGCAGGGGGGAACGCCCTGCATAGAGCTGCCGAATAGCAGCTACCAGCGGCGGCGGTTCTGTCCGTACAATGGCAAGACGGCAACGGGGGGCTGATGAACTCATCAGCTTCCCGTTGGCGGCGTAGCCGCAGGACGGGACAGAATGGCGGCTGTCAAGGGTTTAAGGGGTGGAGATTTCCGCAAGGAAATACTACCCCGTCCCTTGACGGACGACAAGCCAGAGCG
>CALWMO010000225.1 GCA_944381965.1 uncultured Butyricicoccus sp.
AGACAACAAGCCATTTCGACCGCTTGAACATATTTACTTAAAAAATATTGTCTAACTTTTTGGGGTCAGTTCAAAATACAAAGGTGTTTTAATTTTTAATAATTATTATAAATCCAACCTTGCAAATGTTTTATATAACATTATCAGTAATAATTTTTATTTCAAATATTTTATACATTTATAGAATGGTAGAAAATAATAATTAATACTTAGCTCTATATAATTATAAAAAAGTCAAATTTTTACGTTTAAAGTTATATGAAGTTTACAAAACAAACAAAAAAATATTGCTTATTTTTGTTTTATATTGCATTTGATATATTTTAGCTATATAATGTCAAATATGACATTATGTTAAATATGACATTATAGATTGGAGAGAAAATATGCTAAATTGGAATTCAACTTTTAAGAAAATATCCACTGAAATGGGATATAAGCTAGATGAAATAAGCCAAACAATTTATGGAGAAAATAACGGATATATATGGAATTTATATTACCAAAAACGCAGAGGAGTAATTTATCCATTAGCAAAATTATGTGTATCTCGTTCTGATGGTCAGCTAACCAAAGAAGAGATAAAAGAGTTAAAATCTAGAAATAAAAATATACTCAACTGTTCTATTGAATCTAACACTTTAATTTTCTCTATATCTTCTGGTGGTATAACCGCAAAACAGATGGCTAAAATTTATTTAGAAGTGATGGATTCCGTCGGTGAGTTTTTAAAAGAAAAGAATTTTAAAAACTGTTGTGAAGAATGTGGGTCATTAGAACAAACATTACCAGTAATTGCTGCAGGAGAAAGAACTTGTTTATGTGAGCAATGCTATAAAAAACTAAAAGAAAACTTCAATATACAGGCATATACTTATGACAAAAAAGATGAATCTATACTGTCTGGTATGGTCGGAGCTTTTTTAGGTTCAATTATAGGTGTATTTAGTATTATAGCTTTTAGTCAAATGGGATATGTTTCAGCTATTTCAGGTCTAATTTTAGCTATATGTACATTAAAGGGATATGAGTTATTTAGCAAGAAATTTTCTGTAAAAGGTATAGTAATCAGTTCAATTATAATGCTGGTTATGGTATACGTAGGTGATTGTATAGACTGGGGTATTACGATATCTCAATTCTTTGATTTAGATATTTTCACTTCTATTCGCTTGATACCAGAGCTTATTTCTGAAGGACTAATTGATACTGATGAATATATTAGAAACCTATTGTTATTATACTTCTTTGTACTGCTTGGAATGATTCCTACAATAAAAAGCATTTCAAAATCAAAAAAACAAAGACATATAATTTATTCAATGGGTGAGTATATGGTTACTGATGCATAATTACTGTACATCATTTTAACTAAATGAATATATATATTTATTTAGTTAATATAGTTTTTATATTTTATTATTATATTTAAGGCATTAATACTTATAAAAAGGCATATTTTATGATATATACTATGTAAAATCACAAGCCCCTCAGAGTCAGAACTTCTGGGGGGTTTTGTTAACTTGACTATTTACTGTAATTTTAACATATGCGAATATCTAAATCAGATATACGCAAAAAATATAATGTAAATCGTATTTTAATTTAATCTTTATATTTTTTATTATTAAATTTAACAGATATGTTATAATACTTATAACAAGCGAAGATTGATAATTATTAAAAAGATTATATCAATATTTATGTATGGAGCTTTTGTTTAATGTTTGCTATTATCACGTTATAACAAATTTGAGGTATTAAAAGATGGATTACATAACAGTAAAAGAGTTTGCTAAATGTGCCGGTATTAGTAAGCAAGCAGTATATAAAAAGATTAAAACTCCTGATTTCCAAAAATATGTACAAAAAGTAGGTAGTGTAACCCTAATTTCTGAATTAGCTCTAGTTGAAATTAGTAAACCAAACATTGAAAATCCAATTGAAAATAATCAACACGAGGTTGAATATTTTAAACCTGTGGTTGAAAATAGTAAACCTAACATTGAAAATCCAATTGAAAATAATCAATATAAAGTTGAATATATTAAACCTTCGGTTGAAAATAGTAAACCTAAAGTTGAAACCAGTTGTATAACTTGTAAGCTGGTTGAAAATTTGCAAAAAGAGAATGAATATATAAAGAAACAGCTTGAAGATATAATAAAGCTAAGCAATAAGCAGCTTAACCAGATAGAAAGCCTATACTCTCAATTGCAAGATAAAGATAAATTAATAGAACAACTATCAACTCAAATGATAAACCAAACACGCTTACCAATAATCGTAGACCCGCCAAAACAATCATTTTGGCAGAAATTAAAATGGAGAATTTTTAATAAATAGCATGTCTATCATTGTTTCATTTATTTTACATACCCATATAATCCACTCAAACAACCGTATAATGACCTTTTAGATTCTCATATATTTTCATACCATGAACCTTAAAAATGCTTATATAGGCGATTTTAAACGATTCTTATAAATAGCTTTAAAATAGAGTATATGTAGTTCTAAATTGGGACTAATTTAAAAAATACTTATAAAAAAACACCTACAAGAACACAAAATCTTGTAGGTGTTTTAAGTTTATTGATGAGCTTATATTTTATTGAAGTTTAAAACGATTTAACATATCCTTTAAAGCATTAGCCTGTCCTGAAAGTTCTTCACTAGCTGCTGCACTTTCTTCAGCAGTAGCAGAGTTTACTTGTACAACATCTGAAATTTGATTCATATTCTGATTTATTAAATTAATAGACTCATATTGTTGTGATGTTGAATCTGAGATTTTATTTATAATCTCACCTGCTAAAGATGATTTTGAAACGGTTTCAGACAATGCAAGGGTTGTTTTTTTAGTTGCTTCTTCACCATCTTTTATTGAATTTACAGAGCATTCGATAAGTTGTGTAATCTGACTTGCTGCTTGTGTGCTTTTTGATGAAAGATTTCTAACTTCATCTGCAACTACAGCAAAACCCTTACCAGCTTGACCTGCTCTTGCAGCTTCTACTGCTGCATTAAGTGCTAAAATATTGGTTTGGAATGCAATATCTTCAATTGTTTTTATTATATTATGTATTTTAGCTGAATCTTCACTTATTTTTGTCATTATACTAGCCAAATCATTCATATAAGTATTGCTCTTGTTTAATGCATCATTAGCTGCTTCTACCTGTTTTTGAGCTATACTTGTATCATTTGCAGTATTTTCAATCTCAGAAGAAATTTTTGATATATTAGAGATTAATTCTTCTATTGAAGCTGCTTGTTCTGCTGAACCTTGTGCTAATGCTTGAGCACCTGATGCAACTTGATTAGAACCATCATTTACAGAATCTGCAGATTGGGAAATTCCACTTATTAGCTCTGAAAGTTTATCAATAAATTTGTTTATTGATACTCCTATAGGTTTAAAATCGCCGTTAAAAGTTATATTAGACTTAATATTTAAATTTCCATCTGCAAGTTGTTTCATTATGCTATCTATTTCTGTAACATATGATGATAAATTTTGTATACAATCTGATATTGCTTTTGAAATTTGACCTATTTCATCATCTGCGTTGCTTTTTAAATTAATATGCAGATTGCCATTACTCATTTGAGTTAAAGCATTTTTTATATCAGTTACACTGCGTAACTTTGTTTTTATAAATTTACTAATGAATATACATGTAATAATGGTTATTAGCAACAATAAGATTACAAGTGCTAGTATAACTTTAAATTTTTGTGAATTATATTCTTTTATTGACACACCAACAATAACCAACCAATTATAATCGGTTATTTTGTTAATCATAGCAACCTTTTTTTCATTGTTAATCTCATAATTTGCAAGTTCACCTGTTGGATTATTCATTTCAGCGATAAATTCATCACCAGTTATACCAGTTTCACTGAAATCAGAACCTACTAAATCTCTATTTGTATAAGCCATAACAATGTTATTTTGACTTAAAATCATCATTCTTCCAGATTCTCCAAATGACATCTCATCTACAAAGTCACATAATCCATCTAGGCTTATATCAATACATAAAACGCCCACTGTTTTATTATAATAAACAACAGGTATACCAATTGAAATACATACTGTACCAGTTTTTACATCTACATATGGTTGAGTAACATAGGGTCTATTTTCAGTAACAGCCTTATAATATTCTCTATCTTTTAGGACAATATCAAAACGTTCCCCTGTATTTGCATAAATATTATTTTCTTCACTACTACCAATACCAATAGTCAATATCTCACTGTATCTTTCCATCGTCTCACTCATAACTGAAACAGCTTGATAAAAGTATGTAGAATTAGACATTGGATTTGTGCTAGTAGCAGATTGAACAGTTTCCCTTATAGCTTGGTTAGATGCTATCATTTCACCTATGCTAATATATCTTTCTATAAATTGCTCAACTTCACGTTGAGTACTTGTCAAAGATTTTTGTAGATATTCATTTTCTTTACTATTCATTGAGACTTCTGTTATAAAACCCATCAAAATAGCAGCAAAAAGATTTAAAATCATCAGTGTAACAACCGAATAACATACGATGACGGTTGAAAGTTTTTTTATTCTTATCATATATCCTCCTACATATCCAAAATATATAATATTATACCATTTTAAAGCTAAATGTAAATATAAAAATGAATAATTATTGTAAATCTTAATAATTTAATTGTAAATCCAAGCAGTCAATGGAGATACTGAATAGGTGATTATCATCTTATCTGTAAAATTAAAGACTATAAATTGATTATTCTTATTTTATTTTCACACACATTCGTAAATCGCGCTCAGATGCTTTCTAATCCATTTTACCTCTTTGCTGTTATTGTGTGTACTAATCCGCTAAATGTCGCTTAGAATAGCTCTACGTGCTTTATATGCCTATTTATTCCGAACTCTAATAAATAACAAATCTTATGAATAGAATAATAACTATAAAAACCAAAATACCTTATAAAAACGGTAAGTATAAATGTTTTAAATTTCATTTGGTATCAAATGCAAAATATGATAACGGACAAATAACAATTAGACTGTCTAGTTATTTAACATATTATCTAATACAGCTAGATGAATTGTTTACTAGATATGAATGTTCCTCTATTATTTATCTACTGTATATACAATTCGTTTTTATTAGTTAGTTATCAAAATGCAGTATTTAAAAAAGTTTTTGATGTTAATTTCACACATATAGAACTTAAAATAATGAAATGGCTTTTTCTATAAGTTATCTAATACAATATTTTAATTGTGAAAAAAAGTATACTAATGCAAGTGATTTTATTAAAAGAGTAATTGAATGCTCAATAAATTTAATAAACGAAAAGACTATCAATTCTAAATTTTCATATCGTAAAGTAAAAATATAGAAGTATAACTCATATTGTATTTAACATTCACATTGGTAATATTGTAATAAATTTATATCCCCTGTATGTATCTCATACAGGGGATTACTTTTTACATATTAGTATTAAATTCGTAATCTTCAGCTACCATATAACATAAAAACTGCTATATCAAATATAACAGCGAACCCTCAGTGCTAATCAAAAAAATTGAATTATTGTTTCAATAATATCTAATATGTCAGTAAAAAGATTAGAAATCTTCTCACTTATTTTTTATTATAAATTTTTATATGATGTAAATCACTGTTATAACTATATAATTATACTTATTGCACTGTAAATTTCTCCATTTCCAATAACAATTATGTTTATGAATTTTAAATATTATTTACTTATTTATAAGTTTAAATGCTATTTTACTTAATAAATCAAGAGTAAATATAATCAACAATCCTTTTATAATTGCATATTCATCAAAATTTCCAACATCCATCACACCAATTATTTGTACTGTATTAAATATAATAACTAAACTTAATACTAGCACTATAACTAATATTGAATATCCTAAATAGTTTTTCATAAAAAATCTCCTATATTTCATGTGATAAATTATAATATTATATTAAGTCAAATTTAGAGATTTTTCAATTTCGCTAAATCTTAGTTTATGATATTATGATAGATAATATCAATTATTTATCAATTTATATTCACCATACATTGGTGTTTTTACTATATATTCATTTCTTTTCATTACAAATCCTCCTTTCTTTTTCGTTATATAAGCTATAACGAATGAGAGGAGGATTTTGTGACAAAAAAATATTTATTTTCTCCAAATGATTTATAACTCGTAAAAAAACCTGATGCACAGCATCTTCTGCACTATGAGTATCTTTCAAAATCTCAAATGCTACATAATACATCATATTTTATAGTTTATATAAAGCTGTTCAAATTTACTTTTTTCTTCTGTTTCTATTAAAGATAGATAAATTAACATTTTTCTCTCCCCTAAAATCCCATATTTATTTAAAATAGAATTTATATTTGCCAATCTCTTGATTTGTCTATTTTATTTTGTGTTTGTGTCTTAGGTGGTTGCATAACTGTCATCAGCTCCCTTTTTGCTATCATTTCAGCCTGAATAAATTTTATTGAAATGTATCTTCCATGCTCTATCTCATATGTTCTCATTAAATTTATAACTTCTTGCTTATTTTCATCTGGAATTTGCTTAGCAAGACTTAAAAATTGCTTTTTAGCCTCCTCAGCCCTTTCTTCTGCACCAATATTTGCACGAGATAACCTTACTTTTTCTTTTTCATTTTCAGCCAG
>CALWMO010000226.1 GCA_944381965.1 uncultured Butyricicoccus sp.
AGTAAGTGAAGCTGGCGGTCTTGGTATTATCTCAGGTGGTGCAGCACCAGCTGAATACATAAAAGAACAAATTCATAAAGCAAGAAGTATTACTAAAAAGCCTATCGGTTTAAATATTATGCTTTTAAGCCCTAATGCAGATGATTTGGCTCAGCTTGCAATAGATGAAAAAATAGAGGTTATTACAACTGGTGCTGGTAACCCAGGAAAATATATGGAAAAGTGGAAGGCTGCTAATATCAAGGTTATGCCTGTTGTAGCATCTGTTGCACTTGCAAAGCGTATGGAAAGAGCGGGTGCTGATGCAGTTATCGCTGAAGGCACTGAGTCTGGCGGTCATATCGGTGAGACAACCACAATGGCTCTGCTTCCACAGGTTGTTGATGCTGTATCTATTCCAGTTGTCGGTGCAGGTGGCTGTGCTGACGGTCGTGGTATGGCGGCTATGATGATGCTTGGTGCTGAGGGTGTTCAGTGTGGTACTATTTTCCTAAGTGCAGAAGAATGTCCAATTTCTGATAAGTATAAAGAGCTTATTTTAAAGGCAAGCGATATTTCAACTGTTGTTACTGGCAGACCAAGCGGTCACCCTGTAAGAGCTATTAAAACACCTCTTGCTCGTAAATGTATGCAGCTTGAAAAATTCCCAACAGATGCATCTCTAGAAGAATTAGAGGCGGCAACTGCTGGTGCACTTCGCAAGGCTGTACAAGATGGCAACTATGAAGAAGGTACATTTATGTCTGGTCAGATTGCAGGTCTTGTAAATGAAAAATCTAATTGCCATGATATCGTTCGTAAAATCACAAATGGAGCAGAAGAACTTCTAAAAAATGCTGCTTCCCGTATCGGATAAGGAGAAATTTATGTCAGTTGCAGTTGTAACAGGTGGCTCTCGTGGTATCGGTGCCGCAATAGCAAAACGTCTTGCAAAAGATGGTTATGATGTTGTAATTAACTGTGCATCTTCGGTGGAAAAGGCTGAAAATGTTGCAAAGGAATGTCGTGAATTTGGTGTTAAGGCTGTGGCAATGCAGTGGGACGTATCTGACCATGCAGCTTGCAAACAGGCACTTGATAAAATTAAAGAGGATATGGGCGTTCCATATGTACTTGTAAATAATGCTGGTATTACTAAAGACGGACTCATGGTTCGTATGAAGGAAGAACAGTTTGATGATGTTATAAGAATTAACCTTAAAGGTGCTTATAATATGCTCCAGCTTTGTGGCAGCATGATGATGCGTGCTAAACAAGGTAAAATTATTAATATTTCATCGGTTTCTGGTATTGCTGGTAATATGGGTCAGATTAACTATTGTGCAGCTAAGGCGGGTTTAATAGGTATGACTAAAACCGCTGCAAAGGAACTCGGTACAAGAGGAATTACTGTAAATGCAGTAGCTCCAGGTTTTATTGATACAGATATGACAGCCGTTTTAGGCGATGATATTAAAGAAGGTGCAAAAAAACAAATTGCACTTGGAAGATTTGGCAAACCAGAGGAAATTGCAGCGGCAGTTGCATTCTTCGCATCTGATGAAGCTTCGTTCATTACAGGTCAGACACTTGTTGTGGATGGTGGCATGATTTAAG
The DNA here is from genome assembly GCA_944381965.1 of uncultured Butyricicoccus sp. Taxonomy (GTDB): domain Bacteria; phylum Bacillota; class Clostridia; order Oscillospirales; family Butyricicoccaceae; genus Butyricicoccus_B. Next base: position 1,597 of record CALWMO010000226.1, read on the forward strand.
GAGGATTTACCAAAATGGAAAGAGTAGTAGTTACAGGTATGGGTGCTGTTACCCCTGTTGGTAACGACATTGAAAGCTTTTGGAATTCTCTAAAAGCAGGTACTTGTGGTATTGATAAAATCACTCGTTTTGATACAACTGACTTTAAAGTAAAATTAGCAGCAGAAGTCAAGAACTTTGATATTACACAATATGTTGATAAGCGTGAGGCTCGCAGAATGGACGCAAATTGTCATTTTGCACTCGCAGCGGCTCAGCAAGCAGTAGACCAAGCTGGTCTAAAAGAAGGCAATTTTGACCCATATCGTACAGGTGTTATTTTTGGCTCTGGTGTAGGCGGTCTTCAAGTTGCAGAAGAAGAAATTGTAAAGCTTGAGCATAAAGGCCCTAGCAGAGTTTCCCCTCTGGCTATTCCAGAAATGATTGCTAATATGGCGGCTGCTTATATCTCCATGCGTTTCGGTTTTAAAGGTGAAAACTATTGCCCAGTTTCCGCTTGTGCAACGGGTAACCATGCAATAGGTGAGGCTATGAGAGCTATCCGTCATGGTTATCAAGATGTTGTTATTTGTGGCGGCACAGAAAACGCTATTATTCCTATCTCTATGGCAGGTTTCCAGAATATGAAGGCTGTTCATACTGGTGAAGACCCAACTTGTGCATCTGTACCTTTTGACGCTCGTCGCTCTGGCTTTGTTATGGGTGAAGGTGCAGGTTGTCTTGTACTTGAAAGCTTATCTCACGCACAGGCTCGTGGTGCAACAATACTAGCTGAGGTTGCAGGCTATGCAGCAAGCGGTGATGCTTACCATATCACTAGCCCAGACCCAGAAGGAGAGGCTGCGGCTCGTGCAATCTTAGGTGCAATCACAGATGCTGGTTTAACTCCTGCTGATGTCGACTATGTAAATGCACACGGCACTTCTACACCAATCAATGAGAAATATGAAACCATTGCTATTAAAAAGGCATTTGGTGATGAAGCTTACAATGTAAATGTATCTTCTACTAAATCTATGACTGGTCATTTACTTGGTGCTGCTGCTGCTATTGAGGCTATCGCTTGTATCTGTGCCATAAATGACAGCATTATTCCACCAACAATCGGTTATGTGGAAAAAGACCCAGATTGTGACCTGAATATTACCCCAAACAAGGCAGTAGAAAAGACTGTAAATGTTGCTATTTCAAATGCTCTTGGCTTTGGTGGTCATAACGCTACTGTACTGTTTAAGAAGGTGTAAGTTATGGAATTAAAGGAAATCAAAGATATTGCCATTGAGCTTATGGACGCTGTAAAGGCTAAGGGACTTGCAGAGCTATCCATTGATGCTAAGGATATAAAAATTAAAATTAAGGGTAATGCACCAGCTCCAGTTGTAGTTGCAGCACCTACTGCCGCTCCTACTTCTGCACCAGTTGCTAACGCACAGGCTGTTTCTGCACCTCAGGCAGCTCAGACTGCTCAGACAGAAGAGGAAATTGTTGGCACAAAGGTAACAGCTCCTCTTGTTGGTACATTCTATTCAACCCCATCTCCAGATGAACCACCTTTTATTGAGGTTGGTCAGTCTGTTAAAAAGGGTGATACCCTATTTATTATAGAGGCTATGAAAACTATGAATGAAATTGTAGCTCCTTGTGATGGCACAGTAAGCCGTATTATGGCTCAGTCAGGTGATATGGTTGAATATGACCAGACTATTGTTGTAATCGTTTAAAGGAGGAGTACATAAAATGCTTAATAAAGAACAAATTATGGAGATTTTACCTCATAGACCTCCAATGCTGCTTGTAGATGAGATTATCGAGCTTGATGAAGAACATGCTGTTGGTACTCTCCATTTGACAGGTGATGAATTTTTCTTCCAAGGTCATTTTCCAAATAACCCAATTATGCCAGCTGTTTTCCGTTTAGAGGCACTGGCTCAAGTTGGCGGTGTTGCACTTTTAAGTATACCTGAATTTAAGGGCAAAACTGCTGTTTATACAGGTATTGATAACGCAAAGTTCCGCTCTATGGTAAAACCAGGCGATACTCTTCGTATGGAAGTTAAATTTGTAAAGCGTCGTGGAAAATTAGCAGTTGCTCAGGGCGTAGCTTATGTTGGCGATGAAAAGGCCGCAGAAGCTGAAATTAAATGTATGGTTGTTGACTAATGCAGGGGGCAAATTTATGTTTCGTAAAGTGCTGATTGCAAACCGTGGTGAGATTGCTGTGCGTGTTATACAGGCATGTCGTGATTTAGGAATAATCTCAGTTGCGGTATATTCACAGGCTGATAAAAATGCACTTCATGCACAAATTGCTGATGAAGCGGTATGTATTGGCCCAGCTCCTGCAAAGGATAGCTATCTTAATATGGAAAATATAATTTCTGCCGCTATTGCAACGGATTGTCAAGCAATTCACCCAGGGTTTGGTTTTCTCTCTGAAAATGCCGAATTTGCAAATATGGTAGAGCAAAATGGTCTTGCATTTATAGGCCCTAAAGCAGAAACCATTAGGAAAATGGGTGATAAATCTGAGGCAAAACGCACTGCAATAGCTGCAAATGTGCCAGTTGCACTTGGTACAGATGGTGCAGTTGCCGATTTTGATGAGGCTAAACGTGAGGCTGACAGAATAGGTTATCCTATTATGTGTAAAGCAGCAGCAGGTGGTGGCGGTAAAGGTATTCGTGTTGCATTTACCGCTGACGAACTCAAAAACGCTTATGATGCTGCAAGCAGTGAGGCTCAGGCAAACTTTGGTGACTCAAGAGTTTATCTTGAAAGATATGTACATAATCCACGTCATATAGAAGTGCAGATTTTAGGCGATGGTCAAGGAAATGTAATTCATCTTTTTGAGCGTGAATGTTCTATCCAGCGCAGACATCAAAAACTCATAGAAGAAGCTCCATCTTTCTTTGCTGATGATGACTTTAGACAGCGTATTTGTACCGCCGCTGCAAATTTAGCTCGTGCTGTAAATTATCGTGGTGCGGGTACAGTTGAATTTTTAGCTGATGAACAGAAAAATTTCTATTTCTGCGAAATGAACACCCGTATACAAGTTGAACACCCTGTCACTGAACAGGTAACAGGTGTAGATTTGGTATGTGAACAGCTTAAAATTGCATCTGGTGAAAAGCTTTCTTTTAAACAAGAGGATATAAAACTTCGTGGTCATGCGATTGAATGTCGTATAAACGCTGAAGACCCAACAAGAAATTTTGCACCATGTCCAGGAACTATTAAATCTATGCATCTTGCAGGTGGTGCAGGTGTGCGTATTGACACTGCGGCATATCAAGGCTATACAATTCCGCCATATTATGATAGTATGATAGGAAAGATGATAGTTTATGGTGCAGACCGTAA
>CALWMO010000227.1 GCA_944381965.1 uncultured Butyricicoccus sp.
CTTAGTTACCTCACGTCCCTTGCGTACGAGCTGATTAAAAGTAGGCATTCTTTCTCCTCCTTCTTTAAAGAATAAAAATATTTATTTATGATAAACCGAAAATGGTTATCAGCAAAAATTTATTCTGCCAGCACAGTAACGACAGCTGCACCGACATCAATCATACAAGCATCGCCGAGTTCAGCCATAGTAGCTACTTCTTCGACCTCTACCTGCATTTGGCGGCACAGTTCGCATATTGGACGCAGGACACGTTGTTCTGCATCGAGTGCAATATAAACACGGTCAGCCCTGCCTGATTTTATTGCCTTGGCAGACTGTTTTACGCCCACGACTTTGGACACCGCTGATAATTGAGAAAGCATTTTATTCCCTCCTATACCGCATACGATAATAGTATAACGGCTTGCCCCCATAAGGTCAAGTGTTTTTTCTTTTTTCTCCATTTAGGTGAGTTTTTTCAGCTTTATTCTCTATAAACTGTGCAACTTTTCTTGTGTGTCCATTTAGTGCGGACTTTGTATTTTTATTATGAACATATTTCTGCTTTTTATACATGTATATACAAAAAATCAGGTTAGCGATAATGCTAACCTGATTTAATATAATTAGTCAAGACTTACAGTCTGCTCATAGTGACCATTTCTGTACTCCTGCATACCGGAACCTGCTGGAATCAGCTTACCGATAATAACATTTTCCTTAAGACCGAGCAGAGGGTCAATCTTGCCCTTGATAGCCGCATCAGTAAGAACACGAGTTGTTTCTTGGAAAGAAGCTGCGGACAGGAATGACTCAGTAGCCAGAGAAGCCTTTGTGATACCCATAAGAGTTGGGCTGCAAGTAGCGAATTTAAGACCGGTTTCACCAGCATCAATACGCTTTTGAACCTCGTTATTGTAGTCCTCAAATTCGAGAAGGTCAATAACAGAGCCTGGTAATACAGCTGCATCGCCAGCATCTTCAACTTTAACCTTACGCATCATCTGACGAACAATAACTTCGATATGCTTATCGTTGATATCAACACCCTGTTGACGATAAACCTTCTGAACTTCCTTGATTTCGTAGTCGTGAACGGCACGAGGGTCAAGAACACGCAGAATATCGTGAGGGCTTAAAGCACCTTCGTTTAGCATATCGCCCTGTTTAACCATCTGACCGTCTTCAACCTTGATGCCGGAAGAAGAAGCCAGCTGATAAGAGCGAGTATCGCCATTTTCAGGGTTAACAATATTGATAGTCTTAAGAGTAGAACGACGTGACTCTTCGATACGAACGATACCGGAGATTTCGGCGAGGGTTGCAACCTTCTTAGGCTTACGAGCTTCGAACAGCTCTTCAACTCTAGGAAGACCTTGAGTGATATCGCTACCTGCAACACCACCGGTGTGGAAGGTACGCATTGTCAGCTGAGTACCTGGTTCACCGATAGACTGAGCAGCGATGATACCAACAGCCTCACCCATGCCACAAGGAGCACCGGCAGCAAGGTTCATACCATAACAGTGAGAGCAAACGCCCTTACGAGAACGACATTCAAGAACAGAACGAATCTGAAGTTTTGTAATGCCAGCACCTACGATTAAATCAGCCTCAGCGTCCTTAATCATAGTTTCTCTTGATACAAGCAGCTCACCTGTTTCTGGGTGCATAACGTCGTCAACTGGGTAACGACCAAGCAGACGCTCACGGAAGGTTTCGATAATCTGATTGCCTTCCTTGATGTCCTCAACCCAGATACCCTTAGTAGCACCACAGTCTTCCTCACGAATGATAACGTCCTGAGAAACGTCAACCAGACGACGTGTTAGGTAACCGGAGTCAGCGGTACGAAGAGCGGTATCCGCCATACCCTTTCTCGCACCACGAGCAGCGATAAAGTACTCGAGTACGGAAAGACCTTCACGGAAGTTAGACTTGATAGGGATTTCGATAGTTTTACCTGATGTAGACGCCATCAGACCACGCATACCAGCGAGCTGACGAATCTGGTTGATACTACCACGAGCACCGGAGTCAGCCATCATATGAATTGGGTTATGACGTTCAGCCTTCATGTTTTCCTGCAACTTAGCAGTAACCTTTTTGGTGGTGTCTTCCCATTCAGCAACGGTTAAGCGGTAACGCTCTTCATCGGTGATAAAACCACGTTTATATTTTCTGTCAATTTGAGCAACCTTTTGTTCAGCCTCGTGAACAAGCTGCTCTTTACCTTCTGGAACAAGCATATCAGCAACCGCAACGGTTAATGCACCACGAGTTGAATATTTGTAACCCATAGACTTGATAGCGTCCAGAACTTCAGCGGTCTTGTTGAAATCATGAACACGGATACAACGGTCGATAATCTTACCGAGTTCCTTTTTACCACAGGTAAACATAATTTCAAGGTCAAGACAGTGTTCGTCGTCACGCTCAACAAAGCCTAAATCCTGAGGAATACGCTCGTTGAAAATCAGACGACCTGGGGTAGCATCAACAATACGAGAGATTGTCTTGCCACCGATATTTTTAGTCATACGAACCTTAATTGGAGCATGAATACCAACAACACCTTGGTCATAAGCCATAAGAGCTTCGTCTGGAGAGGTAAAGATTTTACCAGCACCTGGTTCGGTGTCACGCTCAATGGTTAGATAGTAAGCACCAAGAACCATATCCTGAGAAGGAACGGTAACAGGCTTACCGTCCTGAGGTTTTAATAGGTTGTTAGCAGACAGCATAAGCAGTCTAGCCTCAGCCTGAGCCTCAGCGGATAGAGGAACGTGAACCGCCATCTGGTCACCGTCGAAGTCAGCGTTAAACGCAGTACAAACGAGTGGGTGCAGACGGATAGCACGACCTTCAACCAGAACAGGTTCGAATGCCTGAATACCCAGACGGTGAAGTGTAGGAGCACGGTTTAACATTACAGGGTGACCCTTAATAATGTCAGCCAGTACGTCCCAAACCTCATTTTTAGCACGTTCAACCATTTTCTTAGCGGACTTAATATTAGATGCAAGACCATCTTCAACCAGACGCTTCATGATAAATGGCTTAAACAGCTCAAGAGCCATTTCCTTAGGCAGACCACACTGATAAATCTTTAGGTCTGGGCCTACGACGATAACCGAACGACCGGAGTAGTCAACACGCTTACCGAGCAGGTTCTGACGGAAACGACCTTGTTTACCCTTAAGCATATCAGAAAGGCTCTTTAATGCTCTGTTGTTAGGGCCAGTTACAGGACGACCACGACGACCGTTATCGATAAGTGCGTCAACAGCTTCCTGAAGCATACGCTTTTCGTTTCTAACGATAATATCAGGAGCACCAAGCTCTAAAAGACGTTTTAAACGGTTGTTACGGTTGATTACACGACGGTAAAGGTCGTTAAGGTCGCTGGTAGCGAAACGACCGCCGTCAAGCTGAACCATAGGACGAATTTCTGGTGGAATTACAGGCACAACATCCATAATCATCCACTCAGGTTTATTGCCGGAAACTCTGAATGATTCAACAACTTCAAGACGCTTGATAATACGGATACGCTTTTGACCGCTAGCGTCTTTAAGTTCATTACGAAGCTCTTTAGAAAGAGCCTCAAGGTCGATTTCACGCAGAAGCTTTTGAATAGCTTCTGCACCCATTTCAGCGGTGAAATCGTCCTCATATTTTTCCTGCATATCTCTGTATTCAACTTCGGTGAGAATCTGCTTTTTAATCAGAGGTGTATCACCTGGGTCGGTTACGATATAGGAAGCAAAGTACAGAACTTTCTCGAGCACTCTTGGAGAGATATCAAGAATTAAGCCCATACGAGATGGAATACCCTTAAAGTACCAAATGTGAGATACAGGAGCAGCCAGCTCAATGTGACCCATACGTTCACGACGAACCTTAGCACGAGTAACTTCTACGCCACACTTGTCACAAACTTTGCCTTTATATCTAACTTTTTTATACTTACCACAGTGACATTCCCAGTCCTTAGTAGGTCCAAAGATACGCTCACAGAAAAGACCATCTTTTTCAGGTTTCAGTGTACGGTAATTAATGGTTTCAGGTTTTTTAACCTCACCAAAAGACCATTCACGGATAAGTTCGGGTGATGCCAGACCAATTTTAATGGCATTAAATGTGTTATATCCCATAATTTTATTGTATTACTCCTTCCCTAATCCGTATTACATATCCATATCAAAATCGCCATCGCCATAAGAGTCCTCATTGGAGAAATCGTCATCTCCTTCAAACTCAGCGGCAGCGTCAAATGCACTTAAATCAATATCGCCATCTTCAGCATCGTTAATACCGTAACCAGCAGCAGCGAATTCTTCATCTGTGCCAACATTTGCGGTTTCTTCGATTTGGCGATTAGTTTCTTCTTCGTCTTCTTCCTCAGACAGCTCGATAACTTCCATATTTTCGTCAAGAACCTTAATATCAAGACAGAGTGACTGAAGTTCCTTAACAAGAACCTTGAAGGATTCAGGAACACCTGGCTGTGGAACATTATGACCCTTAACAATAGCCTCATAGGTCTTAACACGACCGGTAATATCGTCAGACTTAACAGTTAAGATTTCCTGAAGTGTATAAGCTGCACCATAAGCCTCAAGAGCCCAAACTTCCATTTCACCGAAACGCTGACCACCGAACTGAGCTTTACCGCCGAGCGGCTGCTGAGTTACAAGTGAGTAAGGGCCAGTGGAACGAGCATGGATTTTATCATCAACCAGATGGTGAAGTTTGAGGTAGTACATATAACCAACAGTTACAGGGTTATCGAACTTATCACCTGTACGACCATCATAAAGAACGCTCTTACCGTCTGGAGAAACGCCAGCTGCAACAAGAGTTTCCTTAATATCCTCAAGAGTAGCACCGTCGAATACCGGAGTTTCAATCTTCCAGCCTAGCTTTTTAGCTGCAAAACCGAGGTGAACCTCAAGAACCTGACCGATGTTCATACGGCTAGGAACGCCCAGAGGGTTAAGAACGATGTCAAGAGGAGTACCGTCTTCAAGGAAAGGCATATCCTCCTGAGGCAGAATACGGGAAACGACACCCTTGTTACCATGTCGACCCGCCATTTTATCACCAACGGAGATTTTACGCTTTTGAGCGATATAAACACGAACAACCATGTTTACACCTGGTGAAAGCTCATCACCGTTTTCACGGGTAAATACCTTAACGTCAACAACAATACCGGATTCACCGTGTGGAGCTCTCAGAGAAGTATCACGAACCTCACGAGCCTTTTCACCGAATATAGCACGAAGTAGGCGTTCTTCCGCTGTCAGCTCGGTTTCACCCTTAGGTGTTACCTTACCAACAAGAATATCACCAGCATGAACCTCAGCACCAACACGAATGATACCACGTTCATCAAGGTCACGCAGAGCGTCCTCACCAACGTTTGGCACATCACGAGTGATTTCTTCTGGTCCTAGCTTAGTGTCACGGGATTCGGACTCATATTCCTCGATATGGATAGAAGTATACATATCTTCACGAACTAAACGCTCGTTAAGCAGAACAGCGTCCTCGTAGTTATAACCTTCCCAAGTCATAAAGCCGATAAGTGCGTTTTTACCTAGAGCGATTTCGCCCTTGTCGGTAGATGGGCCATCAGCTAGTACGTCACCCTTCTTAACACGCTCGCCAAGGTCAACGATCGGACGCATGTTGATACATGTAGACTGGTTAGAACGTAAGAACTTAGTCAGTGGATAGGTCTTTTCAAGACCGTTATCATATTTTACACAAACCTCACGAGCGGTTGCACGGGTTACAGTGCCCTCGCCCTCAGCCAGAGGAATTGTACCAGAGTCAACAGCCGCCTTGTACTCCATACCGGTTGCAACAATAGGAGCTTCAGTGCGAAGCAGAGGCACAGCCTGACGCTGCATGTTCGCACCCATCAGAGCACGGTTTGCGTCGTCATGCTCAAGGAATGGAATGAAAGCGGTCGCAACAGAAACCATCATACGAGGAGAAACGTCCATCAGGTCAACGTCCTTGCGGTCAACCTCAACGAACTCATCACGCATACGACAAGTGATACGTTCATTTTTCAGACAGCC
>CALWMO010000228.1 GCA_944381965.1 uncultured Butyricicoccus sp.
TATTAAAATTATATTCTGATAAGTATTTTAATATCATTTTTTACTAATGTTATATTTTTTCAAAAGTCCGTTAATTTTCATATTTTATATTCTTCTATTCTCAAAACAATATAATATAATTTTTATACTAAATTTAATAATATTAAATTTAATACTAAACAAATATAAAAGCACCTTACACTATTTCAAACACTAGGAAATATGTAAGGTGCTATTTTCTTCATTCTATATAAGTAAATAAACAATGAAAAATATAATTTCATATTATATAAAACAATATACTAAAAATAAATTAGAAAAATATTATAATAATCTATAAATAAATATAAATAAATATAATATAAATAATTAAATACAAAATATTTAAATAAAAATTCAAACTTTATTTATATTATTAAAATTAAAAACGCTTGCAATTAAGTGTAATGCAATATATAATGTAAGAAAGCGAGGTGATAAAAATGAAAAGACGAGGACAAATAACTTTTAGACTTCCTGAAAAACATAAAAATCAGCTAATTGAAATAGCAGAAAAGTCTAATTGTAGCTTATCAGATGTTTTAAATGCTGCCGTATCTAATTATTTGCAGTTTCTAAAACGTCAGGAAAGACGAGAACAAGAACGCCAACAAAAAATGAATAAAGAATAAAATTACATACTTAATTAGCAATTAAAAGGGAGTTTTACATATGAAAATAAAATTTAATATCACTTTTAGTGATTAGAAAGGACAACCTATGGAAAAATATATTTTAAATGATACTGGACAAGAAGTTTCTATAAAAAAGAAAAACCCTCTGTTACAGCCAACAAATGTAACAGAGGAAAATAAACAGCACAGCCAAACAACCAATAGTGCTAACAATATTGTACCAATAGATAAAACAAAAGTCAATCAAAATAACTTTGATGAACTTAAAGAAAAAGCTAAAAAAGTATCAATATTGCATTTCTTAACCGAATCAAAAACAAAACATAGATATGTTTGCCCATTCTGTGGAAGTGGCACAGGTTCAAAAGGGACAGGCAGTATAACAGCAAATGATGATAACACGTTTCATTGCAATGCTTGTAGTAAACATGGTGATGTTATAGCACTATATATGCAGGTAAAAGGCGTAGACTTTAAAACAGCAATTGAAGAACTAGCAAATGATAAAATATCATATACTAAAACTCAGCCTATCCATAAACCTAAACAATCAAAGCCTGAACCAGACTTCACTCAAATTATAAATCAAGCTAGCAGTAAATTTAAAGGAAGTCCTGCAGAGCAATATATAAATAATCGTGGTATTAGCACCAAGGTTGCAGAACGTTTTAAATTAGGTTATTCAGAAAGCATTTATTTTAATGGAATTAAAAATAATGCTCTAATAGTTCCAGTATCAAAAACTTTTTATTTTGGACGTAATTTAAACCCTAATTCACCAGATAGATTTCATAATGTATCAGGTGGAATAAACACACTTTTCAATAAACAAGCCTTACAACAGCATGAAACCCCTGTATTTGTAAACGAAAGCGTTATTGATGCCTTATCTATAATAGAAATAGAAAGCCATGCAGTAGCCTTAAATGGCGTAGATTTAAAGTTATTAACACAAAATCTAAAATCTTTAAATGAATATCCAACTTTAATATTATGTTTAGATAATGATAAGACTGGAACAAATAAAACAAATGAATTAAGGACCGAACTTCAAAAAATCGGTATAAAATTTATTGATGGACGTTTTATTCTAAATGACTGTAAAGATGCTAATGAAGCACTTATTAAAGATAGAAATGCATTTATTCAAGCTGTAAAAATTGCAAAACAAATAGCATTAGACTTACCAGAAATTGAAGAAAAAAAGCATCAACCACCTGCTGAAAGACCATCATATATAGTTGATACTAAAAATGGTGAAAAAGTTCATACATCAAAATTAGCAAACTTCATTTTAAAAAATAACCGTTTGATTTGTATTGAAGATGCCTCTAACACTGCTAGACGCTTTCTTTATACAGATAAAAATTATTATAAACATATGACAGACAGAAAATTTAAACATATTATACGCAATATTATTGCGGAATATAACGATGATTTATGTTCTAGCTATGTTCATGAGTGTGTTTTAAGAAATATTGATGATGGTGCTACACCAATATTGGAAACAGAGCTAAATAAAAAGGAATATGAACACCTTATAAATTTTGAAAATGGTATTTTAAACTTAAAAACCATGCAATTAGAACTACACAGCCCTGATTTACTTATAACAAGACAAATTCCTTGTAATTGGTCTGAAAAAACAATAGAAACTCCATATTTTGATAAATACTTAAATGATTTAACAGTAGGCGATGAAACTGTAAAGCATTTTTTAATGCAATTTATAGGCTGTATTTTTTCAAACATAAGAGGTTCATATTTTAAAAAGGCATTATTTCTTGAAGGCAAGGGTAATTCTGGCAAAAGTCAATTAAAATTATTGACTGAAATGATATTAGGAGAAGAAAGTTATACCGCTATTGATTTAGAACAACTTTCTACCCGTTTTGGTGCAGCTAGTCTTTACAATAAAAGACTTGCTGGTTCATCAGATATGAGTTCGTCATTTGTTAATCATCTTTCTGTATTTAAACAAATAACAGGTGGTGACTCAATACAAGTTGAAAATAAAGGTAAAGACTCATTTTCAATGCGTTATAACGGCTTTCTATGGTTTTGCTGCAATGAAATGCCAAACTTTGGCGGTGATAAAGGTAAATGGGTTTATGACCGTATGATTATTATAAAGTGTGACAATGTTATTCCAGATGAAAAACAAGACCCAGATTTAATCAATAAAATGTTTGATGAACGTGAAGGTATAGTCAAAAAGTGCATATTAGCTGCTAAAAACGCAATATTTACAAAAAGATTTGATATACCAAGTAAAGCTATCAGAGAAATTGAAGAATTTAGAATTGAGACAAACAATACTGTTAGATTTTGTGTTGATTGTTTGCAACCGCTTAAAGATGAAGAAATGCCAAACATCAAAAGACCAGAGTTATACGATGTATATAAAGCATGGTGCAAAGATGAAGGCTATACAAATGTTATCGGTAGCATTAAATTTTACAAAGAATTATGTGAGTATTATAATCTAAATAAAAATGAATTATTTTATCATATCAAAAGAGGTTATTTCTTAGACCGATATACATTAAATTGGGAAACATTTTCTAAATATGAACATTTACTTGTAGATAGTGTTATACCAATAAGAGAAAATGACTTATAATTTCCATAAAATTCTATAATATCCCAAATGGTTCGAGCTTTCGAGCCATTTTTTTATTTTTTCTTTTTTCGGTGACAAAGTTTGAATAAACTTTGTCACCAACTTTGTCACCG
>CALWMO010000229.1 GCA_944381965.1 uncultured Butyricicoccus sp.
CTTTTTCTGACCGATAAAAGAAAAAACTACCTGACCTTGTGTTGAGTTTTTCTCACTCTTTCTACTTCGGTCTGTTGGCTTATAAGGTTCTCCAAATTCTGACTTATTGGCTTTGTTCTGTCACGGTTCTGTATCAGTTCTTTCAGTAGGCTCTTAGGTACTCTGACACGTTCTTCTTCTACAAAGGCACCTATTCGGCAAAGCCCTTTTTTCTCGTCATCAAGTGTCTTGTTATCGAAGCCCCCATTCTCATTTCTGCCGACTATCCTTTGTTTGCCATCTGTATAAAGGGCTATGAGCTTACCTTCATCACGAAGTCTAAATGCAATATCGTTTCCAAAGCCACGTCCCTCTCTTAATTCCCAAGTGGTTTTAAATCGGGCTTGTGTAAGCTCATTATCAAGCTCTCCCGACAAGATTTTTTTAGCCCTAGTTAATTCTTGCACCTCTTGTCTTAAAGGTTCTAAATTGCCCTTATACGCTTCTATTTCAGCCACTTCACGCTCTAACCGGTCTTTTCTGCTTGTGAGGTCTTGAACCTTCTGTAACAGTTCCTCATATTTCTTTTTCAGGTTCTCCGCCCATGCTCTTGCTCTTGCAAGTATGCCTTGTTCCTGACTGATTATCTGCTCCGCCCTTGCTACCGTTTCATTTCGCTCTGTAGTGGCTTCTGCTTTGATTTCCTTGGCTTCTTGGTGTGCTTGCCTTAGAATTGCATTACAACGCTCCTGAACCCCGTCAAAAGCTTTTTCAAGCCCTTCATTGGCACTCGCACGCTGAACAAGTGCTTTCAGCTGCTTCGTGTCCATATCATCAACAAACACTCCTTTGCGTTCAGGTTCTTCCACCTTCCCAAAGAACGATTTTTTTTCAGGAATTGTCATATTCTGTATGTGAATTGGTTCTCGTTCCCTATCCGCCATTATTTGAGTAATAGCGTCCACTTTTTTTATGGCTTCCTTACCTTCCCTCAATCGTTCCTCTTGCTGATCCAACGCTTCGCTGTTGGAAGCAATCGTCACTTCCTGACCTTTTATTTTTTCTTTTAACTGTTTGTTTTTATCTTCCAGCTCAAAGGCTTCATCACGATTTGAAATTGCCTTTTCCATGTACAAATCACTTTGCTTATCCCAAAAGTCTACTTCTTCTTGTCTGTCTTGCCGTTTTTCTTCCAGGCTTTGAATTTCTTTTTCGATTTTTTCAATCTTATGTTCCAGGAACTCTTTATCACGCTTTTCTCCGTCTGCATAGTGAAGTGTTCCTTCATATCCACGCTCTGACATATATTTCTGCATGAATGGGTGTAGCTCCTGAAGGCTTGCTTTGGTTAATACATCAAATGCAGACAACTTCACTTGCTTTTCGGTATGTCCGTCCTTGTATGCCTTTTCACTCTCCAACAGCGGTACAAATGCAAAATGCATATGGTCGTGTCCTTCATCCACATGAACCCTTGCATATAAAATAGCATCATCTTTAATTCCAAAATGCTCCTGAAGTCCTTTTTTGGCATCTTCAAAAAATTCTTCAGGCGGTCTTGTTTCGTCTTTTGGGTAATCGACAATTATTGACGCACATCGAACTGCGTCAGCTCTGATTTTTCTCTTAACCCCAAGCGACTTTATATATTCATCAATGTTCGTTGGTGGCTCTCTATCTATCAGGCTATAATTGTGCTGTGTAAGTTCAGGATTGATTGTACCGACTTTGGAATGAAATCCTTCCTCTCGACAAGCTTCTCCACGCACAGAACCATAGTCACTTGCACCGCATTTTATCACATGCATTTGCTCATCTCCTTTACTGCTTTTTCTAAAAGTATATCGCAGAAGTGGAGGTTTTTCAAGCAATTAAAAAATTGCTATAGCCCGTTATAGCAATTTTCTGTGAAAATTCCAACGGGCTCTCCGAGGGCGAGGGGCTACACCCCTTCGAACCCTGTCTACCGCACTCCAAAATAAATGGCCACCGCCATGATCCGAATAAATTCGGAATGGCAGCAGCCACTTATTTTTCCGTTTGGTTTACAAGACATCCCACCACTTATCAATCGTCACTCGACTTAGTCCAGTTTCTTTGTGACAGTCTATTTTCTTTCCGTCAGGGTTCTGCCTCCTCCATTCCTGAACAACATCTTGCTTTGCTTTTCGTCCGTTTCCTTCTCTCCAGTTATCGTTATTTATATCTCTAATAGCCCTTGCACCTTGTAAATGTTTTGCTTGTGTTCTTCCGTTCCGCTTATTTGGTGTCAGCGGTATGCCAGTTTTCTTTGCAATATAGTCTATTCTTCTTCGATATGCTCCCTCATCAGCATTGTGATAGGTTTTTAATGCACATAATATGTCATACTGGGTAAAATGATTGTCCTCGGTTTCTGTCAGTTCTTCCAGTACCTCGGCAAGCTCCCGACAGTCCTTTTCGACTTGTTCAGGTGCTATGTTGCATTGAACCGCCAGACTACACAAGTTTTCCAAACAACTGTATCTATGCCCTACAACTGCCCCCTCTTTCATTTTCTCTATCCAGTTGTAATAAATACCCTCATGGCGGTTCCAGTGTCCTTTCGGCTTACCCTCTACAATGACATTCTGATACCACTTAGGATAAAGCTCTTTTGCCTTTGCAAGTGGCAGATTTGACTTGTATATTTCATTCATTTGCTTATCTTTTGGCAGAAACTTATTGAAATATTCGATTGTAACCTTTTCTCCAGTCTGAAATGCCATTGCGTAGGCTTTCCCATTCTTGGCAACTGTCCCGACACACCTAAAAGGCTGATTAACACTTTCATACTGTATCTTTTCGGCTGTGTGGCTGTTCGTCACATACTTATTCCAAAATAATGTTGTGAAGTGCGTTTTGACCTCGCTCAACTGCTCAAACATATTCTGAAATAGCGGAATAGGTCTTTCAAAGACAAAATACAGATGCAGACCGCTACCACTACATACGATATAAGTCGGCTTCGGCATTGTCAGGTGCTTTCTGTTCCAACTGTGAAAAAGCTCGTCAACTCCGTTTTTTGGCTCTATATCGTCTATCTCAATAACCAACGCATACAGATACCTTGCATTTTTGTTGGTTCGGTGTCTGCCTATATAACTGACTGGTGCTATCATGCAGAAGTTTTCTGACTGCTCTATGAGGTAATAAAGCTCCATGTTCCCTTGTGTAACTGTCACTCTCCTACCTCTGTATTTCTTCTTGTCATTGGTTGGTATTCTCTCAACAGCTATTCCCCCATATTCTCCGCTTCGGTAATCTTCAGGGAGTCGGTGTTCCTCTAAGTCATCTCCAAATATGTCATCATAAAAATCTATGGCACATACTGCCCGCCCCCCTTTGTCTGCTATCCGTTCAGCCCACAAGGGAAGCTCCACTCCCTCTGCTCCTAACCAGTAATCCATATTCTCTACATAATCATCATAATCCAGTTTTGTATATCCCATGAATACCACTCTCCTATACTGCATAAATTATACTGGGGGGATACTGCCCCAAACCCTAAAGGGGGGCATATATTAACAATATATTTTTTGTACATTTTTATCATAAAATAAAGCCTTGTTTTTTGCAAGGCTTTTTCTGACCGATAAAAGAAAAAACTACCTGACCTTGTGTTGAGTTTTTCTCACTCTTTCTACTTCGGTCTGTTG
>CALWMO010000230.1 GCA_944381965.1 uncultured Butyricicoccus sp.
ATTCGTGAACGTGACCCCGCAGCACGTTCTACAATAGAAGTATTTTTACTTTATCCAGGATTTCATGCAGTTATTTATCATAAATTAACCCATTGGTTATATAATCATAAAAGATTTTTTTTAGCGAGAATGATTTCACAATTTGCCAGAACAATGACAGGTGTTGAAATTCACCCTGGGGCAAAAATCGGAAAAGGCTTATTTATTGACCATGGTATGGGCATAGTAATAGGTGAAACCGCAGAAATTGGAGATTATTGCACAATTTATCATGGAGTAACACTTGGTGGTACAGGCAAAGACAGCGGTAAACGTCACCCAACAATCGGAAATAATGTGCTTATATCAGCAGGTGCAAAGGTTTTAGGGCCTTTTACGGTTGGAGATAACTCACGAATTGGTGCAAATGCAGTTGTTTTACAGGAAGTACCACCAGATTCAACAGTTGTCGGTGTTAAGGCTAGAGTGGTTAAAATTGGTGGTCATAGAGTGCCATCGTTTGACCTTGACCAGATTAATGTTCCAGACCCAGTTGCACAACAGCTCTGTCAACTTGAAAAGCGTATTTATATGAGTGAACAGAAGATAAAAGATTATGAACATAAACAAACAGACAAAATAGATGAAAATACTCAGAAATAGATGTTTTAAATAATGCATTTATTGTAAAAAGTAATGAAAAATCACGATTTCTTTGCAGTTTGTTTACAATGGGTAACTACTTTGATATAATAATATTATTAAGAATGATAATCTTTATTATGTGAAGGAGGAAAGGCCCTTGATTCGTACAAAGCAAAGAGAGTTAATAAAAAATGCAATTATGGAGAGCACTACTCACCCAACAGCTGATGAGCTTTTCCAAGAGATTCGCATTAAATTGCCAACAATCAGTCTTGCAACCGTTTATAGAAATCTTAATATGCTTGCAAGTGATGGTGTGATTAGAAAAATTCAAATGCCTGATATGCCTGATAGATTTGATTGGCGTATAGCTGTCCATGACCATCTATATTGTGAAAAATGCGGAAAGGTATTTGATTTTACTTTGCCAGAGGCTTTAGATGAACAAATAGAACAGGTTTCAGGAATGAAAGTAAAACAATATAGCTTGGTTGCAAGAGGCATTTGCAATGATTGTATGCAGCATGAGCAAAATTAAATATTTTAGCCTTGAGATTTTAAATTATCTTAAGGCTTTTTTATTTTGCATAAAAAAACAGATGCTCAAAATGAGCATCTGCCTTTTATATTAAAGTGAATTAGCCTTCGTTGCTGTAAAGAGCCATCAGCTTCTTTAGATGAGCGTAACGCTCTACAGAAGCTTCTTCTGACTTCTTGAACAGTTCTTCAGCACGCTCTGGGAAGGAACGTGTCAGAGCAGAGTAACGAGCTTCGTTCATGATGAAGCCACGGTAATCCTCTGTCTTTGGCTCCTTGCTCTCCAGAATGAATGGGTTCTTGCCCTCAGCCTTTAGAGCAGGGTTGAAACGGAACATATTCCAGTAACCACAGTCAACAGCCTTCTTCATTTCGCTCTGACAGTTAACCATACCACCCTTGATAGAGTGCATTTCACATGGAGAGTAAGCGATAATCAGAGATGGGCCTGGATAAGCTTCAGCCTCAGCGATAGCCTTTAGAGTCTGCTGCATGTTAGCACCCATAGCAATTTGAGCAACATATACATAGCCGTAGCTCATAGCGATTTCGGACAGGCTCTTCTTACCGATAGCTTTACCAGCAGCAGCGAACTGAGCAACAGCACCGATGTTGGTAGCCTTAGAAGCCTGACCGCCAGTGTTAGAGTAAACCTCAGTATCGAATACCATAACGTTTACATCTTCACCAGAAGCAAGAACATGGTCAAGACCGCCGAAACCGATATCGTAAGCCCAACCGTCACCACCGAAGATCCAAACGGACTTCTTGTTCAGGTAATCCTTTTGAGCTAGAACATACTTGCAGTCTTCACAACCAGCAGCAGCACCCTTTTCAAGCTCAGCAATCAGAGCCTTAGTAGCAGCTTGGTTCTTCTCGCCGTCATCCTTAGTAGCTAGGAACTCGTCGATAGCCGCCTTAGCTTCAGCAGGAGCGTCAGTCATAGTTTCAAGCTTAGCAATCAGACGGTCACGTATAGCCTTCTGACCATAGTACATACCAAGACCATGCTCAGCGTTATCCTCGAATAGGGAGTTAGCCCATGCTGGACCCTTGCCTTCGCTAGTAACGGTGTATGGAGATGTAGCAGCTGGGCCACCCCAAATAGAAGAACAACCAGTTGCGTTAGAGATGTACATGCGGTCACCACAAACCTGAGTAATCAGACGAGCGTAAGCGGTTTCAGCACAACCTGCACAAGAGCCAGAGAACTCAAGCAGAGGAGTCTTGAACTGAGAATCCTTTACAGAACCAGTGCCAACCATGTCTGCCTTCTCGGAAACCTTTGCAACCATGTAATCGAAAGCTTCCTGCTGAGCAGCTTCCTGCTCCTGAGGAACCATAGTTAGAGACTTAGTTGGACATACGCCGATACATACGCCACAACCCATACAGTCAAGTGGAGATACAGCTAGAGAGTACTTATAAACGCCCTTGCCCTTACCAGCCTTAACATCAACAATCTTAGCAGAAGCTGGAGCAGCAGCTGCTTCTTCCTCTGTTAGAGCAAATGGACGGATAGTAGCATGTGGACATACATAAGCACACTGGTTACACTGAACACAAGTAGCCTCGTTCCAAGATGGAACAGTAACAGCTACGCCACGCTTCTCGTAAGCAGCAGCACCATGCTCGAAAGTACCGTCAACGTAATCTGTAAATGCAGATACAGGTAGGCTGTCGCCGTCCATACGAGCGATTGGGTCAAGCAGTTCCTTAACCATCTTAACGGTCTTTTCACGACCAGCAAGCTTAGCATCGTCAGCCTTATCCTGAGCATCAGCCCAAGCAGCTGGAACGTCAATCTTAACGAATGCAGTAGCACCAGCATCTATAGCCTTATGGTTCATGTCAACTACGTCCTGACCCTTCTTGAGGTAAGACTTAGTAGCAGCTTCCTTCATAAAGCGAAGTGCATCTTCAGATGGCATAACCTTTGCAAGAGCAAAGAATGCAGACTGAAGAATAGTATTTGTACGCTTGCCCATGCCGATTTCGATAGCAAGGTCAATAGCGTTAATTGTGTAAAGTTGGATATTGTTCTTAGCTATGTAACGCTTTTCGGAAGCAGCTAGATGGTGGTCTAGTTCTTCAGCAGTCCACTGGCAGTTAATCAGGAATACACCGCCTGGCTTAACGTCACGAACGATAGGGAAGCCCTTAGTGATGTAAGATGGGTTATGACAAGCAACAAAGTCAGCCTTATTGATGTAGTAAGGGGAACGGATTGGCTTGTCACCGAAACGTAAGTGAGAAACAGTTACGCCACCAGTCTTTTTGGAGTCATACTGGAAGTAAGCCTGTACAAACTTGTCTGTATGGTCACCAATAATCTTGATAGAGTTCTTGTTAGCACCAACAGTACCGTCACCACCAAGACCCCAGAACTTACATTCAGTAGTGCCTTCAGCAGCAGTGTTTGGAGCTGGCTTTTCTTCAAGAGACATATGGGTAACGTCATCATTGATACCAAGAGTGAACTGGTGCTTAGGAGCGTCCTTAGCAAGCTCATCATATACAGCAAATACAGATGCTGGTGGGGTATCCTTAGAACCAAGACCGTAACGACCACCAATGATAGTCTTATCAGTTACGCCAGCGTTAGCAAGAGCAGTAACAACGTCTAAGTATAGAGGCTCACCCTGAGCACCTGGCTCCTTAGTACGGTCAAGAACTGCAATCTTCTTAGCAGTTGCAGGAATTGCAGCAACTAGCTTATCAGCAGCAAATGGACGGTACAGACGAACCTTTACAAGACCAACCTTTTCGCCCTTAGCGGTTAGGTAGTCGATAACTTCCTCGGCAACGTCACAGATAGAGCCCATTGCAATGATTACACGGTCAGCATCTGGAGCACCATAGTAGTTAAAGAGCTGATAGTTGGTACCAAGCTTAGCGTTAACCTTGCCCATATAC
>CALWMO010000231.1 GCA_944381965.1 uncultured Butyricicoccus sp.
CTACCTAATCAACAAGGAAATCTCTATAATGGGTAAGGCTCTTGCTAATCCAGCTCGCCCATTCGTTGCAATTCTAGGCGGTGCTAAGGTTTCCGATAAGATTGGCGTTATAAACAATCTGATTGAAAAGTGTGATACTATCATCATTGGTGGTGGTATGGCTTATACATTCAGCAAGGCTCAGGGCGGCGAAATCGGTACTTCTCTATGTGAAGAAGATAAGCTAGAGCTTGCTAATGACCTGATTAAGAAGGCTAAGGATAAGGGCGTTAAGCTCCTTCTGCCAGTAGATACTGTTTGTGCTGACAAGTTCGCTGCTGATGCAACTCCAGTTGTTCACGAAGCAGGTAAGATTCCAGCAGGTCTAATGGGTCTTGACATCGGCCCTAAGACAATCGAGCTGTTCTCTGAGGCTGTTAAGGATGCTGGTACTGTTGTATGGAATGGCCCAATGGGCGTATTTGAATTCGATGCATTTGCAGTAGGTACTAAGGCTGTTGCTAAGGCAATTGCTGAGTCTAAGGCAATTTCTATCATCGGTGGCGGTGACTCCGCAGCTGCTGTTGAAAAGCTTGGCTATGCAGATAAGATGACTCACATCTCCACTGGTGGCGGTGCTTCTCTTGAGTTCTTAGAAGGTCTTGAACTGCCAGGTATCGCTTGCCTAAACGACAAGTAATTTATAAATTTTTATATAAAAAGCCCTTAAAAGCGATTGCTTTAAGGACGAAAGGGGTATTAACAATATGAATCGCAGATATCGTAAGACGATTATCGCTGGTAACTGGAAAATGAACAAGACACCTAGCGAAGCAAAGGCTCTTATCGAAGAAATGAAGAGCATGCTTTCTAAGACTAAGTGGTGTGAAGTTGTTCTTTGTGTTCCATTCACCGACATTCAGGCAGCAGTAAAGGCTGCTAAGGGAAGCAAAATTGCAATCGGTGCAGAAAATATGCACTTTGAGAAGTCTGGTGCTTTCACTGGCGAAATTTCTGCTGATATGCTCAAGGAGCTTGGTGTTAAATACGTTATCATTGGTCACTCCGAGCGTCGTCAGTATTTCAACGAAACAGATGAAACATGCAACAAGAAGGTAAAGGTTGCAATCGAAAATGGTCTTCGTCCAATCCTTTGCGTAGGTGAGAGCCTTGCAGAGCGTGAACAGGACGTAACTATGGAAGTTATCCGTAAGCAGGTTAAGATTGCACTTCAGGGCGTAACTGTTGACGAAATTAAGAAGGTAGTTATCGCTTATGAGCCAATCTGGGCTATCGGTACTGGCAAGACTGCAACTAGTGAACAGGCTGGTGAGGTTTGTGCTAAGATTCGTGATTGCCTGCGTGAGATGTATGGTGCTCGTGCAGCTCGTGCAATCACCATTCAGTACGGTGGTTCTATGAATGCTAAGAATGCAGCAGAGCTGCTTGCACAGCCAGATGTAGACGGTGGTCTAATCGGTGGTGCTTCCCTTAAGGCTCCTGATTTTGCAGCAATCGTAGAGGCAGCAAACCAGAACTAATAACCAGCGTTTTTTAAGCGTTTATGGGGTAGGAGGGGGAAAAAGCTAATATCGCTTTTATCCCCCTTTTGCCATTAAAGGAGATTTAATTTAGTATGAGAAAAACTAAGCAGGAGGAAACAGCAGTGGAAAAAAAGACAACAACCCGTCGTCCTCGTAAGACCGCTGCTACAAAGACTCAGGCAGCTAAAACTGCTACTGCAACAAAGACTGTTGCTGGTGCAGAGAAAAAGCCTCTTGCACTTATCATTATGGACGGTTTCGGTCATCGTGATAGTGACAAGGGCAATGCAATCCATGCGGCTAAAACACCTAACATGGATAAATATATGAAGGAATGCCCAAATGTTCTGATTGGTGCATCTGGTATGGACGTAGGTCTGCCAGACGGTCAGATGGGTAACTCTGAGGTAGGTCATACTAATATCGGTGCAGGTCGCATTGTATATCAGGAGCTTACCCGTATTACTAAAGCTATTGAAGACGGCGATTTCTTTGAAAATGAAGCATTTAAGAGTGCTGTTGACCAGTGCAAGTGGTTTAACTCCACACTGCACATCTTCGGTCTGATGAGCGATGGTGGCGTTCACTCCCACATTGACCATATCTGTGCACTTTTAGAGCTTGCTAAGAGAAATGGTTTAACTAAGGTTTGTGTACACTGTTTTATGGACGGTCGTGACACACCTCCAACATCTGGTGCAGATTATGTACAGAAGGTTCAGGATAAAATCAATGAGCTTGGCGTGGGATGTATCTCTACTATCTCTGGTCGTTACTATGCAATGGACAGAGATAAGAACTGGGATAGAGTAGAACGTGCTTATGATGCTATCGTTCTTGGTGAAGCTCCAGTTTATGCTGATGCTGTACAGGCTATCAAGGATTGCTATGCAAATGGCAAGACTGACGAGTTTATCGAGCCAATGATTATCACTGAGGGTGCAAATGTTAAGAAAGATGATGCTATTATCTTTGCTAACTTCCGCCCAGACCGTGCTAGAGAAATTACTCGTACAATCGTTGACCCTGATTTCGACGGCTTTGCTCGTGAAAATGGTAACTTACAGGTTAAGTATGTTTGCATGACTCAGTATGATGCAACTATGCCTAATGTTGAAGTTGCTTTCAAACCACAATCTTTAACAAATACCTTCGGTGAATACATCGCAGAAAAGGGCTTAACCCAGCTGCGTATTGCTGAAACCGAAAAATATGCTCATGTTACTTTCTTCTTTAATGGTGGCGTTGAGCAGGA
>CALWMO010000232.1 GCA_944381965.1 uncultured Butyricicoccus sp.
TTGATGATTACCATGCATCAAGAGTTTTACCAGGATTTGCTCCAGATAGTAAAGTGCGTATGCTGACCCAACTGAAAGATGATGCAGAAATAGTAATAGTTATTTCAGCAGGGGATATTGAGAAAAATAAGGTGCGTTCAGACCTTGGCATTACTTATGATGTAGATGTATTAAGACTCATCGATGCTTTCAGTGGAATCGGTCTATATGTAGGAAGCGTAGTAATCACACAATATTCAGGACAACCAGCAGCAGATGCATTTAAAAAGCGTTTAACTGCTCTTGGAGTAGATGTATATATGCATTATCCAATAGCAGGTTATCCAAGCAATGTATCACTTATTGTCTCTGACGAGGGATATGGAAAAAATGAGTATATCAAAACTACAAGACCACTTGTTGTAGTTACTGCCCCTGGCCCTGGTTCAGGTAAGATGGCTACTTGTCTTTCACAGCTTTATCATGAATATAAGCGTGGAGTTAGTGCAGGATATGCAAAGTTTGAAACATTCCCAGTATGGAATCTGCCACTAAAGCACCCTGTAAACGTTGCATATGAGGCAGCAACAGCAGATTTAAATGATGTCAATATGATTGACCCATTCCATCTGGAAACATACAATGTGACAACTGTAAACTATAACCGAGATGTTGAGATTTTCCCAGTAGTAAATGCAATTTTTGAAAAGATTGCAGGTGAAAGCCCATATCATTCACCAACAGATATGGGTGTAAATATGGCAGGTAAGTGTATTATTGATGATGAGGCTTGTAAAAAGGCATCATGTGAGGAAATTATCCGCAGATATTATCAAGCTCGTTGTGACGTTAGAATGGGCAGAGCAGATGAAAGCTGTGTTCAGAAGATAGAGCTTTTAATGAACCAGATGAAGATATCTGCAGAAGATAGACCAGTAATTGCAGCAGCAGAGCAGCTTGCAGAGCAAACAGGAAGTCCGGCAACAGCTATTGAGCTTGAAAATGGCAAGATTATAACAGGTAAAACATCATCTTTACTTGGTGCATCAGCAGCAGCACTGTTAAATGCACTCAAGGAGCTTGCAGGCTTACCAGATGAAATGCATTTACTTCCACCACTGATTATTGAGCCAATTCAGCAGCTTAAAATCAAGGGTTTAGGAAATCATAATCCAAGATTGCACACAGATGAAGTATTAATTGCACTATCTATTTCAGCGGCTACTAATCCAGCGGCAGACCTTGCAATGCAGCAGCTTTCAAAGCTAAAAGCTTGTGAGGTTCACTCTTCAGTTATTTTAGCACAGGTAGATGAAACTCTGTTTAAAAAGCTTGGAATGAATTTAACATGTTCACCAGTGCATCAGACAAAGAAACTTTATCATAAGTAAAAACCAAAGGCGAGAGATTAAAAAATCTCTCGCTTTTTTAATTTAAAAGAAAGATTTTACTAAAAAATTACTGTCTTTTTAATTATAATTAACATACTTTTAGTATATATTATTAGGTAACTTTCGAAAAAGGAGATATATATGAAAAAACTGAAAAACATTATAAGCCTTATATTAGTTGGAGTTATGGCATGTCCAATGCTAGTATCGGCAGAAAACAGTTTAGAAACTGAAAACATTGATAAAATGGAAATTCGTTTTGATAACAGTGTTACAAAGTGGGAAGATGTAAGCATTCACTACTGGGGAACAGGCGTTGAAGGCACAGAATGGCCTGGAGATGAAATGCAGTTAGTTGAAGGAACAGAAGATATTTACTCTCTAGAAGTTCCAGTTGGTATTACAGGAATTGTATTTGCAGACCCTAATGATTCAGATGCATTAAAATCCGCTGACGTAACAGATATACCAACTAGAGAAGATTGGGAGCAAAATAATGATATTATTGCAGAATACGTTTCTGTTGGTGAAGAATACGGAAAATCTGTAGTATTAAGAAAAGATGAAAACGGTAATGTTTATCAGCCACCGGAAACACCTAGTGCAGAGCAAATGGTTGCTAAACAAGTAAATACACATGTCGGAAAAGATTACAGTGAGGTATATTTAGCTTATACCACAGTTGGTCAAACAGAAGGAAAAGTAGTATTAACCGATAAAGAAGGCACAACAACAGAATATACAGCAGAAAGTCAATATTCTCCATCAGCACAAAAATATCAGTATAGCGTTGTTTTTGAAAATCTAAAACCAAATATGAGCTATACTTATACAATCGGACAGCAAGACTACTCCTTTACTGGCACATTTAAGAGCTTACCAGAGCAAGGAAGCGATGAAGTATTAACTTTTGCTTATATTACTGATACACAGGTTGGCTCACTTGTTGATGCGGAGGCATCAAATGCAACATTACATTATTTAAGTCAATATTCCAATCTTGATTTTGTGTATATTGGCGGAGATTTGACAGATAATGCAGAATCAAAGTTACAATGGGAAAGCTTATTTGAATCTGCTGAAGGGCAGTATCCAACTGGTGGAGCAGAGCTTTTAGCAAATAATTTACTTGCGGTTGCACAGGGTAATCATGATAAAAACCATGATGTATCATCACTATC